>JBDKJS010000034.1:0-14684 GCA_039806065.1 Bacteroidota bacterium | reverse complement strand
CAATTAACATAGTTCCATTTTCACTGTGGAAAACTTTTGAAAGCTGCACTACTACTATTGGTTCAGCCTTTGTTGCTTTGAGTATCTTTAAACAAATTAAAACTTTAATCAATCAACAATGGCAACAAAAAAGAAAGCACCTGCTAAAAAGAAGGCAGCTGCAAAAAAGCCGGTAGCTAAAAAAGCTCCTGCTAAGAAAGCTGCTAAGAAAGTAGCAGCAAAGAAACCAGCTAAGAAAGCAAAAGCAAAAAGAACTCCAAATGCTGCTTTCATGAAGCCACATACTCCAAGTGAAGCATTGGCAAGTGTAGTAGGTTCAAAGGCATTACCAAGAACCGAGGCAGTAAAAAAACTTTGGGATTACATTAAGAAGCATAAACTTCAAGATGCAAAAAACAAGCGTCAGGTAAATGCAGATGAAACTTTGAAGAAGGTTTTCAATGGTAAAAAATCAGTAACCATGTTTGAAATTGCTGGCCTTATTGGTAAGCATCTTAGCTAAACATTCCAATTACCCAATAAAAAGCGGACTTCACCAAGTCCGCTTTTTTATTTTATGGCCGTTTACTATATTTATACCATGCAATTTAGAACCATTTATTGTCACTTGCTTGCTATTATCTTTTGCTTGCCACCCGCTATGGCATTGGGTCAGCTTAGAAAGTGTGGCACCATGCCTTATTTTGATCTACTAGTAACCACACATCCTGAAATTGGAGTTCACCACCAAAGGTTCAATCAACAAGCTGAACAAAATAAGCATAATTACCGCAATGAGACGCCTCACCATTCAGCTGTCATTGCAGATCTTTTGATCCCGGTAGTAGTGCATGTGTTGTATCAAACGCCTGCGCAAAATATATCAGACTCCCAAATTCAATCTCAAATTGCTGTACTTAACAAGGATTTTAGAAAATTAAATGCTGATACCTTCAGCAGTGTTCCAAGTGTTTTTAGGCCATTGGCAGCCGATGCCAAAATCGAATTTTGTCTAGCTACCTATGATACGGCAGGCAATCCCACCAATGGGATCACACGCGACACCATTAATGCGCTTCCTTCTTTTGGTTGTGGACCCATGCAGCGGGTAGCACCATGGGACCCTGAACACTATTTGAATATTTATGTTTGTCCACTGCCTAGTAATTATCTAGGCTATGCCAATTTTCCTGCCGCATTAGCATCCAATCCTGGTTGTGATGGTGTGGTCATAGATCCTAAATATTTTGGAACATTCAATGTAACAGCTCCTTACAACGAAGGTAGAACCACCACTCATGAAGTGGGGCATTGGCTAGATTTAATGCATATCTGGGGAGATGATGGCAATGCTTGCACAGGAAGTGATTTTGTGAGCGATACACCCAATCAAGCCGATGAAACGTATGCTTGCCCATTGGTCACACCAATTTCTTGTAGCAACAATCCCAACGGTGATATGTATATGAATTTTATGGATTACACAGATGATGGGTGTATGGGGTTATTTACTTTGGGACAAAAAGATCGCATGTGGCAGGCCATAGATTCATTTCGGTATGAGTTGTACAATGCAACCGGTTGTGGCTTCGTAGGGATAGCAGAAAAGCCATTCTTAGCGCAGCTAAATATTTACCCTAATCCAGCCAGTGATGTAATTCAGGTAAATTTACCTTATGGAAGAATGTTTGAAGGTTCATTACTAGTCTATAATGCGATGGGCGTTTTAGTGAGTGAAGCGAACATCCCTTCTGCCGTTAATTCCACCGATTTTTCAGTGGCAAATTTAGCATCAGGATTGTATACGATAAAAATAATAAGTAACCATCAAATTAATTTCGGAAGACTATCAGTAACACATCGATAATTGAATGCTACTATTTTTTAAGTTTATTTTTAATTTCTTCTTCAGTAGCTTTCTTGCCACCACTACTTTTTATGGCGCCACCCAAGGCAAAGTCTTTGATCAGATTCCACTTTCCTTTTTTAAATTCGTAAGCATCAAAGGTCCCATCCGGTCCTGAGCCATAGCTCATTTTATTGGCACTGCCATGCATTCCAGCGTCACTCAAGTGATCAAAGATTATTTGATTTCCATTATTGTAGTAGCGTAAACTCAGCTTTATTCCTGATTTAACAGATAGTACAAAGCGTTGCACAAATATTTTGTTCACTTTAAAAGCGTTGGCTCCAATATAAAGCGCTCCTTTTTTTAAATACATCGGTTCTACTAGTTTCTGAATTTGTTCGCCATCATTTCTATAACCTAAGAGGAAGTGTGTTTCTATACCTTTAAATTTTTTGGTGCTTATATCATAATAGGCAGCACCATACCACCGCTGAGGGTTGCATTTTGCTGTGTCAGCATTAATTAGGGCAGCGCTGCTGTCAGATAGGATGAACCCATTGATCTTATTAGAATTCTGATCCAAATAGGCAATATAACCGCAATATCTTTTTAGCTTTTGTCTGCTATCAATATAGATCCATGAATAAAATTTTATTTTCTGTTTCCCTTTTCCTATCAAAAGTGAAACATGCTTGAAAGGCACCTGTTCTTCTAAAAAGTGGTTACTAACCCAGTTAGGAAAGTTTTGCTCAAATACCAGAGCAGCACTATCGCGCTTGTGGGCATTGCTATCTGAAGTCATGATCACAGCACATGACGATAGATCTTGTGCTAATGAATGGACACATCCAAGTAATAAATAGATGAGCAATAGATTTTTCAATTCGAAACAATAACGGATTAGATTAATTAATAATTGGGTAAAAATAAAAAAGCCTCTTGTAAAAAGAGGCTTGGTGAACATATTTTACTAACGCTTTAAGCGTGCATTTTTTCTTTTTTTGAAAGCAATGTTTCCTTACTCTCTCTGTAATTTTCATCATCCACACAGCAATCCACTGGACAAACTGCCGCACATTGTGGTTCATCATGGAATCCAACACACTCAGTACATTTATCCGAAACGATGTAGTAGGTATCCATACTTTTTGGAGCTTGAGGTGCATCACCATCAACCGTGCCACCATCTAATTTTTGAAAGCTCCCTCTTACATTGGTTCCATCAGAGAATCTCCATTCAGCACCGCCTTCATAAATAGCGTTATTAGGACATTCAGGCTCGCAGGCGCCACAGTTGATACATTCATCGGTAATTTTAATTGCCATAATAATTTTTTGTGTTTATACTAATGGTTTTTTTATTTGTTACTAGTTCACGAAAGTAGCATATTCGATACATTTGTACAAACATTTTTTGAGCATATGAGTTTTGTACCCCGTCAATTTTTATCAGCACTTGGTGCGCGCATATCCGGTTCTTTACAAGAGCTATCGCATGATCCGCATTCAGCTGTATTGCAACAAGTTTTGTTGCAAGCCAAAGCATTAAATCCATGGTTTACAGAAGAACAAGTGCTCAGGGCTTTGCAACATTGGGCTGCTTGTTTAGAACCGATACAAATAAACGAGTTTGTGCCTGATGGTTCAGTGACCTTCAGAAATGGCACTGTAGCTGTAATTAATGCAGGCAACATCCCATTTGCCGGGCTTCATGATTTGTTATGTGTACTGGTACAGGGGTATCATTACCAAGGAAAGAATGCAAGTGAAGACCGCATCTTATTGCCATTTATAGTTTCATTGATTGAGGAAGTGGCACCTGAGTTGATTACAAGAATTTCATTTGTTGAAAAAGTTAGTCAATTTGATATGGTGATTGCAAATGGCAGCAACAATACTTCGAGATATTTTGAATCTTATTTTTCAAAAGTTCCCCACATTATTAGAAAGCATAGGAACGCGGTAGCTGTAATTTCAGGAAAGGAATCTGCTGAATCACTCAAAAGTTTGGGAGGAGATTTGTTTGATTATTTCGGTTTAGGATGTAGGAATGTGAGCAAGCTATATGTACCACAAGGGTATAATTTTAATCTTTTCTTTGAGTCTATTTATGATCATCATGCTACCTTGATGAACCATCATAAGTACATGAATAACTTTGATTACAACAATGCAGTATTGATGATGAAGAAAATCGATTTTTTACAAAACGGATTTTTAATAGTACTTGAAAATGTTGCGATTGCTTCTCCCATTAGTATTCTCCATTTTGAATATTATCATGATTTAGAAAAAATTCAACAAACAATTAACGATTGCGCTAGTCAAATACAATGTGTGGCTACTGACCTTAGCTTGAAGCTTGAGATCCCAATTTGTAAACTTGGACAAGCACAGCAACCAACCTTGAATGTATTTGCTGATAATCAAAATACCAATCTGTTTTTGTTAAATTCCGGAGTGAGTTAATTTCTATTGCCGAATATGGCAGAACCAATGCGCACCATATTGCTCCCTTCAGCAAGTGCTATTTTATAATCACTGCTCATACCCATGCTCAGCTTATTGAATTGGGCGCCATCAAACCATTGATTTTTCAAATGAACATATATCGAAAAGAGTTTCTTAAATTCTTTAGCTATTTGGATTTCATTGGAAGTAAAGGTGGCCATACCCATAATGCCTCTTATGTTTATATACTCAAGTGTTTCAAGCTGTGAAGTTGCTAAAACATTGTCCATCTCAGACGGGTCAAACCCATGTTTTGTTGTTTCTTGTGCTACATGAAGCTGTAATAGCACTTCAAATTTGTGATTCAAGGCTGCACCATGTTTGTTGATGGCTTTCAACAGTGATATGCTGTGAACAGCATGAATTAAATGAATGTCTTTTTTAAGCAGTTTTACTTTATTGCTTTGTAAGTGGCCTATAAAATGCCAGTTCAAGGGTAAATGATTCAGCGTAATTTTTTCATTCAATTCTTGAATATAATTTTCGCCAAAATGCAATTGACCACTTCCAAAAGCTTGAGCTATATCCTCATAGGGTTTGGTTTTACTAACAGCTACCAAGGTGGATTGATGTACTTTTAATTCTGTTTGCAATGCTAGTAGTGCTTCAGTGTTTATTGCCATGTTGTAAAAGTAGTAATAACTATTTATGCAAAACATTGTTAAGAGGTTATGAAAAAAATTCTTGTTATTGGTGGCAGTAAGGGTATAGGTTATGAAACCAGTAGATTGCTTGCCAATGATGGCCACCAGGTGCACGTAATTAGTAGGTCATTACCTGATCAAAAAATAGACAGTATTTCTTATCACTTGCATGATATAAATAATGCAAACTTACCAACAGTAGAAGGATTGAACGGCTTGATGTTTTGCCCTGGTAGCATCAGATTAAAGCCTTTCAAAATGATCAAGCCGAGTGATATGATGGAAGAGATGCAGCTAAATTTTTTTAGTTTGGTTAGATGCTTGCATTTTTATCTACCCTATTTTGATACTGCCCAACTAGGTTCTATAGTGATGTTTAGCACTGTTGCAGTTCAAACCGGAATGCCCTTTCATACTAGTATTGCTGCTGCCAAAGGTGCCATTGAAGGATTTTCACGTTCATTGGCTGCAGAGGTGGCACCGGGAATAAGAGTTAATGTTATTGCACCAAGTTTAACCAATACTCCACTGGCAGCATCGCTCATCAATGCCGATGCCAAACTAAAGGCCGCTACTGAAAGGCATCCGTTGAAGCAAATTGGTAGTAGTGCTGATATAGCTTCCATGGCAAAATTTTTACTTTCCAATGAATCAACTTTCATTACTGGCCAGGTGATAAAAATAGATGGGGGCATTGGGTCAATTAAACTTTTGTAAAAAAAAAGAATGATGAGAGGAGTGAAGAAGGAAAATCTTCCGAATAAAATATGTTCAGTGTGCCACAAGCCTTTTAGTTGGAGAAAAAAGTGGGAAAAGGTATGGGATGAAGTGAAATATTGTAGCAACCGTTGTAGAAAATTAAAATCTAATGTCAACAGCCATCTATTGGTTCACGAATGATCTTCGCACACATGATATGGAGTGCCTGCAAACACTGCATCAAAAGTTTGATCAGCTTATATGTTTGTATTGCTATGACACCTCCTTGCATCATGAAGTATTACCGGGTGTGAATAGGATTGGAGCCTTTAGAAATAAATTTTTGATTGAAACTTTAGAAGACCTTCAGCACACACTCTCCAAACTTGGTAACCAACTTGTGGTTACCACAACGCCACCCTTAGAAGCAATTCCAAAACTGATCCAAGAACATAATGTGCAACAAGTATTTGTTCAAACAAATCATTGGCATTATGAAGCGAACCTTATCTCAGATATTCAGCAGCAAATTAGAGCCAAGTTATCTTTTACAAAACCCAATACACTTTTTAGTGAGGACCAATTGCCTTTTGCAATAGGTGAATTGCCTTCCATATTTACTAAATTTCGAATAGCTATTGAAAGTAAATTTCCCATTATTGCCCCTGTCAATACAGTGGAGAAAATTCCGCCACCTCCAAAATTCATTTTAGTGAAAAATGAGTTGGAGCAATTAAAGGCAACAGCATTAATGGTAAGTATGGATGATAGAGCAGCTTTTAAATGGTGTGGTGGAGAACAGAAGGCAATGCAAAGAATTGTTTCTTATTTTTTTGACTCAGGGCAAGTGAGTAATTATAAACAAACCCGAAATAGGATGATAGGCGAAGGGTACAGTACTAAACTATCGCCTTGGATGGCCAATGGGGCCTTAAGTGTAAAGCAATGCTACCATGCTGTAAGGGAGTATGAGAGCTTGCACGGATCTAATGAAAGTACCTATTGGGTCATTTTCGAGTTGCTTTGGCGTGAATATTTTTTCTGGGTTTCAAAAAGGTATGGTTCTTCAATTTTTCTTAAAAGGGGTATTGCTGGCATTGCCAAACCTTCCAACCCTGATGTTCACCATTTTCGACTCTGGATGATGGGAAAAACGGGCGAAGCATTGATAGATGCAAATATGACTGAACTTAGGTTAACCGGGTGGATGAGTAATAGAGGAAGGCAAAATGTTGCATCTTATTTGATTAATGATTTAAAACTGCCATGGAGGTGGGGTGCAACCTATTTTGAAAAAATGTTAATTGACTATGATACAGCTAGCAATTGGTGCAATTGGATGTATTTAGCCGGTGTGGGCAATGATCCCCGGCCCGATCGGTATTTTAATATCGAAAAGCAGACGGCTCAATATGATCCAGATGGAGCTTTTAGAAAGTTATGGCTATCATAATTTTTTTTAGGTTTGTAAGATCAATTATCAAGCTAATGAAAAGACAACCTTTAATTTTTTGTAGTTTACTATTCTTTATTACTTCGTGCACCACCTCGCCTTCTGTTGATCAGAAAAAAGTTGCAGCGTTTCTTCAAACTTACAATGAGCAATATACCAAACTGTATAGCAAGAGCAGTGAGATGGCATGGGCTGTGCAAACGCATATTGTAGCAGGCGATACAATGAATGCATATAATAGCAGAATGGCAGATGAAGCCATGGCAGCATTTACCGGCAGCAAGGAAAATATCGAACAAGCTCAAGCATTTTTAAAATTTGAAAAGGAATTGGATCCTATCTCCATTAAGCAGCTAAAGAAAATTCTTTTTCTAGCAGCATCATCCCCTCAAACCATTGCTGATGTGGTAAAAGATAGGATAAAAGCAGAAACTGCTCAAACAGAAAAACTGTATGGTTATAAATTCATGTTAGAAGGTAAAGAAATTACGCCTAATGAAATTAATAAAATATTGAGTGAACAAACCGATCTTACGTTAAGGCAAAAAGCTTGGGAGTCTAGTAAGGAGATAGGTGTGGTACTAAAGCCTGGCCTTACCAATTTGGTGGCTTTGCGCAATAAGGTGGTACAAGGCCTCGGCTATGATGATTATTTTACTTATATGGCTAGCGAATATGGATTAACACGTAAGGAAATGATGGAATATTTAGCCAAGTTTAACAAGGAGTTATGGCCGCTCTATCGTGAATTGCACACCTATGCTCGGTATGAGTTGGCTGCCAAATTCAAGCAGCCGGTGCCAGATTTAATCCCTGCACACTGGCTCACCAATAAGTGGGGGCAAGATTGGAATGAAATGATTTCTGTCAAAGGAATGAATTTGGATAGTGCACTAAATAAGAAGTCGGCAGAATGGCTAGCCAAACAAGGTGAAAATTTTTATGTTAGCATGGGCTTCCCAACTTTGCCGGAGACGTTCTGGAGTAAATCTAGTTTTTATCCGGTAAGTAAGGATGCTGGTTATAAAAAGAACACTCACGCCAGTGCATGGCATATGAATTTGGATCAAGATGTGCGCACCCTCATGAGTATTGAACCCAATGCCGAATGGTATGAAACCATCCATCATGAATATGGACACATTTATTATTATTTATGCTACAGTAATGAAAAGGTGCCCAACTTGCTTCGAGAAGGAGCCAATAGGGCTTACCATGAAGCAGTAGGAAGCATGTTGGGATTAGCCGCCATGCAACAGCCTTTTGTAGCCAACCTTGGCCTCATACCGGCCAGTGCCAGTGTAGACACCATGAATCAATTATTAAAGGAAGCGCTTAACTATGTAGTATTCATACCATGGAGTGCAGGCACCATGAGTAACTTTGAACATGATTTGTATAGCCAGCAGTTGAGTCCTGATGAATACAATACTAGGTGGTGGAATTATGTGAAAAAATACCAAGGCATAGCGCCTCCTACTGAGCGCGATGAACGTTATTGTGATGCAGCCAGCAAAACCCATATCAATGACGATCCAGCCGGATACTACGACTATGCATTGTCATACATCATCCTATTTCAAATTCATGATTATATTTCAAAGAATATCTTACACCAAGATCCACGCTTTACCAATTATTTCGGTAATAAAGAAATAGGAAAATATTTAAATGATTTATTAAGTGTTGGTGGTGCTGCCGATTGGAGAGTGTTGCTAAAAGAAAAAACGGGTGAAGATCTAAGTGCAAGAGCAATGTTAGCTTATTTTAATCCATTGATGGCATATTTAAAAGAAAAAAATAAAGGTAGAACCTATTCGTTACCAGAAAATTTAAATTAATGCATAAATTTATTGCGCTTGTTGTTTTATTTTTAGTGGGTACTAACGTATGTAAGGCACAGTGTGCTCATACCCCAACAGTATTTCCATCTTTAATCATGTGTCCAAATTCACAGGACACGCTTTTTACACAGTCATACGATAGTTACCAATGGTACAAAGATGGTAGTATGATTGCTGGAGCCACCAACCCTTATTATGTGGTGAATGCTGCCACGGATGTGGGCAGTGTATTTGCAGTAGAAGCCACGTTAGCAGGTTGTGCGGAGTTAAGTGCTGATGTGCTCGTGGATGGTTGGGTTTTTCTTTTGCCCTATATAATTAGTCAAGGCTCCTTTCAAATCATTGGATCGGGGCAAGCGCAGGTATGTGATGGCGATACCATGTATTTGATTATGGGAAGCCCCTACGAGCGTAATATCCAATGGACCAATAATGGATTTAACATTACTGGTGCTAATGATGATACATTGGTGGTAACTAGTTCAGGCCAATATACATGCTCTGGCGCACCTGCACTTTGCCCTAATTATATCGCCAATGTTGGTGTTACTGTTGATGTAGTGGTGGTGAATACTCCACCAACCCCAGCACCTATTTTTTTTAATGGTCTTCAATTGGAAACAACTATAGGTTATACTTACCAATGGTTTTTAAATGGAGCACCTCTTCCTGGCGCTACTGGCTGGCAACTCACCCCAATAGATACCGGTACTTATACAGTGGAATTAACCAACTCTGCCCAGTGTAGCAGCAGCAGCGATCCTTATTATTATTTGAATACAACGTTGCACCAGCCCAATAAATCAAATTATTGGGTGCGGTTTAATAATGATCAATTATTGGTAAGCCGCAGCACTTTTCAGGATGAGTCATTGGTATTGTATGATTTATTGGGACATCCTCTCGTTGAAACTACCTTGTATGGCCAATATCATACTATAGATCTACCATTTTTAGAAAAGGGTTGTTATATAGTTAAGTTGGGCAATGTTACTTTTCCAGTACTCAGGTAAGGAGTGTTTTATAAAAAGATCGCTGTAGATAAAAACTTAGCTGAGCTCAATTGCATCGTTTGCGTATGCATTACTTTGCAGAAAAAACAAGCATGCATTACGTACTTTTTGACGATCATAGTAGGAATAATTTTTTACCTTTTACTTTTACCCGGCCCATAGCCGATATAAGAATAGGCATAAGAACCATTCGCGAAAAATGGGAAGCAATATTAAATTCCAAAACCTATTCCTTAACCCAGGCCTACCTTTCTAAAAAGTATCCAAATGCGCCAGATGGTAAGGTAACCTATATCAATGGAGCCTTGCTGCCATCAGCAGAATTAATAAATGCCATTGAGCAACTAACCATCGGTGAAGCGCTGTATGCAGGGCAAGATATAATTGCCGCAGTGGGAACAGGAGTTGTAGTTAATGATTGGAGTTTACTGCATAGTAAGTTTACTTCCAAGGTAAATTTCACTGGTACCCTTACCAAGTTGGCACACAATTGGGATATTTTTTCGTTGAATGAAATGGCGCTGGTGGCCGATTATCATTCCATCACAGCCGGTAGAAAGTCGGCAACGATAGCCGAAAACAACCAAGTGATCAATGCTTCACAAATTTTTATTGAGCAGGGTGCTGTAGTACAATGCGCTGTACTTAATGCCAGTGCTGGCCCCATTTACATTGGTAAAAATGCTGAAGTAATGGAAGGGGCATTAATCAGGGGCCCTTTTAGTTTGGGTGAACATTCACAAATAAAGATGGGTGCAAAAATTTATGGAGCCACTACCATTGGGCCGCATTGTAAGGTGGGTGGTGAGGTTGGCAATTCTGTTATTTTTGGATACACTAACAAGGCTCATGAGGGTTATATGGGCAACAGTGTAATAGGTGAATGGTGTAATTGGGGAGCCGATACTAACAACAGCAACTTAAAAAATAATTACTCGCAAATTAAAGTATGGGATTATGCCACTGAAGAGTATATCAATACTAAATTACAATTTGTAGGATTAATTATGGGCGACCACAGCAAATGTAGCATTAATACCATGTTCAATACCGGTACGGTGGTAGGGGTTAATGCCAATATTTTTGGAACTGGTTTTCCCCCGAAATTTATTCCAAGTTTTGCCTGGGGTGGTGGCGAGGGCATGAGCACTTATAGATTGGAAGATTCTTTTGAAGTAGCTCAGCGAGTGTATGACAGACGAAAAATGGATTTTAATCAAACTGAGAAAGATATTATGACGCATATTTTTGAAGTAACATCAAAGTTCAGAATTTGGTAAATGATACTAACTGAAAAAATCAATGTGTTAAAGCGGATAGCAGTTCGCGGAATATTTTTTTTAGGATTGATTTTTTTGTTTTTTATAGTACTTTCATTTACCACTGCACCCTACCACATGTATCATTGGTTGGGTATGTCAAAGTCTAGCTGGAGTGAAAGGGTGGATGCTATAATCATACTAGGTGGTGGTGGATTCCCCAGCGAAAGTGCTCTGATGAGAAATTATTATGCCGTGCAGGCGCATGACCTTTTTCCTACAGCAACAATAGTTTTGGCCATGCCTGATGATCAGCCGACTGCTAAAAGTGATGCTCGTAAAATGATTGGACACATGTGTGCATTAGGAGTAGATAGTAGTAAAATAGTACAAGAACGCATTGGGCACAACACACGCGAGCAGGCCCTTAATTTAGCTGCAGGTTTTGCTAATAAGAATTGTTTGATCATTACCTCGCCTGAACACATGCGCAGGGCTGTGCTTTGTTTTAATGCTGTGGGATTTGACAGTGTTTTTGCCATGCCCACTTTTGAGCATGCTTTGATGAGTAGCACGCGTTTTTCATCGGATAGGTTGGGTGGTCGGCAGCATTTTTTAATTCCCGAGGTAGCTGATGCGCAGCAGCTACGATACCAATTTTGGAATCACAGTAAGTATCAAATAATTTGTTACAGGGAATATTTGGCGCTGGCTTATTATGCAATGAAGGGTTGGCTTTAATTGTAGGGGAACATTGATTGCGCACTTTTCTTATTTCAGGATTTTTTAAAAAAGCATGGGTGTGATTAAATTTTTTTTTGACGTTTGATGGTAAGGGTTGATAGCGGCCCGGGGAGAGCGGATTAGCTGCCACCAATTTTTTTTGGTGGCACTATGAGCGAACACCGGCAGGTAGTAGTATAGATGCTGTGGCTTTGCTGCCGCCTACTTTAATTTAGGCAAGTTGTTTTAATAAAAATGATTGCATGATCTATTACTACACCACAGTGAAGATTCAGGCTGCTGGAAAAGTTTAGGTCTATTAAGTGTTTGTTCTTTTTTTTCTCTTGCAATGAATAAAAAAAAGGCTGTCTTATGATCGACAGCCTTGATATAAATGTTATAATGTAATGCAAATTTAAATCTTTATAAATTTGTGGGTATATATTTGATTTGATTTTGGTTCAGTAGCTTTTATAAGATAGGTGCCGCTTGGCATTGCACTTATGTCAATTGCTGTGTCTATTTGATTTATACTAATTTGCTTCAATACACGACCAGTAACATCTATAATCTCTACATTCAAATTTTGATGAATGAAGGTTTTTAGCATGATGAATTGCGATGCTGGGTTGGGTATGGCCTTAATACTGTTTAATGTTATGGGGTCTATAGTTGTGGGCAGCGTGTCAACATAAGTGGTGAGGGTGGTATTGGTTATAACTGGTGGGTTAAGGTCAAACACGATACCAGCATTGTTGGTTATTTGGGTGCCAGTAAGTATTGGCTGATTGGCTTCTATATAGTAGGATACGAATCCATTACTTCCATTTAGGTCAACATTGCTATCGGGTAGTAGGATGTTTTCAAATGTAAAAGTGAGTACATTGGCAGCATCAATGGTAAAATCTACATTATGACTAGCATTTAACAATCTAAATGTTGAAATATTTAAATCTGTATCGAGTGTATCGTAGAGTGTTACGGTGAAGGCGGTATCGTTTCCGGTGTTTTGGAATCGAATGGTGTATTCAAGCGGTTTTTCTTTAAGGGTGTAGCCATCCATACCCAATCCTACAGGGAATACTAACTTATCATTAGGGTCAAAGGAACAAAGAATGGTTTGTGTTCGTGGTTCGCAGTAGTAATCAATCTGGTTGCCATTGCTATCCAATATTTTTAGGCAGTTGTTGTAAATGGCTTGTCCATTGGGGCCATAGGTCAGGTTTACACTTATATTATAATTTTGAAGTGGAAGCAAGTTGTTAATATTCCAATAATAAACACCAGCATTACTGCTATCAGGCATTGGCATAAAGGTGGGATTATTCATATTGTTGAGGCTAAGTGAGTACACTGCATTTAACGGTAGTGTACCAGTATTAGCAATGGTAATGGGGGTGGTGTAATTAAAATTGCATCGACCAAAGGGGAGCACCATGCTTATATATGCATCAATGACTGCGTTGGTTGGAGTAACTGCAAAATCATAACCAGTGCTATCCGTAGTGGGAACCATAAAATTATAAAGCGAAGGCGAAATACTAAGATTAGGACTTGGCGAAGTAAGGGTAATCGCATTGGAACCTAGGGCAGCATAGTAGGTAAAGGATCCATCGGCCCGGTTGCCAAAGGAGTAAGTGCCAAAGGAATTGCTGGCTGATATTACTTGGTTGGGAAGGTTATAGTCGGCACCATCTTTAATGCTATTGCCATTGATATCGAAATAAATTTCACCGGTAATGGTTTGATCGCCACCACCTATCAAGTTAAACCCATCAGTGAGGATATTGAGCACGGGTATGTTTTGTCCGGTAAAGGGATCAAAATTATAACTGGTAACTTCTACATTGTACAATCCTGGAGGGTGTGTTTGGTTTATGTCAAAAGTGGCGTCTATAACATCACTGAATATGCCAAAGCAAGGATTGCCACCAAAGAATAAGGTATAGTTGGTAGCAGTAATTACCGTATTAGTGGCTATTTGACGGAGTAAAATATCGGAATTTTGCATCGGTGGCGAAGAAGCATTGAACCAACACTGCGGCCCAGTGATGGTTACATTGAGGGTGGTGGGAGGGGTGCCGGTACCACTATTGGGTACTATACTAGTGAGCTGTGCAATGCCAACCATCCATTGGCAGCAAAGCAATAGGAGTAAATAAATTTTATTCATTGGAGTTATGGTTTAGCCAACAAAGCTATTATAAATTCTACAATGCCAAAGTTTTAAGCACAGAGATTGGTGAATGGTGATTAATCATAAGCAAATAAAAAAATAAGGATACATTTAAAGGCTACAAGGAAGTATTGCGTGCCCAATATGTGCCAATCGTTGAAAACAATGTGCTAAAACTGCCACAATTTCACTATTATGACTTTGGCATGGAAATAGGGCACCGTTGATGCCGCAAATACGCGGTCTTTTTGACATTATCTATATTTTTGATTCAAGCTATATGACGCATAAGAAAAATCCCCTTTCAAACATACATTTACAATCCATCAATGATGACGAGCCAGAATTTTTGCCCCTCCTTTCATTAGAAGATGAAGAGCATATCAACAGTCAGGAATTGCCAGCAGAGTTGCCCATTTTGCCACTGCGCAATACGGTTTTGTTTCCTGGTGTTATCATTCCCATTACTGTGGGGCGCGATAAATCCATCACCCTAATAAAAGAAGCTTATAAAGGCAACAAGACCATAGGTGT
>JBDKJS010000033.1:0-5332 GCA_039806065.1 Bacteroidota bacterium | reverse complement strand
ATTTGTTGGAGCGTAAGTTGGTTAGTGGCCGCTAAGTTGAAAACTGCTTACGATTTATTTATCCCAAGGAGGCCTATTAACGGTAAGTAAATTTAAACACAAAGTAGACATCAATCAACCTGGATGCTAGTTTTTAAACAGCGCTTAGTTTTTTAAAACTACAGAAAATAAAGTTCTGAAGGGTATTAAATGGGGTGACATGATCAACTGTGATGCATTTAATTTTTTCGAAGTATTTTTTTAAACGATTGGCCATGGATGTTTCAGAATATTGCTTGGTATCAATACCACTACATTTATTAGGCCCACTTTCAGAGAAGGTGCCAATGATTAAAATGCCATTGGTGGTTACATTGTTTTGAACAATGTGTAGGTATTGATCAATTTCTTGTCCGGAAGTTAGGAAGTGGAAGGCAGCTCTATCGTGCCAAAAATCATATTGCTCTGTTGGGGCGAAGGATGCAGCATCGGCCACAATCCATTTTACCAAATCAGCCTGGCGCCCTATACGCAGTTTGGCTCTTTCAAGCGCTGCGGCAGAAATGTCTAAAACGGTAATGTTTTGGTAGCCCAATGCAAGCAGGTGATCTACAAAAAAACTATCGCCACCTCCTATGTCTATGATTTTTGCATCGATCGGAATCTGGAAAGTGTTTAAGAAAGCCAGTGAGGTGGTGGGAGTGGGTTCGTACCAGCTCACTTCATTGATGGTTTTGGTTTGATATATTTTTTCCCAGTGTTTTTTTCTATCCGTGTGATTCATTTTGTGGCGATTGTTAATAGTTTAATTAAGTAGCCAAGGTAGTAAGTATTAATGGATGATAGTGTACCGGATGATTGCAATGGTCTAAGATAGTTTATTGAAATTAATATTACCAGTTTATTGGTCGAATAATTGCTATTCCTAGTGCTTCAACAATTTATTTTTTTAGCCGAAAGAGGAGTCTATAATAATTTCATTCTAAAAACAAATGCAACCTGTTTTATTAAGTATGTTCATTGTAGTAGGGATTGTGTATATATATTCAATTTGAGCGAATGCAGAATCCTACCATCAACGGCTAATATTACTTTGCTAGCATCACTAAAAAAATAACAAGCCCCAATAAAAAAATAAGCCGATCAATAAAAGATAGGCGAGGTTATTTGCTACGAAGAGCAAGCTCGCAAGCCTTTGCCAAGCGTTGGTTGCCAATACTTTTTTATTTAGGATTAATAACGGTGCTACCAATATCAAAATTAGATAGGGTAAGTAGGAAGCCAGGCTTATAATGCCAAATTTATAATGCTGATAGGGAGCCGGAAAATAGTAGATGTTCATTACCGTAAGTAAACAGTACATGTAATAAAATAAACACAAACTTAAGAACGATAAGAATAATTTATAACGAGCAAACTTTGAATTTCTGTTTTTAAAATAACTAATCAAAAAATATGGAGAGGAAATCATAAACAGACCAGCTAAAATACACAAGAGTCGTTCTATGAATTTGGAATTCGAAGGAGTTTTATAGGCTAGTAGTTGCTGATACTCGGCATTGGGAGGAAACTTTTTTACGATATCATAATAGTGATCTCCTTTAGCGAGCTCTTCTGATAGATTGAACGAAATGGCTTTTGTATAATCATGGTAAAAATATATATGCACTATCCTTCTATTCAAATTCCAGATGGAGGTTAGCAATGTGCCGTCACCTTTTTTTTGCCTGCACACATGCATGGTATCAGATAGTGCGGTGCAAAATGCCAATGATGTATCTATTTTTGTTTTTAAAAAAGTGACTCCATTGATATATCGAGTTTGTTTAATAGTGCTATAGTCTGTGATAGTAGAAGGACAAAAATTGGCAATCACATATTTGGGATCGTTGCCCACGGTCAGGGTATAAGGCTCTACAATTAAATACTGCCCTGCAGCATCGATATAGAAAAATACATCATTCAAAAAGGTGCTATGATCATACTGGTCGATATAGTTTTTTACTTCCATCACGTTTTTGCAATTGTGTAAAATACTTTTCAGGTAGCTCGATCGGCTAGCGATAGGTTTTTTTGCAATTAAACTTTTTGTTATTGGAGGAGTGGTAGTTGCCAGGGTGCCAAATGCAAGGCCGTATTCATTTAATCCGGCTTGGGGGGTGAGGTCGTGGCCACCTTGAAAATTAGCCCCTGTAAACATGGCTCCATAGCCAGTAGTTTCAAACCATATACGAGGTGAGGTGAACCAAGTGTCGTAATTCATTCCATACATGGTGGTGCCGGCTAATGTAATTTTATAGCTACTACACGGTCTTACCACGAGAGATCCCAATAAAAAAAGCAACGATAGGAAAACTAATTTAGCATTATACATTGTGCATTGCGGTTGTTAATGGGAATGATCAATAGTTTTTCAAGGTCTTATAATTTTTTAAGATGTACCCAGCAGTATTTATTTTGATACCAACAGTTGAGCCAGAGTTGTTTTTTATTAAGCTTTTCTATTTCCCAACAGACTCCTGGGTATTGAGCGATCCAAGGACCAACACTTCCGATATTTCCTTGAGCATTAATACATAATCTATTGTAATCGCCTTGTGGAAATGTGTAACCTGCTTGAAATTGACATGTATCCCTTTGTTCTTTAACTGTAATTTGACATTCAACATTACAATATTCAATTCTATATGGCGAATAACAAGGATTGTTTTTCACCACTCCAGTGCAATCCACATCGCCTATGTAGAGGTATTCTAAATCCCATACACCGGTTATTCTATGAGGTGTCTTATCCGGTTGACAGCCTATGGCAATGGCAGTGCAGCTAAGTAAAAAAATAAGGATGCCTTTGATGGACTGCATGGCTGTTTTATCAGTGGTTAAATATACAATAATTTTATTTTATTCTTTTGCATTCATAACTAAATTACTTACTGCATTGGAAATAATCCTACTTTATTTTTTCATTGCTGACCGCACTAAAATGATAGGTGTATCTGCAATTATAGCTTTATTAGTTTAACAATTTTTTGCGAAATGCTTCCTTTAACAGAACAGTAATAAACTCCGGAACTCAAATTTTCTAATCCTATGCTATAGGTAAAACTTGCATCACCCTGCCACCATTCATTGCCCACTTGCTTTACTACTTGCATTTGTGGGTTAAAAATTGAGATGGTAACTTTGTCAGGAATATTTAACTGTACTGTTAGATTGACCATGTCCGTAGCAGGATTTGGTTCACACACCAAATTTAAAACTGCAGGTACACGTTCACCTTTGTGTGGAGGAATAAAATTAAGACCGGCTTCTGGCCGTTGGTTACCAGAAGTTCTTAATGGACTAAATGAACAATCAGGAATAACTACAGATGGATCAATGGCTGCTAAGAATTGGCAACCTTCACGAGCTTCAAAACCGGGCAATAGCCGAACACTTGTTTTGCTGATAAAACTAACGTTGGCCGAAGGCATTACTACATAATCACCTGCTGGCTGCAATAAGTCCACATCCTTACCTGCAAGTATTTCATTATCCGAAAAAAACTCTAGCACTTTATCGGTTTCCATTTTATTTTGAAATACCCAATCATGGCGACCTCTGCTGTAAACACCTCCATTTAGCAATACCTTATACCGATCTACATTGACTTGGTTGGTTGCATAATTTTGAAATACTATTTTACTATTGGGCAATAGATCAAATGTACAATCAAATAATTTTACACAATTCTCAATAGTAATTTTAGACCCTGCATGTAATCTATAGATAGCCGAAAACCAAGGATCACTTGCATTGTATTTTGGATCAGTACCTTCATACCTAAGGTCGGTAATAACTGGCACATTTTTAAGAAGGGTATTGCCATCACAGCCATTGGCAGCAGTATTTGCTGCCATTACTTCATCATAATATGGATAGGTGGCTCTAAATGTTTTAAAAACATAATTAGTAGGGAAGATAAGATTTGAAGCGGTAACTTCTATCTCGCTAGGGTTATAAATAATTCTTTCACTCGGATTAATTAAATTTAAATTTATATTCTTATTTATAAAAAAATTCAACTTGATTGGATTTGCATTAATCTTTTCTATTGTACCATTAGAATTAATTTGATAACCAGCTGGAAGGGTGCCTGCATTATTTTTAATATGAGTATTTGAAACGAGAGAATAATTTGAAATAGGTAAGTTAGAAAAATATTCTGTACTACCAGAAGCTGCAAATGGATCTGAAGGTGAGCTTACATCTTGATAAGTGGAACTTAATAAAGAGCAAAAATCATCTACTCCGTAGTCAAAATTAAAATAATTAATGGTGCCACCTCTGTATCCTTGTATAGAGCAATCATTATATGCAGGGTCATTTTCTCCATACTGGTTACAGTTGTTGCCGGCACCATAATATGCAAATCCTCCATTGGAAAAGGGCGGTGTTAATGTGGGGACTGTAACTAGATCATAAGTTACTATAGAGCCTCCAACATTGGCATCAGTGAAAGGATATTCTCTAAGCCGTGATCTTGTTAAATCGTTTACCCAGCTAATTTCGGCAAGATGGGGGCTATTTAAATCATTTTCACAATACAATTTACAAGTATGCTTTAGAATACTATGCGGCAGTATGGTTCTTGAACTGCCAATGCCTGCATTAGAATTAAAAGCAAAGGTTACCAAGGTATTACCTCCGGAGGATGGTAGATTGGAATATCTTTCTGCAAGGAAGGGATTCTCTTCCGTTTTTTGGGCTAACTTATTTTGATTGAATGTTGATATAAATGGGTAAGTCCAACTGTCAATAAAAAAGCTATTCTCATCTGGCATTTCTAAATTACGGGTGTTGTCTAATGGGTTTTCACAGCCGAAGTTGGTAAATGCACATGCTTTTGTGAATGGGAATGAAACACATTCTATTTGCCAAGTTTTCGTAAAATTTTCCGCTACGTTTCCAGGGTAAAAAGGTAATAGCGCATTATTACCCCAATAAAAGTTTTTTAAATTAATTTCATATTCGCCTTCATAATAGGGACTAATCGTCCATGAGGCTGGGTTGTATCCAATAAAGGTATAATTACCTCCATTGTCCCTCACCAGATCTGTCAATGGATGCTGATCTAGATTATTATAGGTATTAATCAAATCTTGGGCATGCCCAATGTTGAATAAAAATAATATTGATAAATAAATTAATCTTTTCATAGCTAATTGGTTTTAATAAATTTTGATTGAATGGTTTGGCTGCCAAAGCTTAATTGAAGTGTATAAAAGCCAGGTGATAGGTTGGCCACATTGATGCTAAATCCTTCATTTGTTTTGGTATAATGGATAGGACATGATTGACCGAGTACGTTATA
>JBDKJS010000032.1:0-11641 GCA_039806065.1 Bacteroidota bacterium | reverse complement strand
TATTTAAATAACGGGGTGGGTATTCGAAATTTTAAAAATTTCGCAGGTGGGTCTAAATGCACCATTTCACTAAAACGCAGATTGGGCCATTTTATACCAAGCCATTGATCCATAAAATGTGCTTCAAATAATGCCAAACCAAGCCACACAGTAAAGCAGCCAACAACTGAAAAAATATAAAAGTCTAATGCCATTAAGAATGGGTGAGCTATTAGCTAGTTATTCACCGCCATGGGGTGTGGTGGCGTATTAAAGGTAAAGGATCTGGAGCATCTTCAACTCTGATAAATTTCTAATTAATTAAACAGCTTGTTGCACACTAACTAATTGAACACAAAAACAGCTGTGACCAATGAATAAAAAAAGCTACTCTTTTAGAAGTAGCTTCGTTATAATGTTAATATTAAAGTTAACTTTAAAAATCATCATCGTCATCATCGTCATCATCGTCTAAGTCGAAAGATGGGGGGTCATAATCTTTCATTTTATCTGGTGCTATGTCATCGTCCATATCATCTTCATCCTCTTCATCCGCTTTTTCATAGTCATCCTCCTCTTCTTCTTCTTCATCCATATCATGCCCATTTATTCCTTTTGATTTCAAAGGAGCTGCAGCTAAATCCTCATCATCTTCGCCAAACAATGGAGCTATGTCCTCATCTTCATCATCTTCAGATAAAATGGGTTTGGCCTTTGGCACAATCACTTTATTCGGCTTTTTTGCTTGGTTGACTTTAGCAACTGATTTTTTTGCAGCTTTTTTCTTTGGCGCACTAGCTGCTTTTTTTACGACTGACTTTTTTTTAGGTGCCACCTTCTTTTTTGCTGCAGCCTTTGCAGGTTTTTTAGGTGCTGCTTTTTTGGCCCCAGCTTTTTTGGCAGACTTGGCTGCTACCTTCTTCTTTACAGCTTTCTTCGCAGGTTTCTTAGCAACTTTCTTGGCAGCTTTCGATTTTGATTTTTTCTTTGCCATGTGTTGGATCTAATTTTTGATTAAGAATGGAGTTAATGTTTTCTTTTTGAGATAACCAAATGTACGATACAGTTTTTTATTTATCCAAATTTCAATCTGTTTTTTTGGTAATTTTTTTAAAAAAAAAGTATGATAGTATGATGAATAGATAGGATTTTTACCTTTGAGGCCTAACCTAACTTAACCTAATAAAAACCTCCCTTACCATTAATGACTATGGCTACCACTACCGCATTAAAAGAACTAGTACATCAATTCGAAGGCAAACAGGCCGAAATTGTATTTCACTGGAAAGATTCAGAAACCGAAGCCGAAGGTTGGATGGTGATTAACAGCCTGCGGGGCGGGTCGGCAGGTGGCGGCACCCGCATGCGCAAAGGCCTTGATATGAGAGAGGTGCTTTCACTAGCCAAGACAATGGAGATTAAATTTTCTGTGAGCGGCCCCCCTATTGGTGGCGCTAAATCTGGTATCAATTTTGACCCAGCCGATCCTAGAAAAAAAGGTGTATTAGAGCGTTGGTTCAAGGCCGCCATGCCATTGCTAAAATCATACTATGGTACCGGTGGCGATTTAAACGTGGACGAAATTCACGATGTGATACCTATTACAGAAAAATACGGCCTCAGACACCCTCAAGAAGGTACGGTGGTGGCTCATTTCGATTATAACGATGCCGATAAAGCTGCCATCATCAAACAACTGCAAGTGGGCGTGAAAAAAAGATTGGACAATGCGCACTTTAGCCCCGATGTGGCTAAACTTATCACTGTGGCCGATATGATCACAGGCTATGGAGTAGCCCAAGCAGTAAAACATTACTACGACCTAAAAGGCGAATCTTATAAAGGAAAACGGGCCATTGTACAAGGCTGGGGAAATGTGGGCGCTGCTGCCGGATATTACTTGGCTCAAATGGGTGTGAAAATTACAGGTATCATAGATAGAAACGGTGGGCTCATTAATAGTGATGGGTATGATTTTGAAGCAATCAAAAATTTATACTTACAAAGGGATGGGAACCAATTAAAAGCTCCCGATATGATGAGCAATGATAGGTTACTTCCAAAAGTTTGGGAGTGCGGTGCCGAAATTTTTATACCTGCTGCAGCTTCACGATTGGTAAAACAAGATGAAATAGCTACTCTTATAAAACATGGTTTAGAAGTGATTAGTTGCGGGGCCAATGTACCCTTTGCTGATCAGGAAATTTTCATGGGGCCTATCAATCAATTTGCAGATGAAAATGTGAGCGTCATTGCTGACTTTATTGCCAATTGTGGCATGGCACGTACTTTTTATTACCTAATGGGAAAAAATATAGCCATTACTGATGAGGCATTGTTTGCTGATATTTCAGGTTGTATTAAAAATGCACTGGCCACAGTAATGGCCGATAATAAAGAATATAAAAACTTAAATGCTGCTGCCCTAGAAAGACAATTAAATATATTGTTAAATAATTAATGATACACAATTGGTTTCATAACACCTTATTTGGCAACACCATTGAACAATACTGCTATAGCATAGTTATTTTAGCAGCAGGTTTGGTGCTTAAAAAATATCTATCTAAACTTTCAAGTCGCTTCATTTATTATTTTTTTCGTAAACAGGGTAAAGCCATCGGAGCCCATAAGTTTATGGATATATTTACTCCCCCGATAGCTTCCTTATTTGTATTAGGTACATTATATTTAGCTTTCAATAAACTTTCGTTCCCGGTAGAATGGCAATTAGCTCCAGAACATTCCTTTGGTTTGCGAATGGTACTACACCGGCTCTTTCAAGCTGCACTCATTTTAAGTTTTACTTGGTTGGCCATTAGAGTTACTGAATTCAGTGGACTCATACTAATTGAAAAAGCTAAGGCCACACCTCATAAAACGGATGATCAATTAGTGCCCTATACCAAAGAGATTGTAAAAGTAGTATTGGCCGCCATGGGGATTCTTATCATGCTAGCAGTGGCCTTTGATCTTGATGTGGTATCGCTAGTGGCCGGTTTGGGTATAGGTGGCTTGGCAATAGCTCTAGCAGCCAAGGAATCGCTTGAAAATTTACTTGGCTCATTTACCATTTTTTTAGACAAACCCTTCACCGTGGGCGAAACCATTAAGCTGGGTACACTCGAAGGCAAAGTAGAAAGTATAGGTTTTAGAAGTACCCGTATCAGATCTATTGACAAAACTCGGGTTACCGTGCCAAATAAAAAACTAGTAGATGCCGAATTAATCAACGATACTGACCGCACACATCATAGAGCAGCCTTCAACTTATCAATAGCACTTGCTACATCAGATTTGGCCTTGAAAAATATCATTGCAGATATTAAAGCGTTTATCAATGCCCATCCCTTAACTGATAGTGATCCTATCATTCGATTTAGAGATATCAAGGATCAATCATTTGATATTTACATAGCTTACATTGTAAAAACAGTTGAGTATGATGAGTATTTACAAGTAAGGGAACACATCAATTTCGAAATACTTTCCATTTTAAAGAAGCACCAGGCGAATCTGGCAGTTCCAATGCGCCAACTAATTAATGCTACTACTGCTTAATAAATTTAATCACTTGTGATTGTTTACCATTGGCCTGCACAAAATAAACGCCACTGCTCCATGTACTGCAATTGACTTCAGTAGCATTAAGGTTGGTGGTAAAACTATCAATTAGTTTTCCTGTTGCATCCACAATTTGAATTTCACCAAGAGGTGCATGCCCAGTGAGGGTGAAAGAATGTTTGGCTGGATTGGGGAAGGCAACCAATTCATTCTTTTCAATAGTTGATTGTAGCCCTGTATTGGTGCTAGCTAAATTAATATTGTCCACATACAACACTTGACCAAAGTAGCCAATGTTTTCAAATGAAAAGATGATTTCGCTGCTGCCACTCAAAGCTGAGATGTTAATACTATCGGTTCGCCATTGAGTGGGAGTGGGCACAAAGGGTGCTGTGCTATTTTGAGGTGCCGTGGCCAAGGCCGTTCCTCCTTTTTTATAAATAGAAGTGAAGGTGCTGCCACAGTCAGTTGAGTATTTTATTTCTAGAGTATCACTATAAGCACTGCTATACCTTGCATAGGCCACATCAAAATATAATTTTGTTAATTGAACAGCTTGAAAATTTTGTTTTCCAAGCCATATGGCATCACTACTTCCCAATGCATCATAGGTCCAATTATCATAAACCATTGCATATGTTCCCGTACCAAATCCTGAAGCATTCCCATTCACTGTCCAATTACTAGCCGATATTCCATTCCCAACCGCCTTCCAGCTGTTATCAAAAATGCCTGTTTCAAAATTTTCAACTATCAAATTATTGCTTGCAGGCACAGTGCCAATGAATGCAGTCTTGGTTATTGTATCAGCTATACCATTTTCAGTTACTATTAAAGTTACGTCATAACTACCTACTGAGGTGTAAACCACCTGTGGATACATAGCTGTGCTATTGGCAGGAGTACCACCAGTAAATATCCAATTGTAAGTTGCTGCTCCTTGCGTGACTGCATGCGGTACAAATTTTATTGTATCACCCGGGCAATAAAACTGGCTATAGTTAGCAGAGAAGTCGGCAATTAGATCGCTTGCTTCATAAAGTGGATGCTCCCAAATGCCCAGATGCCATGTGGCCAATCTAAGTTTTTGATCTCTATAAAATGGTACAACTCTTAAAGGGTAAGATATGGCAGGTATATCTGTTCCTAGCACTTGCCAATTGGCCATGCCATTGTTTCGATAAAAAACTGGACCATGGTAAGTGGCTAGATAAATTCCACCATCAGTACCATATTGATGACAAATGGCATCTATTTCATATCCATTTAAATCGGCTGTGGTAAGGTTGATCCACTGACTGCCACCATTAATTGTTTTATAAATTTTATTCCCATTGGGTGCAGTTGGATAGCTCACCCACAATTCGTTTGACGAAGACCCACTTAAGGTAAAATTCATTTGCCGCCTACTGAGTGGAAGTGGTACTTGATTCCAAGAGTTACCCCTATCGCTACTTTTCCATAAGATACTTACATTGTTCACTATTTGCTGGGCATAGATTACATTGGGATTGGATCTACTTTGTTCGATCCATAAAATACTATTAGATGGAGTATTACCGAATACAAAATGTACACCATAACTGCTGCCTCCGTTGGTGCTTATCAATATTTTATTTTCCTGACCCATATATACCACATTCCAATAATCCCAATCGAATACCATTCGCGAGCTACTATTATCTACATAACTCTCATTTGGATCTTCAGCTATCGGAAATCTGGAGCTTAAGCCATTAAGTGTATCTGCAAGTACTATTCCATCAATGTCACTGTAATACGTTTTCTGCTCATTGCTATAATTTACATAACCTGTGGGTGCTTCACCACCGCCTAGTTGTTGGAATGCTGCACCTGGATAACCATCTCTTCTACCTGCATTGCCATTATGGTATCGCCCTCCAACCATGATGTCATCATTCCAGCCTTGATCAAAACCCCAACATGCCACACCTAGTAACCCTGCCGAACGTGCAGCATGTGTTTGCACAAAATCTGTACTGTAATTTATACCACCATCACTGGCCCACCAAATCTCTTGTGTGCTAGGTGATGTTTTATAAACCTTAAATTCCTGAATATCGGGATGAATGTAGTCAACGCTGCCCACATAGCCCCCTACTGGATCATAACTTACGCCAGCATCGGTGCTTCGCCACATCGACAAACCTCCAACCAATAATTCATCAGCATTTAATTGCGATACTGCCAGCGCTGTATTATAATAAATTTGGGTGTACGTATTGTTGTCGCCAGAGAAAGTCATCATATTGGGATGTGTATTGGCATTATATGGTGCGCCTATGGTGCCATGTGGGAGTGACCATGATTCGCCAGCATCATTACTTTTATAAATTCCAATTTGTCCTTGCAATTGCAACTGTGCCGATGATTGGCTTTCACCTACTAATAATACATACACCCGATCATTATCGGCTGAGGTAGTAGCTATCCGACCTCCATAACTTTGAATAAGGCCGGCATCCACTGCAGGAACTTGAAACCATCCATTAGGCTTTATGGAAAAACTAGTTCCATTATTAATAGATTTATAAAATGATGCAATTTTGCTTACACTACTGTATTGCAAAGCATACACCACATTGTGGTCATCGGGCTTGAATGCAACTGACTGGCATTCGCCAGCAAAAATATTGCTAAAGTTAATGCCTCCATCGATACTTCTGTAAAGACCATCAGCGGTAGCCGCAAACACTACATTGCTTAATACTGGATCAAATAATATTTGCCATACATTCACACTTCCCAATGAAGTGTTAGCCAATGACCAAGTATTTCCTCCATCAAGAGTTCTGTAGGTAGCATTATCTGCAGTGGCAATTACCAGATTTTCATCAAATGGCGAAACCGCAATGGCGCTTACACTCACCATATCATAAGTCCTACTGATGTATTGCCAATTCAATCCCTTGTCAATAGATTTATATATACCTCCATTTTCTCCACCCGCATACAACACATTGGTATTGGTGGCACTTTGATCTATGCAATACATGTTAGCATGCCATGATACCTCTTTAACTGGGTCTGTAGCATCATACCGAACTTTAAAATGGCGATCAGGTCCGGCATAGTTCCAATTACTGCCTGATGTAATATTACCTGATTTGTTATTGGAACGAACCGAAGTATTCGTGGATCCATATTTTACAATTTCTCCATTGTCATTTACGAATGGTTTTGCCCATCGACTCCAATGTTTGTAATAAGCGGTATGATAAGTTTCCTTAAAATCCTTTTGCATTCTAAATGCATCGAATGCCTTGGTAACCTCCCAATAATTAGGGTTGGAAGCATACATGAGTCGTGCAAATTGAGGTAGCTGAGGGTCTGATAGATCCCCTGGTTTCATTTGTATTTGACTATTACTGTACAGCCAACTTAATAATACAACAAGCAGACTAATCTTGAATTTTAATTTCATTTTTATTTTGTTTTATTTTTACAATAAACTAATATCCTAAATTAGGTGACAGCCACCTTTCGGCCTCTTCCAAAGTTATTCCCTTTCGCTGAGCATAGTGCGCCACTTGATCTTTTAGTATTTTACCCAATGCAAAGTAGTGGGCTTGTTCATTTGCAAAATAGAGTCCACTCACGGCTGCTGTTGGCACCATGGCCAAACTTTCAGTGAGTTGCAACCCGATGTGCTGCTCAATATTCAATAGCTTCCAGATGGTTAGCTTTTCGGTGTGATCTGGCTGTGAGGGATAGCCTGGTGCAGGCCTTATGCCTTGATAAGATTCCTTTATCAGGTCCATGTTACTGAGAGCTTCATGGGGAGCATAAGCCCACCACTCTTTTCTTAATTTTTGATGTAATAATTCGGCAAATGCTTCAGCCAATCGATCAGCAATGGCTTTGAGCATGATGGCGCTATAATCATCATGGCTTGCTTCATACTTAGCCAACTGACTATCAATGCCGAATCCAGCGCAACAAGCAAATAACCCGATGTGGTCGCCATGGGGATGAACAAAATCGGCTAAAGCAACATTGGCAGTGCCCTTGGGCTTCTCTGTTTGCTGCCTTAGAGTGTGAAGTTTTGCCAATGGCTTACCCTCTAAACTTACATTAATATCGTCACCATCTGCTGCTGCTTCATAAATTCCAATTACCGCCTTTGCTGTCAACCATTTCTCTTCAATTATTTTTTGGAGCATATCATTGGCATCTTTAAATAATTTTCTAGCTTCCTCCCCCCTTTTATCATCTTCCAATATTTTTGGATAGCTCCCCTTCATCTCCCAACTAATAAAAAATGGTGTCCAGTCAATATAAGTAGCTATTTCTGATATGCTATAATCATCTAACACTTTAATTCCCTTAAACTTAGGTGCTTTTGCAGGTTCAGTAGCGAGTCGAAAGCTGTTTTTGACAGCATCATCATACTTTAAAAACTTGGTAGCCGCTCTATCAGCTGCATGGTATGACCGAGTGCGCTCATGCTCTGCTTTGATGCTTTTAATAAATTCATTTTTCAAATCATTAGAAAGCAGGTTGCTCACCACTGGTACACTTCTCGATGCATCATTAACATGCACTACCGTGCCTGAATAGTGCGGTTCAATTTTTACTGCAGTATGCACTTTGCTGGTAGTAGCGCCTCCTATGAGCAAGGGCATTTTTAAGCCCTCTCGTTCCATTTCTTTGGCCACATGCACCATTTCATCTAGTGAAGGTGTTATTAAACCACTTAGGCCAATGATATCAGCCTGGTGTTTTTTAGCTGCCTCTAAAATTTTATCAGTGGGCACCATTACGCCAAGATCAACAATTTCGTAACTGTTGCATCCTAATACTACACCAACAATATTTTTTCCAATATCATGAACATCACCTTTGACTGTTGCTAACACAATCTTTCCTTTAGATTGTCCTTTTACTTTCTCCGCTTCTACATATGGTGTAAGATAAGCAACTGCCTTCTTCATTACTCTGGCACTTTTCACTACTTGTGGCAAAAACATTTTTCCTTCACCAAACAAATCGCCAACAACACTCATGCCCTGCATCAATGGACCCTCTATAACATCAAGTGCCTTGGTACACTGCTGCCTTGCTTCTTCAGTATCTGTCTCAATGTAATCTGTAATGCCTTTAATTAAAGAGTGTGTTAAACGGTCTTGAACATTTCCATTTCGCCACTCTTCGAGCTTGGTTTCTTTTTCTTTTCCAGCACCTTTAATGGATTCGGCATAGGTTATGAGCGCTTCGGTAGCATGATCATTTCTATCTAAAATAACATCTTCAACCAACGATAGTAATTTAGGTTCGATATCATTGTAAACAATTAATTGACTAGGATTTACTATGCCCATATCCATCCCATGTTTAATGGCATGATATAAAAACACACTGTGTATAGCCTCTCGAACATGATCATTGCCTCTGAAAGAAAACGAGACATTGCTTACCCCTCCCGAAATTTTTACCCCTTTCAAATTTTGCTTAATCCATGAAGTAGCTTCAAAAAAACTTACAGCATTTTTTCGATGCTCTTCCATGCCTGTGGCTACAGGGAAAATATTAGGATCTATGATAATATCAAAAGGATTAAAATAAACTTTTTGCACTAATATATCATAGGCTCTCTTTGCGATGGCTATTCTACGAGCCGTGGTGTCTGCTTGACCTTGCTCATCAAATAGCATTACAATTACTGCAGCTCCATATTGTTTCACTACGTTGGCTTGGTGAATAAACTCGGCTTCGCCACCTTTTAAAGATATGGAATTTACGATGGCTTTACCTTGAGTGCATTTTAGCCCGGCTTCAATTACTTCAAATTTGCTGCTGTCAATCATTAAGGGCACGCGAGCAATATCGGGTTCAGCACTTATCAAGTTGATGTATTTAGTCATTGCACTTACGGCATCTAACATGCCTTCGTCCATATTAATATCTATTGCTTGGGCTCCACCCTCTACTTGTTCACGAGCTATGGCTACAGCTTCATCAAATTTATTGTCCTTGATGAGCCGTAAAAATTTTTTCGACCCTGTAACATTGGTTCGCTCTCCAATATTCATGAAGTTGGCATCATTGCGGTAGGTGATGGCTTCTAATCCACTTAGTCTTAGCAAGGGTTCAATAACTGGCCTAGTGCGAGGTTGGTGCTTGCGTGCATGTTGGGCTATGTGTTTAATATGATCTGGTGTGGTGCCACAACAACCACCAATGATGTTCACAAATCCACTCTGCATGAAATCATCAACTTGATGGCACATTTGCTCTGGGGTTTCATCATACTCACCAAATTGGTTAGGAAGTCCGGCATTGGGATAACATGATATATAGAATGGCGATTTTTGACTTAACTCTTGTAGGTAAGGTCGCATATCCCTTGCACCTAAAGCACAATTCAATCCTATGCTTAATAAATTAACGTGTGATACTGCATTTAAAAATGCTTCAACCGTTTGTCCAGAAAGCGTTCTTCCGCTGGCATCAGTAATGGTACCTGAAATCATCACAGGAATATCAATTTTCTTTTCCTTCAATATATTTTGAATGGCAAATAAAGCTGCTTTGGCATTTAGCGTATCGAAAATGGTTTCAACCAACAATAAATCAGCACCACCCTCTACAAGACCTAACACTTGCTCCTCATAGGCGGCTACCACTTCATCAAAGGTAACTGCTCTATATCCAGGATCATTCACATCAGGACTCAAACTTAATGTTCTATTTGTTGGCCCCACTGCCCCGGCAACATACTTGGCCGATGAAGTAGGATTGGATGCTAAATAAGTTTCTACCGCAGCACGGGCGATGCGAGTAGCCTCAAAGTTAATTTCATAAGCCAATGCTTCCATCTTATAATCGGCCAATGATATTTTTTGCGCATTGAAAGTATTGGTTTCAATGATATCAGCACCATTGTTTAAATACTCGAGATGTATGTCTTTCACTATTTGTGGTTGCGTGAGGACCAATAAATCATTGTTGCCTTTTAAGTCATGCCCCCAATTTTCAAATCTTGCACCACGATAATCGGCTTCGGTGAGTTTATATCGTTGAATCATGGTACCCATGGCACCATCAATGATTAATATTCGTTGCTTCAGATCTCGCTCAATGGCCTGTCTAGTGACTTTACTCAGTGTGGTTATTTCTTTACTTTGAATCATCATCAGTATACAATTGTATTTTTATTTAAATTATTATTTTACTCATTCATGGGCATAAAAAAAACATCTTCCGCACAAACCGCAGAAGATGTTTAACAATATTTTTACATTTCTGAGGCTTATCTATCCTAACAAGAGGTTCGATTTGGCACCGTTCTGTAATTTCAAGAAACTACAGAGGTTGCTAAGGCTTCATAGGGCGATACCCCTCCACCTTTCTTAATAAGCTTATGCGAAAGAACATTGCAAAGGTAGCAATAAGTTTGACTTACTACCAAATAAAAAGTGGCGACCAAATTTACTGGCCGCCACTTTTTTAAAAAATATAGATAAGCTTACTTAGCTATCACTAAGCGAAGGTTGGCAGTTTCTATTCCTGCATTTACTGCAATATTGTAAATTCCATTAGGGTAAGAAGCAGTATTCAAATTGATGAATTTACTACCTGATGCATTGATGTTATCAACCATTTTACCTGTCATATCATAAACCACAACCATAGCACTTTCTAATGTGCGGCCAAAATTAACTGTGGCCACTGTGCTTGCTGGAGAAGGGAATACTGTAAGTCCTTTCAATTGATTGGTTGCAATGCCATTTACACCATTGGTAATGGTTATTTCATAGTCTTCAGTTTCGCCAGAGCCCATTTGTAAGCAAGCATCTGTAGCACCATTTTGGTTACCAACCGCACGGCTTCTAATTCGCATACCTGTAACGCCATTAAATGCGCCAGCAGGAATAGCAATGTTAATGATGTTAGCAGTTGATGCTAAAGATGTTGTGCAAACTTGGCTCCACTCACTAGCATCGTAATTACCATCATGGTTAAAGTCAAACCAAACCGAAACAATGTTGTCAAACTCCGTAGTTACTGAAAGGTCATAATTAGTTCCTGCTGTAAGACTGGTAGTACCCTGAGCACCTGTGTAGTAAGTAAAATT
>JBDKJS010000031.1:0-7329 GCA_039806065.1 Bacteroidota bacterium | reverse complement strand
AGTTTGCACATTGCCATGAATGTCAGTAGCAGTATACGTTACGGTAGTGGTACCCACCGGGAATGAACTACCGCTGGTATGCGATGCGGTGAATGATTGAACTCCGCAATTATCGCTGGCGATGGGTTCCATCCAAGTAACCGATGCACCGCAACTACCCACGAGGTTATTCACTGAAATATTTGTAGGGCAATTGCTGATAATTGGTAACTCACTATCAGTAACAACAATATTGAAAGAACATGTTTGCACATTGCCATGTATATCGGTAGCAGTGTATGTTACCGATGTTGTTCCCACCGGAAATGTTGCGCCACTGTTGTGTGATGATGTTAGTGATTGAATTCCGCAATTATCTGCAGCAGTTGGTGCTGCCCATGTGGCAATGCCGGTGCAAAGTCCTGTTGTGTTATTTACTATAACATTAGCAGGGCAGTTGCTAATTACAGGCAATGCAGTATCAGCTACCTCCACATTAAATTGGCAACTATCCACTCCACATAAATTTGTTGCTACTACATAAATAGGTGTTGTGCCAACAGGAAATGCGGTACCACTGTTTTGCGAGTATGTAATAATTGGCAATGGAGAACTTCCGGTTGCAATTGCACTTGAGTATATTACAATAGCTGAACATAATCCTCCATCATTATCTACAGGAGCAACACTAGGACAAAATGTAATATCAGGCACATTATTTACCACCACATTTTTCACATTGCTCACCGCAACCACACTATTGCACGTTTGCCTTAGTGTATAATTACCAGTAGTTGATGCAGTGTAGGCAGCAAAGTTGGCACCTGTAATGGGCAATCCATTATTTAACCATTGGTAAGAAATCCCCACCGCTGAATCGGCATACATGGTTACTGTTGTTGGAAAGCAAACGGTATCAGGTCCTAAAGAAGTGATGCTTTTGGCCACTATACTACCAACGGTTAAGGTATCATAATCAACCACACTCCATACATTCAAATTATTTTTAGCACGGAGCCATACATGGTGTGTACCATTGGTGAGGCAAGGAAGGGTGAGATCGGCATTCACTACCATGGTATCGTTGGGTGCTGTGGGCAGTGCTAGAGGCAATCCATTGCCTGCACCGGGATCTACATCGTAAAAATATTCTAAAGCCGTGATGGTAGCCATCTGTACTTGCTCTTCTATAAAAAATGGTTTTGTATCAATCGTTGACCATACGCCCAAATTATTTTTTGCTCTTAAGTATAAATTATGATATCCAACACTTAAACCAGTGGTAGCTATCGGATAGCTGTTCAACTTTAGCGAATCTCCATCGACTATAGGAATGGCGGTAGCCATCCCCACTCCGGGATCAGTATCAAAGAAATATTCTAGCTCAGTATTGACTAAAGTAACTGAAGGTTCAGCAACAATAAAACTTGATCTATCTATTGGAGTCCAAACCCCATTTGCTGTTTGAGCTCTTAAATATAAATAATGTGTACCGGGAGCAAGTGCTGAAATGGGAATGCTGTAATTACTTAATTGAAGCGTGTCATTAGGTACAAGAGGTACGCTGATGCCATTACCTATACCAGGATCGGTATCGATGAAATATTCTGCTGTTACAATTTCATTGGTAATTTCCAGAGGGCTGCCTTCAGCCAAACTCCAATGACCATCGCTATCCAACGCCCGCACATAAAGCAGGTGCATGCCCAAGCTGAGGCCTTCAGTAGAAAGCGTACGTGAAATATTAACTGAATCGGAAGCAGTGAATGGAGTAGTGCTCATGGGCCCTAAGCCATTGCCCACTCCGGGATCGGTATCCCAGAAATATTCGTAATCCACTATGATGGGAACAACATTAAATGCCTTGCCTTCTGATAAGCTCCAATGACCTTCGCTATCCAACGTGCGCACATACAAATGGTGTACCCCACTACTCAACCCTGTGGTTGAAAAATTTTGGGTGATGTTGATAGAATCGTCATGGGTAAAGAAACTGCTAAAGGGCCCCACGCCATTGCCCACACCGGGATCGGTATCCCAGAAATATTCATAATCCACTATGATGGGAACAACATTCACTTCCATTCCTTCGGCCAAACTCCAATGACCATCGCTATCTAACGAACGAACGTAGAGCTGATGTGTACCCGCGCTAATGCCAGAAGTACTAATGGTACGCGTGATGTTTACCGAATCATCAGGGAAGAAATTGTTTAGAGCTGGACTGGTGGCATTGCCCACACCGGGATCGGTATCCCAGAAATATTCGTAATCGACTATGATCTGTGCATCAGCTTTGTACAAAGCAAAGCACATCACCATCAATAGATATAATTTATACATATTGCTAATTCTTTAAAACAATGGCAGTGCCTCAACTAGCAAGTTGAATTTGCTTGATGACCGGCAAGGAAAGTTTGGATAATTACTATTGATTGGTTTTGCTACTAAAATTGATGGTAATGGTTTGTCCACTATTAACCGTTGCTGGGGTGATGTTCATGGTTTGAATAGATGGAATTGGGGGTATACCGTTGTCACGATATATGTATTCTGCCCAAAATGTACTGTAAATTCCTCGTTGATTACCATTTATATCAGTATTCAACAATGCAGGAGATCCACTTTGCAAATGAAAATTCTGAGTTAAATTAAATAACACAGGTGGAGATGGCACATTTACAAAAAGTGGATTAGCAACTATATTGTTACCGTCATCATCAGGAAAAGTGTTAGGGAATGATAGGTTATATCTAAAATCTCCCTGACCTATCAGGTTTGGAGTTCCTCCATCAATTTCCGGTATAGCTCCATAAAAAATACAATTTTTATAATCGTTAGATGATTTATAAACACCTGTTGCCGAAATAAATTTTCCATTAAATAAAAAAATAGAATTATAGACATCAAGAATTGCATTACTCGCATTAGCTAATTGAATCTGTGGATAAATAATTGAATTGTAAATATCACAATCAAATGCGTTGGAACTAAAGACAAGTGAGTTTTTAATAATGGATCCAAAAATTTTTATTTCATTGTCATAATCAAAATAACCATTATTTAAAAGGCAGTTGTGAACCTCACATTCACCCATTGCTGATAAAAACCTCAGTGTATCTATTTCTATTCCATATAACTTTACAACACCTGTTGAAATACTTAGAAATGAGATGGTTGATACAATGGGGTTTTGCTTTTGAGGATTGAATCCTGTTCCTATAATTGTAACACTTTTATTTATAGCAATTGCTGAGTGTTTTACCGGAGAGCCACTAATATAAACCGTATCGCCATTGAGTGAAGAACCAATTGCAGAAGCCAAATTAGGGTATTGCCCTAAAACATTGCTGTTATTTGATACAGTTCTAATGGTTGCAAACAACTGTGCTGAAGTTAGCAGGACGATAATCGTTGTTAGTATTTTTTTCATTGTATGATGTATTTTATTGTTTTGAATATGTTTTATATATGTTATATTTTAATTGATGCCTAATGGTTTGGTAACGGTGGCATCAATATGTAGTGTTCCGTTTACTGGCACCACACTATTGGTGATGTTAAAATTGCGAATGATGGCACTGTTCAATGGCTCGCCTGCCATGCTAAAAGTGCTATTGCCACCAAACAAACCGAGTTGTTGACCATCGGTTCCGCTGGTGTAGCCTGGCGATGCTGCGGTGAGGTGATAATCATGAGCAAGGTTTACTGAATTACCAGGGGCATTCACCATAATTACAGCAGCTGGAGCCACATTGTTAGCTCCGTTATTTCCGGCAATTGGCAAAACTGTGGAACCGCTAATGCAATTGTTAAAGGTGCAATTGGACAAACCACTTACGGCAAATCCAGTAGAACGGAAAATGCAGTTTTCAAACGTTGCATTTTGTACGTTGCTGAATACTCCTTGTACAAACAAACAGTTGCGTACAATTAACGTACTGTAACTGCCTGAAAAGGTATTTGCAAACAGGCAATGGCTTACCAGCATGCTCCCAGCATTGGGTGTTGATTGCTGAAGATCTATATTATAATTTGATGTAGCAGTAAATACGCAGTTTCGCACTGTCCAGTTAAATGGATTGGCTGAGGAAAGTATATTATTATCTATTCGGCAATCTTCAATAGTAATATCATTCATACTTGGCCCTGACGTAATTATTTGGCTCAACCTCATTCCGTAAAACTTACTTCCTGCTGAGTTTGTATTGGATACCAAGGTGATTTGTCCTACAGTAGCAATCTGTGGCGCTGTTCGCTGCGTATTAAACCCTGCACCTATTAGCGTTATTCGTTTTGTGATGCTGATGTTACCATAACTTGTAGGCGTTGGATGAAGCAGCAAGGTGTCACCCGCACCCACGCTACCACTAGTTAATGCTGCGGTAATTGTGCTAAACTGCCCGGGGGTTTGTGGCGAGTTGCTTACGCTCCATTGTTTAGCATTGGCTCCAGCCACCAAGCCCAAGGCCAGCATGGCAATTTTAATTGATCTCATATTATTATTGTTTTAAAAATTGTTTTACTGATTTGCTTTTTTGAAAATATTAATTCAACCAACCATTCTCCATCGCTATTCTTACTAGTAATATCGTCTTGTTCACCTTTAATTTTTTTAGTATGCTTTTATGGTGCGACCGAATAGTGGCCGTACTCACTCCTAGCCTCTCACCTATTTGAACATTGCTAAGCCCCTCGCAGATAAGCCTCAACACTTCCAATTCGCGCTTGGTGAGTTCCATATAAATTCTAATTCCCTATTTATTTTGCAAACCTAGCAGCTATATTTCAATGAACTTCTAACCCATTTGTGTGAAATTCTCAAATTGCAATATCCCTCATTTGGGGGATGGAGTATAAACTTTGATATTCTTTCCTTTGCATAAGCATGATTGAAGCAAATGCCATCCACTAGCTAAAAAGTAAGTTCCACATTCTTGTGACTCGATATGACTTTTACTTCCGTTAAATAAGATTAATATTGCAAGCTATGCAGCAACCGCCCATTATGTTTAGACTTCTATTACTCCTTTCCATTCATTTCATCACCTTACGAGCATCGGCAGAAAAACAAGGTCAGCTATTGATTGATTCATTGATAGCACATGCCCAAACAGAAAAAAATGAGATGATCAAGGTGGCAGTGCTCAACGCGTTATCGAGTGCTTGCTCCATTAACAACCCCGACACGGCCATCATCATTGCCCAACAAGCATTGCAACTAGCCGAAAAAACAAACCTGCCCTTGGCTAAAGCCAAAGCCCATATTTATACTGCCAATGCACTTTCTCAAATGGGCAAACTCCCGGAAGCAAAACTTAATTATGACATAGCACAATCCATCTGCGAAAATCAATTGGTGCATGGCCCCTTGTCGCGAAAATATGAAGCGCTTGCAACATTGGGGCTTGCCTACAATGCTATTGGCATTTGGAATTTGAGGCAAGTAAAAAATGAAGATGCCATAAAGGTTCTATTAAAAGCATTAAAAATTAGAGAAAGATTAAAAGATAAAAAAGGAATTTCTTACACGATGAATAATTTGGGCGTACTTTATGACCGACAATCTTTTTATGACCAAGCGCTAGCCTATTATACCGGATCGCTAGAAATGCGGAAAGCCTTGAAGGACACCATTGGAATGGCCAACTCTTATAATAACATTGCTGGTATTTACTTGAATAATAAAAATTATCCAGAAGCACTACGATACTATAAAACCAGCGGTGAACTGTTTGATGCCTTAAACGATCCATTTGGAAGGGCTACTAATTTTATAAATCTTTCATTGGCTCAATCAGAATTGGATATCAATTCACCTGAAATAGAAAAAAATTATTTAAAGGCTCTCCAAATTTCAAAAGAAATTGAAGACTTTGAAAACATTGCCCTTTGCCTTAGCAATTTAGGGGACTATTACCATTTAACTAACCAATCTGAAAAAGCCTATACATACCTCCAAAGTAGTTTGGAAATTGCCCGGCAGCACAATCTTACGAATGAAATTCTTTTGGCTTTAAAACTACTTTACCCATTAGACAGTAGCATTCAAAATCATAAGATGGCTTTTATCCATTACCAACAATACATTTCGTTGCGCGATAGCACATTTAACATTGAAAACACCAAACGAAGTACTGAATTGGCCATGCAATACGCATTCGATAAAAAAGAAGCTGCCACCAAAGCCGAACAGGATAAAAAGGATTTAATAACCATAGAAGAAACCAAACAGCAACGCACCGTGCGCAACTATTCTTTTGCAGGAATTGCAGTGTTAATTTTGTTTGGAGGATTTACTTACAGCCGCTATTTGCAACGCAAAAAATTGAGCAATCAACTACAGCTGTCTCTTACTGAATTGAAACAAACTCAACAGCAGCTCATACAATTGGAAAAAGAAAAAGAAGCAGAAGCTATTCGATTGCGAATATCACGCGATATACATGATGAAATAGGCAGCAACCTTACTAAAATTGCCATGTTGGGTAATTTAACATCGACCAAAACAAAAGAACAACTTCCAGAAGTAGCTCTACAACTTGAGCAAATTAGCGACTACGCACGCAACGTTAACAACAGCATGAGCGAAATTATTTGGGCAGTAAATCCCAAACAAGATACACTGGAGAATTTATTAAGTTATATGCGTGTACACGCAAATGAATTTTTAAAAGACAGTGGAATAAATTACACAATAAATTTTCCTGATAACATTCCTGCTATACAACTCCACCCTGATTTTAAACGAAATATTTTTCTTGTTTATAAGGAGGCCTTAAACAATTCATTGAAATATGCCTCGGCAAAAAAAATTCATCTTTCTTTCTCACTTGCAGCAGAACGATACGAGCTCACCATAACCGATAATGGTAAAGGTTTTAATTACGAGGAAGAAATGAATAAAGGAAATGGTATATCGAACATGAAGGAACGGTTAAGTCAAAGTGGCGGACAACTGACCATAAAGGCTGTTGTTGGTTGGGGATGTAGTATAACTGCGAATGGATTAATTCAAGCTACGTAAGTGAAATTGCAACAAGGTGTTAGTTCCAATACTACTGTTAAAAATATTTCCATCAATTAATTCACTGTGAAGTGTACAAAAAATATTATGAAGTTGGAGTGTGTGTAATAAATCAGGTTGTAAAAAATCAAATGCAACTACAATTTTTATACATGGGTTGGCCGAGTGGTAACTGCATAATGCCATTTTAAAATGTGCATGAGTTTGCCAGTTTAAAATAATTAGCGTAGCTGAATGGGTAATGGCCAATTGCAATGCTTGCTGCCAGTTTTTACATGTAGCCACTACTTTACAATCAGCATTTTCTTCTACAGCTTCAATTT
>JBDKJS010000030.1:0-10458 GCA_039806065.1 Bacteroidota bacterium | reverse complement strand
TCATCAGTGTATGAGATACTTGAGCAGTTGGTAATAAAATTACAATTGAATGATGAACCAGATTCGTTTGTGCAAACCTTTTTAGATTTAACATTAGAATACAGTAATACCATATCAAGTGATCTAGGTTCTTTTATTCAATATCTTGACGATGACAAGCTGGACAAGATATATATAGAGTCGGCAGAAGATGAAAAAGCTGTAAAAATAATGACAGCACATAAATCAAAAGGATTGCAATTCCCCATTGTTATCAATCTGGTAGAGCCACCGAAATCTCAAACCAAGGATATTATCATGGTGCAGGAATCAGCATCACCTTATGATGAATTAAATACCATCCCGGTAAACAATCTGAAAGAAAACTCACACGCTACATTTGGCAGTCAGATAATAAAACACAATGCCTTAGAAGCAATAAATGAATTAAATGTAAAATATGTGGCCTTTACCAGGGCTGAGGAGAAACTTTTTATACTTGACTGTAGTAGCTCTACCAATAGTGAAACGATAAAAATTACCCAGGACTTTTTTTCAAAAATCTATGACCAACAAAGTATTTTTGATGCAAACACGATGACATACAAAATGGGTATCAATCACGCGGCAACAGCAACATCAAAAAAAACAAAGGCAACCTCACAGCCATTAAAATACTTTTACAGTCATGACTACTCGAGTAAAATAAGCATTAAACTGCATGCAGCAGAATTTTATCAGCATCGAAAAAAAACAGATATGGAGGCCAAAGAGAAGGGGAAATTAATACATGAAATACTGTCCAAAATAGAGCATTCAACCGATATAGATCGAGCGATAGATGAAGCCATTATAGAAGGAAAGCTGTTACCTGAATACAAACAAGAAATAAAAGAAAATATAGCATCGGTAATAGAGCATCCTGAGGTTGCGAAATTTTTTAGTATGAAAGGTGAAATAAAGAAGGAGCAAGCAGTATTATTACCAGGCAATAAGTTGTTACGGCCAGATAGAGTTATAATAGAAAACGATAGAGCCACTATAATAGATTTTAAAACTGGTGCTCAAAAAACAAACCACCAGCTTCAGGTGGATGAATATGGAAGGGTGTTGTCAGAAATGGGTTATGACTGTAAAAAATACCTTATCTACACTCACCCTATTGCGGTAGTTGCGCTCAATTAATTTTTTTTTAACTTGCTAAAAAATTTCAAAAATGAACTATCAACAAAGAGCTACAGTATGCATCGTTGATGATGATCCGAATCAGATTAATATGATCAAGGATTTTATTGAAAGTAAGTATCCTAATACCGCCATAAGCACTTTTGCCAATGGCGAAAGCGCCTTATCAGGAATACATAAAGAACCAGATGTGTTAATATTAGACTACCATTTGGATAGTGAACATGCTGCTGCAATGAACGGAATTCAAGTATTGCAAAAATATAAGCAAAGATACCCACTTTCTGTAGTGGTTTTTATGAGTGCCAACGAACGGCCTGAAATAGCCGCTAATACCATTAAATATGGAGCTTATGATTATGTAACGAAAAATGAAATGGCTTTCTCACGAATGGAGATTATTTTAAATAACACCTTATATCAAAGTAAACTAAAGAAAAATTTAGGCCAACAAAAGCTATTCAATATCCTGTTTTTATTTGCACTAGTGTTATTATTAGTTAGCCTACTATCAAAATAAAGGTATTCATTAAAAGTCCATTTCCATTTGTTCACTTCCCTGTCTTCGTTCCTGTCGTTTCCTGTTTATTTGTTCGGCTTTACCCCAGCGGTAAGCAAAAGTTAAATTGGCAATTCGGGTTTCTCGCTTTCGGTATCCTAAAAAATTAAAAGTAGGACCAAAGTTATTGACTCTAAATTCTTTTGTATCAAACACATCAGTCAAGTTAAAGCTCAATGAACCTGCATTTTTCCAAAAATCATATTTAAGACCTAAATCTACACCATTCATCATTCCATTAATGATGCTATTGGGGTTACGCTGTTTGGCTGCATACATTCCAGTAAATTGAACCATTAAAGGCTTTGCTATTCTTAAATTTACATTAGCCCTTCCATTCCAGCTTCTATTGGTTGCTTGTAATTCAGGAATAAGGTTGGCAGCACTAACGGTATTATTAAATCCATTGAAGCTAAGCATTACGTTCCCTAATTTGCCTAATTGGTAACGGAAAATAGCCTCGAGTCCAATATTTTGAGAAGTTTCAAAATTTACGGGCTGCATGGTAGCTACTCCATTGGCATCTACATTCCTGAATCTAGAAAGTAAATTATTGGTAAATCTATAATATACAGTTGCATTTATGGTTAATTCTTTAATTCTTTTATTTATCCCCACTTCAAAAGATTGGATAAACTCAGGTTTAAGAAAAGGGTTACCTTTTCGCAAATTCAAGGTATCACTATAATCAACAAATGGATTTAGCTGTTGTTGACCCGGTCTATTAATTCTTCTACTGTAAGTTAACTGAAATTCAGTATTATTATTCCAATCATACCGCATGGCCATACTAGGGAAAAGTGAAATATACTTATTGACATTAGTAGTATTTAAACTACTGCTAGTGCCTTTAATGTAGCTATACTCAGCCCTAATCCCTGCTACAAACTTTAATTGATGCACTTCATTAGACAACTGAAAATACGATGCAGGTACTCTTTCATCATAAACAAATCTATCAGTTATATTTTGATCATTGATGTATGCTTGTTGTATTAGAGAAAACCTATCGGCATTGATGGCCGCATCATTATACCTTGTAGTTAATTTTACTCCATAGTCGAGTTTTATCGATGGAGCATACTTATAGCTATAATCGCTTTGAGCAGTAATCAGTAAGCTTTGTCCACTATTAAACTGCCTTTGATAGGGAAGATTAATATAGTTTTCTATATCATTGATGAATACGTTTTCAACAGAACGCTTGTTAAGGCTTACAGTCAAAGCATTATTCCATTCACTCTTTTCGGTGAAATTAAATTTATGATCAAAATTTAGATCTAAATTATCTACAGCTTCTTTATTAGCGGTTTGTCTATCAGAAGCGGCTATGATGTTTAGGTCCTTATCATTAAAGGTAAAAACTAGATTTTCAGGGCGTTGTTCAAATCGAGTGGTGATGGTGGCAGAAAGGCCAAAAGTTTGGCGCGCTGATAAATACCAATCGATACCAGACTTCAATGAATGAAAATACGAACTGTTTATATTACTATTGTTATTGATATAATAATAATTGGTATCAGGTAAAAATAGGTGCTGTTCTCCTCTGCCATTTCCAAACCTATCTTCATACCTAAAAGCGTAATTAGTAAAAAGATTTACTTTAGCATTTCGCTTATTGAATCCGAGAGCAAGGTTGTACTTATTATTGGTGCCCATACCAGCAGTAATATTGGCATTAAGACCTTGGAGTTTTTCTTTTTTAGTTTTAATATTGATAATACCTGCCATCCCTTCGGCATCATACTTGGCACCAGGGTTGGTAATAACTTCAACTTGATCGATGGCACTTGCGGGTATTTGTTGTAAAATAGCTTGCCGGGTAGCACCAGTTAAGGCACTTGGTTTGCCATCGATGAGTACGGTTACATTGCCACTGCCTCGCAGTGCTAGATTACCATCAATATCTACTGTTACAGAAGGAATATTTTGAAGTACCTCAGTAGCAGTTCCGCCCGTATTGGTGATGTTCTTGTCAACATTATAAATTTTTCTGTCTACACCCTGTACAAAATCACTTTTATCGCCCACCACATTGGCCTCCTTTAACTGCATGACCATCTTATTCAATTTTATACTACCTAGGTCCACTAATTCAGATCCGGGCTTAAGCGTTATTTTACCATTTGCATAATCTTTAAATCCGATAGCGCTAATTTTTAAAATAAAGTTTCCGTAGGGCAATTCTGAAAAAATAAAACCACCCCTTTCATCGGTAAGTGCACCAACTACTACGCTGCTATCTTTTGCTTGCAGCAGAGCAACAGCAGCAAATGGGATAGGTGTTTTGCTTGCCTCTTCAAATATCTTTCCACTTATTGCGCCAATTGCCGGCCCACTACGAAAGTTGCCATTCGCTTTATTGGTTTGAGCTTGAACGCGTTCAGTACTAACTAAAAAATGAGAAGCAATTAGAAAAAAAATTACAGTTTTGTACATAGGTTGTTTGACAAAAATACTAAATATGGTTTAACGGTTTGCCAATCTTTTTAGCGCAGCTTTTGCCTTTTGATGAATACTATTTTCATAGTCGTGATTTTTCATTTGAAGACATTTTTCAAAATATTTCTTGGCCAATAACAAATTGCCCTGCGTTTCATAAATTTGCCCCAAGTTAAGTGCAGCATTTGGGGCGTAGTGGAGTGAACTTTGTTGCCCGGTATCCATCACTTTCCTAAAAAGTAAAGCACTTCTTTCTACTTGATTAGTTTTTAAATAGCAACGGGCCAATCTATAATGGTATTCTAAAGAATCATTGCCGTGGCGGAGTTGCGGTGGCAGTGTTTGAACAAGTATTTCAAGAGCTTGGTCATAATATCCTCCATCAAACAATAAGCGAGCCTTTAATAGTTTTACATTCGGAATAACTTTTCTCTTAGCTTCTTCCGCTGCTTGTTTATCATCATCCAACAGATCGTTTCCTTTTACAAGGCATTGACTTATATAATAATGATAAGCCTTGGTATCATTGTGTATTAAGCTGATCCAGGCTAACTTTTGATAGGCAGCTTTAATTAAATTCTTTCCTTGATAATTTTTAAGAAAATTTAAAAATGGAGCCGTTGCCGTATTGTCCAAATTATAAAGCAAGGCTAGACCGGCCCGGTAATCAAATAAATACAATGGTACATCGGTAGGGGGTACACTCTTTATATTGGCTGTGGACAAGGCGTGGATGCCTTTACCGTTTTTTAATTGAAGGGTAAGCAGGCAATATTGCATTAATTTACTCTGGCTGGCCAAAGGGGTAAGGTAATTTTGAATAACACTAAACTGGTTGCTATCACTTGCTGAAAGATTCCAAATGTTGGTGATGGTAAAGAGTATTTCTTCCTCAAATAATTGATGAGGAGTTCCTTTATTTTTTTTGATGCATTCTAATAATTCTAACAATCCTTGCTCCAGACTACCTTCCATTCCAGATAAATCTTTAAGCCAATTATAATTGGGAGGTATAGCACCAATAGCACAATGCAGTAAACCCATCACTTTATTATTTAATGAAAAGGAGGGATAAATTGCTTTGTTTTTACTTGCTAATTTAAAAGCTTTTCTAAGCTCCATTGCTGCTGAAATAAAATCACCATTATTGACTAAAATTAACGAACGCTGGCTGTGCAATTCAGCCAAAACAAAATAATACCATTCACTTTCTATTACATTTTGCTCAAGCATTTTAATACTATTTGCATTAGCGCTCTTGTATTCAGCAATTAAAAGTGGGGCATCGGTAAAAAAAGTTTTAAAAAACAACTGCTTATCCATTAGGTAGATAAGTTGAGGCACCCTTTCAAGGGGCATATTGGCCGAAAATTTTTCTGGAGGGACGGATTCCTTTAACAATAAAATATTTTTATAATAAGCCAAATAATTATTTGGCAGCCATACTGTGCCACTGGTGTTTATGATAGCAGCAAGCAATAACACAATATGTATAACAAAAATTTTCATGGCATAAAAAAAACTGCCACTTTACTTTTGCTGCATTGACCTAAAAAAAATTGGATCGATGTTAAAGAAAGGTAACAGTTTTGTTTGAAGAGCACTAGGCCTATTAAAAATCCATAATTTTATTATCAACTAGAATTCTACCACAATGCTCGCATACAATTATTTTTTTATGTTGTTTGATATCCAATTGGCGCTGCGGAGGAATTAGATTATAACACCCTCCACAAGCATCACGCTGAATAGGTACCACTGCTAGGCCATTTCTTACACTACCCCTAGTGCGATTATAATGTGTTAGTAATTGATCATTAACAATTTTACGAGCCTTGTCGCTAATTTTGCTCAATTCATCTTCTTCACGCTGGGTTTCGGCAATGATATTATCTAACTCAGATTTTTTAAGCACTAACAAACTTTTCTTATCATCTAAATCTTGATCAGTGGCCAATTTTATTGCTTCTTTGCCCTTCAATTCTATTTCAAGTTCTTTGCGTTTTTTCTCTGCTATTTGAGCTTCAAGTCCTTGGTATTCTATTTCCTTACTCAGAGAATCGAATTCACGGTTATTTTTAACTTTACTTTGCTGAGCTTCATATTTTTTGGCAGCTTCCTTATTTTCTTTTACCTGCAACTTTTTACGGGTAATATTATCATTAAGACTGTTCACTTCATCATTGATGTGTTGCAACCTAGTTTCAAGACCTGCAATTTCATCTTCCAAATCGGCTACTTCCATAGGCAATTCACCTCTGATGATTCTAATTTTATCAACATTACTATCAATTTGTTGAAGTATGTACACTGCTCTTAATTTTTCTTCTACAGTAAATTCATGATGGTTTAATCCTACAATCTTTGTCAATTTTTCTTCTAAGATAGAGACATCAATCATTTTGTCGGCCTTCTTAGGTTCTAGATCTTTAGTACGATTTTTAATTTTTGCTTTTGCAATTTTAGCTAGTGCCACGGTGTATGATAGTTTAGAAGTTTAACAATTTAAAAATAGAAAACCGGATTGGTATTGGTTTCTGCCAAACGGGTTGCAAATGTAGTAAATTTTTTGCTCAAATATTCAAGTATTAATTGTGGCGTAAATTGCTCACTTTCAAAGTGTCCCACATCGGCAATGAGTATTTTCCCATCGGCATCAAAAAATTGGTGGTATTTGAAGTCTGCCGTTACGAGTACATCTGCTTTTTGAGCCATGGCAAAGGGCAGTACAAAGGATCCAGCACCCCCGCAAAGGGCTATTTTTTGAACCATAGGGGATATTATTTGGGTGTGTTTAATCATAGGCACCGCAAGCACTGATTTCAAGTGACTTAAAAATTCTTCAATGGGAATAGGTTCTTTAAAATGTGCTATGAGTCCTGCTCCCGTTTGCGGATCGTTGTTAGCGATGGGTAATAAATCATAAGCTACCGTTTCATAGGGATGAGCAGCTAACAGTGCGGTAATTACTTGTTTGGAAAGATGCTTTGGCAGCAATACTTCTAATTTTACTTCTTCTTCAAAGTGAGTAGTTCCTTTTGTCCCCACAAAAGGTTGTGCTCCTACCCCTGCTCTAAAACTACCTTTGCCCAGGGTTGAAAAACTACATTCATCATACTTACCCATTTTTCCAGCACCTGCATGGCTCAATGCCTGTCTCACAGCATCAGCATGGGTGAGTGGCACATAAGTAGCTAATTTGTAATATAAATTGCTCATTGGAATCAACACTTTATCGATTTGGAGCCCCAACTTTTGCGCCCAATAACCATTTACCCCTTGCGCTAAATTGTCCAGATTGGTGTGAATGGCATAAATAGCAATATCATTTTTAATTGCCTTGATCACGGTACGTTCAATATAATTAGCCCCTGTAATTTTTTTCATCCCGCTAAAAACGATTGGGTGATGGGCTATTACCAAGTTACATCCCTTGGCAAGGGCTTCATCAATAACAGGTTCTGTACAATCTAAAGTTGTTAATACACCAGTGACAGGGGCATTAGGATCACCGATGATGAGTCCACTATTATCATACGATTCTTGCCAGGTAGGTGGCGCCCACCCTTCGAGGGCATTCATAACATCTTTAATTAGTATCATATTATTCACAAGTTGGTAAAATAAAACTAAAATAATTCCTTTATTTTGCAAAGATGCAATTTTTAAAAAAACTTTTGCTCCCTTTTGCTTGGCTCTATGGTTTAGCCATAGGGATACGCAATATGCTTTACAATACCGGATTTATAAAATCCAGGGTATTCCCCATTCCAATAATTAGTGTGGGAAATCTAACTACTGGCGGAACCGGTAAAACGCCTCATATTGAATATTTAATACGATTGCTGCAAGGGGAATTTAAAATTGCCACACTTAGTAGAGGGTACAAGCGCAAAACAAGCGGATACATACTAGCCACTGCACAACATAATGTTAGTGATATTGGTGATGAACCGATGCAATATTTAAATAAGTTTAAAAATATAAAAGTGGCTGTGGCGGAAAAAAGGGTGATCGGTATTGAACAATTGATGCATCAATCTGATAAACCAGAGGTGGTATTATTAGACGATGCCTATCAACACCGATCCGTTAAACCTGGATTAAATATTTGCCTTTTGGACTTTGATGGATTAGACCTTGAAAACGACCTTATTCCAGCTGGCACTTTGAGGGAACCTAATCAAAATATAAGCCGTGCTGATATAGTAATAGTATCTAAATCGCCAGAGATATTGGTGCCTATAGAAAGGCGAAGAGCGATCGAAAAAATTAAGCTACTACCCCACCAAACCTTGTACTTCTCTTATCTCAAATACAATGAACTCATTAGGTTGAATGCTGAAAATAGTTTGATTCATTTTGGACTAGACTATTATGTTGAAAAAAGGTTTACCTTGCTATTAGTGACAGGGATAGCAAATCCTACTGGATTGATAGCTTACCTAAGGCGGTTGACAGATAAATTAGAAATAATTACCTATGGTGATCATCACCCATTTACCATTGCCGATGTATCAGATATAAAAGCAAAATTTGAAACAATTGCAGGGCAAAATAAAATTATCATCACTACTGAAAAGGATGCAATGAGATTAATGCACGCTGAATTAGGTGCGGTAGTTTCCAGCCTTCCCTTCTTTTATTTACCAATTACTATTGCATTTCATCACAACGAAAAAGAAAAATTTGACCAAACCATTATCAATTATGTTAGAAAAGATATCGCAAACAACCGCCTTCATCGCACAACGAGTAAACATTCAACCTGAGATCGGCATTATTTTGGGTTCAGGGCTAGGGGGCCTGGTGAATGAAATAACGGATCAAATAGCCATCCCCTACAGTGAGATCCCTAATTTTCCAGTGAGCACAGTTAAAGGGCACGGAGGCAAACTCATTTTTGGATCTTTGGGTGGAAAAAAAGTAGTAGCCATGCAGGGACGCTTTCACTACTATGAAGGCTATAGTATGCAAGAGGTAACCTTTCCAGTAAGAATTATGAAAGCTCTAGGCATCGAACGATTAATACTGAGCAATGCAAGTGGAGGAATGAATGAGGCCTATAAAGTTGGCGATGTAGTGATCATTAATGATCATATAAATTTACTTCCCTCTAATCCATTGATTGGAAAAAACTTCGATGAATTAGGACCCAGATTTCCAGATATGAGTGAGCCCTATGACTTAGGCATGGTTCAGCTAGCCAAACAAGTAGCAGATGAATTAGGATTTAGGTCACACATCGGTGTGTATGCAGCCGTTAGCGGCCCATGCTTTGAGACACCAGCAGAATACCGCTATATAAAAACCATTGGAGCTGATTTGGTAGGTATGAGTACCGTACCAGAAGTAATCGTAGGTAAACATGCTGGGCTTACCTGCTTTGCAATATCAATAGTTACTGATCTGGGAGGCTTTGAAGTGGCAGAGAAAGTGAGTCATGAAGAAGTACTGAAAGTGGCCACTGCGGCTGAGAAAAAATTAACTTCCATAGTAAAAGGGTTGTTGACCAAACTAAATTAGGATGTGAAACAATTAACTATATTTCTATTTTTAACATTTGGGAGCATTTCCCTGTCGGCTCAGAAATACATTACCGCATTAGGAATAAGAGCGGGTACAGATTTGGGCATTAGCTTACAACAGCGGCTCCCTGCCACCTTCACAGCAGAGGGTATTGTTCAATCTAATAGATACCGGTGGTCCATCACCGCATTAGCACAATACCATAAAAAGGTAATCGGTAAGCGAATAAATTTCTATTTAGGTGGTGGCTTACATTGGGGCGATGAACAGGGTTATGGTAGTTTTTGGGGTATCACACCCATAATAGGAAGTGAGGTAACTTTGGCAAGGATGGTAATAAGTTGGGATTATAAACCTGCCTTAAACTATGAGGGTGGCAGCAGCTTAATTTTTCACGACAGTGGGGTTTCAGTTCGCTATGTGCTTATTAAGAAAAAAAACAAATTATTTAAGAATTGGTTTAAATAATTTTATCCCTCACTCAAGCAGTAGTTTGCCGGTGTAGGTTTTACCGGTGGTGGTGGTGCAGCGGTAGTGGTAGAGGCCGGTGGGCTGCTTGCCCATGTCAATAGTGCTGCAGGTGCCACCACACAGCGGCTGCTCTGGCAACAGCTTGCCATGGCTATTGTATATTTTTATTTGCCTGATGGCATCACCAGCCTGCCTTAGTTCAAAGTTAAATACCCCACCACTTGGATTAGGATATACTGTTATATATTTATCTAATTTTTGATGGCCAACACCTGTAAAAATAGTATCGCAGA
>JBDKJS010000029.1:0-3599 GCA_039806065.1 Bacteroidota bacterium | reverse complement strand
TCAATGATGATGAATTATACCTCACCAGCCATTGTGGTGGCGGTATTCCATGGCATATAGGGCGCATTACTACCACACCAAATCCAACCATTACCCAAAATGTTGCGCAGCTAAATGCTGGTGGTGGCTACACCAGCTACCAATGGTTTTTTAATGGTAACATTATTAACGGAGCTACTGATAGCGTTTACACCTTTACACAAAATGGTAATTACACAGTAAGTGTGGTCAATAGTAGTGGATGCAATCATGAGTTTGAATACACCGTTACCACCACTAACATTGAGCACCAAAATTTTGTTGGCGTCACTTCTGTTTTCCCCAATCCAGCAACCGATTACTTAACCATTCGATTCAATACCACCCAAAAACGAATCATGAAATTGCTCAACGCTACTGGGGTAGAAATAATGAGTGCTACCATTTTTGAAAATGAAAGTAAATTGAATACGAGTACGCTTGCTGCCGGTATTTACCTGATCCGTATTGAATCTGAGAATAGTATATTTTATCATCAATTTATAAAGCTTTAATTCAGAAGTGTTACTTCCACCAGCACAGCAAATAAAATCCCCGAGCCATGTGGTGCTCGGGGATTTGTTTATTGCAGGCATGTGTCAGGCTGTAGTTTTTAATAAGATGCTGCCGATCTGCTTCTGCAATAACGATTTTTTTCCAAAATAAACCTTCACTACATGGAACCACTCCATTCTATTTATTGGTAGGTGTGTTCAGTTGCTCACCTAATTTTTCATAAGCTTGATCATTCGGTTCCCATAGCTCTATTTTATTCCCTTCTGCATCTAGTATGTGAACAAATTTTCCGTAGTCATAGGCTTCAATACTATCTACCACTGTTACTCCTTCAGCCTTCAAGGCAGTTACCAATGCTTCAATATCAGCCACCCTATAATTGATCATAAATTCACGTTTACTTGGTTCAAAGTACTGGGTAGTTTCACTAAAGGGACTCCAATTAGTAAATCCTTTCTTTGTATTATCAGCCCCTTGATACCATTCAAACACTGCACCATATTCATTTCCTACAATGCCCAAGTGTTTTTCATACCATGCTCGCATGTTTTTAGGATCTTTGCATTTAAAAAAAATGCCTCCAATGCCGGTTACTTTTTTCATCTGTTGTGTATTATTATTTGGTTCAATTATTTTATTGATGGCAAAGCCCATTCCAAATGAAGCGGTAAGTGCCAATAGTAGCAATAGTTTTTTTTTCATTGGGCTAATTTAATTGTTTATTGCATTTATAATAGCAATACTTATTTATTTCTAATTGATCCTTGACACAAATCGCCTTCGGGCATCCCATCTACCCATTGTCTTAAGGTACTTATCCGCTGACGGGTTAAAGTTTCTAAGTAAGCTGCCTTGCACATTGGCAGGGCACTTCCCCCTGTATGATGTGCTGGATACATCATGGCTAATTCGGCATCTCTAAATTTAATCCATGTACGTTGTGCCACTCTTACTGCGGTAATAAAAACGGTGTCGGCTGCATACTGTTTTAACAGTGCCTGATAGGTTTGGTTTAACTCCCGCTCTGTAGCCTCATAACCATCCTTTGCCATTTGATTCAGGGTGCCTTGTGTTTGCGCTGGTGCGACCTGACTTAGCAATATGCACCCAATTATAATTTTAAATAATTTACTTATCATATTTAACTTTTATTTTTTCAATTTATCATGCACTGCCGGTGGAATGGACCCAAGGTATAAAAAGGGCCACAACTGAAACAGCTGTAGCCCTTTTAATTTTTTGGATGCACAGTGGTGCAACACTATTTTACTCTTGGGTGCCCCCAGCTTCTAATTGGCTAAGGCTGGTTCTTATTTTTTGTTCCAATTCTTCGGCAAGTTCCACATTATCTACCAGTAAGTTTTTCACTGAATCGCGCCCTTGGCCCAACTTGGTATCGCCATAACTAAACCATGAACCACTCTTTTTAATCACATTGGTTTCCACACCTAAATCTACTATCTCGCCCACTTTAGAAATTCCCTCGCCATACATTATATCAAATTCTGCAGTTCTAAATGGTGGTGCTACTTTATTCTTCACTATTTTCACTCTGGTTCTATTACCAGCCACTGTTTCTCCTTCTTTTATCTGCCCTATTCTTCTTATATCCAAACGCACTGATGCATAAAACTTAAGCGCATTTCCACCAGTAGTGGTTTCAGGATTGCCAAACATTACGCCTATTTTTTCACGCAGCTGGTTTATAAATATGCAGCAACATCCCGTACGCGATATGGTGGCCGTGAGCTTGCGCAGTGCTTGCGACATCAAGCGTGCCTGCAAACCCATTTTGCTTTCACCCATCTCACCTTCTATTTCAGCTTTTGGCGTGAGCGCAGCTACTGAATCTATTACTATAATATCTATCGCTCCAGACCTTATCAGGTTTTCAGCTATTTCCAATGCCTGCTCGCCATTATCGGGTTGCGATATCAATAAATTTTCCAAATCAACCCCTAACTTCTGAGCATAAAACCGATCAAATGCGTGCTCAGCATCTATAAATGCTGCTATGCCACCTGCTTTTTGTGCATTGGCTATGGCATGTGTAGCCAAGGTCGTTTTTCCTGAACTTTCTGGCCCGTAGATCTCTATGATCCTTCCTTTGGGAATTCCCCCTATTCCTAGGGCAGCATCCAAGGTGATACTTCCCGTTGAGATTGCCTCCACCTGCTCCACCACTCCTTCTTCCATCTTCATAATGGTGCCCTTGCCATATTGCTTTTCTATTTTATCAATAGTTAGCTGCAGGGCTTTTAATTTTTCTTTTGCTACATCTGTTGCCATAATATTATATATTTATTTAATTGTTTTTATAATTGCTTTTTTATCTTCTTCTTCTCTTTGCTTCATATGCAAATATGGTCATTTATTATGCTGGCTGTGCCATTGTTAATAACTAATACATACCCCTATGATGCAGTAGCATAAAGGGTTTGGTGATTTATCCACCCCAACTTTCGCATGTGCTGCACTCGCAGGCTGCATGCGTCAAAATCATCATCCACTATCCCTGTAATTAGGTAGCACCCACTGCCCCTGAATGGATACTGCCTATTCGTATTGGGAAAATGCGTAGTATCAAAAAACACACCCTGCGCATCTATCCAGGTACCAAAACACATTTCCTCACCCTTTATCGTGCGCGTGGGTTTAATGGTCACCAAGTAGCCCAGCATGGTTATACTGCGCCCCTTGTATTGCCCCATGTCAACACTGAGCACCGTGCTGGGTGGCACTTTTTCGCTGATGAGGTCAAAGGGCGAGCACAGCGGAAAACCTAAAATGTCCATCTCATCCAATGCATTTTCATACCGGTGGTGCTGCAAATCTGGCAATGCATAGGCTGCACTGGGCTCAGCAAAGAGCTGCGGCAGCGGATTGGTTTTACTTTTATTGCCAGCTATCATGTGTATGTCCCATAGCAGTTGCTTCTTACTTCGACCGGTAAATCTAAACGCCCCTATGCGCACCAGTAATCGCAGCTGCTCTACACTTATACTCACTCTATCCATAAAATCTTGTAAACTCCAATAAGCACCACCCACGCTGCGCTCATAGCA
>JBDKJS010000028.1:0-6726 GCA_039806065.1 Bacteroidota bacterium | reverse complement strand
ACAAAGTTTACATTAATACCGTGCGCTTTATATTTAGCACTGTACCTAATTAAACTCCCTTCAGTAGCTACATCAACATTACCAATGTCATTCACAAAAATTACTTGATGTGGCGAACCGGTATCAACATCAACACTTCCTGAAGCTGCAAGCGAAAAATTAGTTACTTCATTCATTCCTAGCTTCACTATCATTGGCGAAGTACTTATGATATTGGCTTTGTGAAGGCCATCAAATGCCATAAACTGCACTGATCCCTTGCACAAATCTAATAAATGTGCAAACCCTACGAAACATCGGCCACCATTGCCGCACATGCTTCCAAGGTTTCCGTCAGCATTATAATAATGCATTCGCAATAGTTCATTTTCCTCTTCAAGCATAATTAACCCATCAGCTCCCACACCAAATCTCCTGTCACATAAGTAGGCTATTTGATCACTTGTTAATGCTTTGTATTCTTTTGCTCTGTTATCGAGCATCACAAAATCATTTCCAGTACCTTGGTATTTAAAAAAATTTACCTCCATTGCTATCTGATCAAATTTTTATCGATGGGAATGTTCGTCTCAGCTTGATAAGTGGTATAAACTTCAGTTTGCGGAAGTCTATAATATTTTCCTCTCCAATTCATCCAAACACAATTATTTAAATTAACTAATGAAACCTCATCCGGATTCTCTACTCCAAAGATTATCAATTTTTCACCCGACCATTTGTAACCTTTATAGTGCAAGGGGTTGATCCAAAATTCTACTACCAATTGCTTTGCATCACTCATATCTGGCAATGATGCCTCTTCACCCAGAAGTGTGGCAGTGTGTGAAGCAAGCGATGCTTCATCTTTCAAGACGATAAGCGGCAATTGCGCACTAATGAGCAGTTGATCCTTCTTGATAACTTCGTCTTCGGCATTTATAGCCAAAGTATCAATAGGAAGAATTAAGCTTACAGAATCTGTTCTATTGGAATCTATAACTACTCTGGCTTCGGTTAATGGAGGAAGAACGCTATTTTCATCCGTTGCCGAGGGGGCTGCTTTTAATGCTACTTGACTCCGTTTGATGAGTGGCACTCTTAAATATCGATGCGCTGTTTTGTTATCAATAAATGTCCATAAAGTGATGCCAATGAGTGTAAATATTATAAAGCCCATCGTAAGCTTTAATTCAAATGGCATAGCACGCTTTTTAAAATTTAGGGATTCATCTACAGCAATATTTACTTTACGCTTATAGTTATTTACCAATCCAATTTTAATCTTTTGAGCCATGGCCACCTCAGCAGCAAATGCAGGATCTTCAGCTAAAGACTTCAAAAAGTCATTGAGCTCTACACCAGTGAGTTCATCATTGATGTATTTGATCATTAGCCTATACCGTTCAGTTTTCATTGGCAATTCCTTGACTGGCTTTAGCAATTGCAAACAGGTGATGGAAGGCTTTTGTTACTTCATGTTCTGCAATTACGGGATTTGAAAATTCTTTGGCAGCGGCTATGGCCTCGTAGCTTTTATTTAATACAAATCGCTCGGTAAGCAATGATATTTGATAATCATCCAGTAAATGAATACACTTATCTATTTGTATTTGTTGTTGTTCAGCTAGTGTGGGTGTTTTTAATTCATGCTTAAAATTAGCCAGTGCCTCACTTACCAAATTTAATAAGTAACTGTTAAAGTCTGTGTGATCGTTAATTTTCCCTTTTTTAATTTCTATTACTGCATTTGAAAACGCATCACCAAATATTCTTAAAGTATGCTGGTCTTTCACACCCTTATTGCGTAGCCACTTTCTAATATACGGAAATTGCTTCCTAGCTAACTGACTAAGACCGCTTGGTTCTAATTCCTTTATGGCTTTAATTGAATTTTTGGGGCTCATTGCGTGTACAAAGATAAACGCGAAATTTAATATTCTTATGTGAAAACCATTTTTTCATTAACTTCGTTTATGAATACTATGATCCAACTAATTATTCAACTTGCTTTAATTTTATTAACGCCCCAAACCAATACCAATAACATGTATAATCCCTTAAACGCTGAGGAAGAAAAAGTAATACGCTACAAAGGAACTGAAAGGCCTTTTACTGGAGCTTATACAAACAATAAGGCCACTGGCGTATATATCTGCCGACAGTGCAATGCCCCTCTTTATGAAAGTAAGGATAAATTTGAAAGCCATTGTGGCTGGCCAAGTTTTGACGATGAAATAAAAGGTGCAGTGAAACGAGTGCCTGATAGTGACGGAAGCAGAACTGAAATAATTTGTACTAATTGCAATGGACATCTAGGTCATGTTTTCATTGGTGAAGGTTTTACCGATAAAAACACCCGACACTGTGTAAACAGCATAAGTCTTAAATTTTTCCCTCAAAGTGAACTGACTAAGTTACCTAAGGTAATTAAGCCACGCTAAATCAGAAAATGGGATAAAGAAATTCAACTAAGCCTCTTGCACCTTACGTGTAATGGCGGTGACTAAATTTCTTGGCAGGAACCGAACACTTTGTGCCATTAAACAATTCTTTGTACCATGAATGGCAACAGCCTTGCCTGACATTAGTGCATTAAATCCATAGCTGGCTACAGCAGCAGCACTTGGGAGTTTTTTGCCTTTAACAAGCTTGCTTTCTGCTAAATCTGCTGCTGCCTGAAATCCACTTTCTGTAGGTCCTGGACAGAGGGCAGTAACCGAGATACCACTTCCCTTTAATTCATTATTGATGGCCTCTGAAAAGTGGAGCACATAGGATTTTGTGGCATAGTAAACGGCCATAGTAGGCCCGGGCTGGAAAGCTGCAGTGCTAGCCACATTCAATATTCTACCAAAATTTTGTTTCTGCATGTTAGGTAAAAACAATTTACACAATTGCGTAAGTGCCTTTATATTCAAATCAATCATCTCTTGAATTCGATCCCATTTACTTTCAGCAAACATCCCAAAATCGCCAAGTCCTGCATTGTTAATTAAAAGACTTATGTTAATCAATCTTGATTCGCATTCTTTGAATACTCGCTCTGCCTCTATAGGAAAGCTTAAATCTGCAGGTATCACTACCACGTTAACTTTGTTTTTAGCAGCGATTTCACCGGCTATTTGTGTTAGCCTTTCCTCGCTGCGTGCCACCAAGACCAAATCATAATTTTTTGAGGCTAAAATTTTAGCCATCTCTAATCCAATGCCGGAAGAGGCACCTGTTACCAATGCTGTTGCCATTTTTTTATATTGCTTGAAATGATTGAAGTATATGTTGTTGAGTTTTTAAAATTTTATTTTGAATGATACTAATGGTCTCATTATTTTCGATTAAATCGCCAAACGCTGCTGCTTCATTCTTATAGGCATAGGAAACATCAAAAAGCAAGTTCACACATTCTTTCAATTTATTTGCAGGAAGTTTTCCGTTGAAGTATTGAACCACTATGGCAGCAACAAAATGGTGATCATTGGAAAAAACATCGTGATAAATTTTCATAAATGCAGGTTGAATTACAAGCAATTGCTCCTTAGTAAGGCAACCCAAGCGAACCATGGAAGCATACAATCCAACTCTTTTGGAGAAATAATACTTTATTTGAGCCTCAGGAGTTTTTTTTAACAACGTTTGCTTATTGAGCTCTTCTAGCATCTGTGTACATTCTGAGAGCAACACCTCAAAAAATAGTTGCTCCTTATTTTTAACGTAGTAATAAAGCGTGGCTTTATTTAAGTTCATTGCTTTTGAAATATCCTCAAGATTGGTTTTGTCATAGCCGTATCTTTTAAATATTACTGCTGCCTTTTCCAGCAATTCCTGCCTTTTTAAATTTTGTGTTGATGGGCGCGCCATAGTTATTGTATTAAATGACGTAACAAAGGTAATTTTATTTTTCTATTTTATTGTTAATTTATTTGAATAATTAATTATTTAATTAACCGCAAACCTTTGTGTTGATTTTTTTTAAAAATAATCTTAAATATTTGTTTAAAAATATATTATTCTCTGTTAATGCCCATTGAAAAATTGAAGCCAAGCAACCACCACATGCATTGAAAAAAAATTGATGTTAAGTGTTATCAACCCCTCACCTGCTTCCTTATTAACTATGAATCTAAATTTTGCTACGCAATTACTACCCATAAAACACCCTGATCATGCCTATGGTTCAAATAAAAATTGAATTAAATGCGCATGCTAATGTGAATAAAGTAGGTCTATAAAATTTTCATTTCAAGATAAATTTGCCTACTTTCGCGCTCGATTTCAATAAAAATCAAAGGTTTCTTTGAAAAAAACGTTAAAAAACAATTAAATAATGGCAAACATTGGTAAAATAACCCAAATTATTGGTCCGGTAGTGGACGTGAGCTTTGAAGCAGAAGACACCATGCTTCCCAACATATTAGACGCCTTGGAGATTGAACGTCCTAATGGCACAAAAATGGTTTTAGAATGTCAACAACACATTGGTGAAGACACCGTTCGCGCCATTGCAATGGACAGTACAGATGGATTGCAGCGAGGTATGAAAGTAAGAGCTACTGGTTCTTCTATAAAAATGCCGGTTGGCGAAGCCATTAAAGGCCGATTGTTCAATGTAGTGGGTGAAGCTATTGATGGTATCAATAAGGTGGATAATACCAATGGTAAAGCCATCCATAACAGTGCTCCTAAATTTGAGGATTTGAGTACTGATGCTGAAGTTTTGTTTACTGGAATTAAAGTGATCGATTTACTTGAACCTTATGCCAAGGGAGGTAAAATTGGTTTGTTTGGTGGTGCTGGTGTTGGAAAGACCGTATTGATCATGGAATTGATCAACAATATTGCTAAATCTTATAGTGGTCTTTCTGTTTTTGCCGGTGTTGGTGAACGCACTCGTGAAGGGAATGATTTACTGCGCGAAATGATCGAAAGCGGTGTAATAAAATATGGTGATGCTTTCAAACATTCCATGGAAAGTGGCGGATGGGATTTATCAAAGGTTGATTTAAAATCTCTTGCTGAATCACAAGCTACCCTCGTATTTGGACAAATGAATGAACCTCCTGGAGCTCGTGCACGTGTAGCATTAAGCGGGCTTACAGTGGCTGAATACTTCCGCGATGGTGATGAACAGTCAGGTGGGCGCGACATCCTCTTCTTTATCGATAACATTTTCCGATTTACTCAAGCTGGCTCTGAAGTATCAGCCTTGTTAGGTCGTATGCCAAGCGCAGTAGGCTACCAGCCTACCTTGGCTACCGAAATGGGATTGATGCAAGAACGTATTACTTCAACCAAACGTGGATCAATTACATCCGTACAAGCTGTTTATGTACCTGCCGATGATTTAACTGACCCTGCTCCTGCTACTACTTTTGCTCACTTAGATGCTACTACGGTATTAAGCCGTAAAATCGCTGAATTAGGTATATACCCAGCTGTTGATCCATTAGATTCAACTTCTAGGATTCTGAGTCCTGCTGTTTTAGGTAATGAACACTACAACACGGCCCAGCGTGTAAAAGAAATCTTACAACGTTATAAGGAACTTCAAGATATTATTGCCATTCTTGGTATGGATGAACTTAGTGACGAAGATAAATTAGTTGTGCACCGTGCTCGGAGGGTACAGCGTTTCTTATCTCAACCATTTAATGTGGCCGAACAATTCACAGGACTAAAGGGTGTGATTGTCCCTATCGAAGAAACGATAAAAGGATTTAACATGATCATGGATGGCGCGGTAGACGAATATCCAGAGGCAGCATTTAACCTAGTGGGTACAATTGACGATGCAATTGCCAAGGGTAAAAAACTATTAGCAGAATCTAAATAATTTTAACTCTAAAAAATAAGCAAGCGATTATGTTACTTGAAATATTAACTCCTGATAAAAAAGTTTATAGCGGTGAAGTGTCTTCGGTGAGTGTTCCCGGTAAAATGGGAAGCTTTGAAATGCTTAACAACCACGCACCCATCATTTCTTCCTTACTGAATGGTAAGGTTAAAATCAAAGACCGTGAGGGGGAAAAAACTTTTGAAGTGAAAGGTGGCATAGTTGAACAATTGAACAACAAAGTAGTAATACTCGCTGAAAAAGCTTAGTAATTTCATCATTACAACTGAAAAACCGCTATGTAATCTCATAGCGGTTTTTTTTAAACCATTACTCAAGTATTAATAAAATTTATTAATTGGACACTAACAATCTCTTTAGTCCACCATGGCCATAAATAAAGTATCCTCGCTTTTAACTACAGTAAAATATATTTAGACATGCTAATACAAATTGAGTATCTTCCCTATTCATATTCAATGATTGTACAATTCTATACCATTGGATAAGCGTTCAAATAATTTACAAATGAAATAAATTGAATCAATTACTTTTTATAGAAACTTTTGTACTAGGTGCAGCAACCATAGCCGCTATCTATCATTTAGTGCTATTTATACAACAGCGAGATAAATTTCTACTTTATTATAGTATTTACCTTTTCACATTAGCCATTTACATAAGTTTCAAACTACTTAGCAATAACTACGACCCCTTTGTACCCACCAACATCATTTCTTATTACATATTGGAAGAAGTAATACAAGTTGCAATGGTTACAGTCTATGTTTTATTTGCAGCGCAAACGTTAGAAGTTGTTCAGCAAAAAAGTGCCGTCAGAAATTTAATGATAGCATTTTTTTGCCTTTCTTTTCTTTCAATTGGATGGCATATAATAGATGCACTTACTAATGGTACCA
>JBDKJS010000027.1:0-5307 GCA_039806065.1 Bacteroidota bacterium | reverse complement strand
CGCCCTGATGCATTCTTATTTGGTGAGGCACAAAGCCGAATTGTAGTCACCGTGAGTGATGATTGCTTGGATGATTTTATGGAAGAAATCGAAAAAGCCAATATCGATTGGGCCAATCTAGGCACCGTTACCGCAGGTGAAATAATAATTGATGATGAAAGTTTTGGAAGCATTTCCGATTATAAAACCCCTTACGACCATGCCATTGCCGATGCTATGCAAATTAAAACCAACCTTGCCTGATCCTAAAGAATAGTAACAGCCTCGAAACATAAACACACTAACTACCATATAACAGCTATTAATTAATACTTATCAATAACCCATGGGATTGTTTGATTTTTTAACGCAAGAAATTGCCATCGACTTAGGTACCGCCAACACCCTCATTATCCATAATGATAAAGTAGTGGTGGATGAACCCAGTATAGTAGCCATTGATAGATCTAATGGCAAAGTGATAGCAGTAGGCAAACAAGCCATGATGATGCATGGCAAAACCCATGAAAACATTAAAACTGTAAGGCCCCTAAAAGATGGCGTAATAGCCGACTTTGATGCAGCCGAACACATGATCCGAGGCATGATAAAGATGATCAACCCCGGACCCAAACTATTTACTCCAAGCATGCGCATGGTTATTTGTATTCCATCGGGTATTACTGAAGTGGAGAAACGTGCCGTGCGCGATAGTGCCGAACATGCAGGTGCTAAAGAAGTTTATCTTATTCATGAACCCATGGCAGCAGCCATAGGAATTGGCATAGACGTGGAAGAACCGATGGGTAACATGATCATAGACATCGGTGGTGGAACTAGCGAAATAGCTGTAATAGCCTTAGGAGGCATTGTATGTGACCAAAGTATTAGAGTAGCTGGTGATGGCTTCACCAATGATATATGGGATTACATGCGCAGGCAACACAATATTCTCATTGGCGAACGCAGTGCCGAAAAAATAAAAATAGAAGTAGGATCGGCATTGCCTGAATTGGAAAATGCTCCTCCAGATTTTGCAGTCCATGGTCGCGATTTAATGACTGGTATCCCAAAAGAAATTTCAGTATCCTATACTGAAATTGCTCATGCACTTGATAAGTCAATCTCAAAAATAGAAGAAGCTATTCTCAAAGCTCTTGAACTTACCCCACCTGAATTAAGTGCCGATATATACCGTACCGGTATCTACCTCACCGGTGGAGGAGCCTTACTCCGCGGGCTCGATCAGCGCATCGCCACCAAAACCAAACTACCTGTACATGTAGCCGAAGATCCACTACGTGCTGTGGTACGTGGCACTGGTATCGCTCTGAAGAATATTGGAAGGTTCAAATTTTTAATTCCTTAAAATGCGAACATCCCAGCGGCTGATCATTAACAACTCCTATTGAAAAAAAATATTTTTTATTCCCTTAGGTCATAGCGCTATTATGCTAATTTTACGCTGCCCAATGCACCTAGCATTCAGTATTATTCTTTTTATCATTTAGGCCAGATCATAAGTTGAAAAATCTCTTTCTGTTCGTTTGGAAATACTATTTTTTCATCCTCTTTGTGCTGTTGCAATCTATTTGCTTTTATCTCATCATTCGAAATAAAAATTTTCACCAAGCAGGCTTCATCAATTCTACTAACAAGGTAGCCACCAGTGTGAACAATATTGTGAGCGCAGTCACAGAATACATTAGCCTAAAGGAAAGCAATGAAGCACTAAGTAGAGAGAATGCTGCCTTAAAAACCCTTATGCCCGATGTGTTCTATATTGACAGTGTTCAGCAGCGCCTGGTAAATGATACCCAATTGCTCCAGCAGTACACTTTTACACCAGCCAAGGTCATCAATAATTCATTCAATAGACGCAATAATTACCTCACCCTTAATAAAGGCACACGCCACGGTATCGACACCGGTATGGCAGTTGTTAATAGCAGTGGGGTGGTGGGCATCGTAAAAAATGTGTCGCCTCATTACAGTAGTGTCATGTCACTCCTTCATAAGGATACTCGATTAAGCGCCCGTATTAAGAAGAATAATTACATAGGCTCCATAGTGTGGAATGATGGCGTAGATCCTGATCGCGTTACCTTAAATGACATTGCCCGCCACGTTCCCGTGGCCAAAGGTGATACCATAGTAACCAGCAGTTACAGCGCTATATTTCCAGAAGGTATCATGGTGGGCACGGTTGAAAGTATTGACCAAAATAGCGGGATGAATTTTTTTAAAATCACTGTAAAGTTAAGTACCAATTTTCGAAATTTAACTACTGTATTTGTAGTTAATAATTTAATGAAAACAGAACAATTGCAGGTTCAAGAAGGGCAGGTGATTGAATGATCATTAAGCTACTCTATCAATTGTGGCGTTTTGCTATCATAGTGCTCTTGCAAGTGGCCTTGCTCAATCACATACAGTGGAGTGGTTATATCAATCCGTATGTTTATGTACTTTTCATACTACTGTTGCCGGTCGAGCTACCATCATGGGCGGTTATGCTCATAGGGTTTGCCCTTGGCATCATAGTAGATATGTTTAGCGATAGCGGAGGGATGCATGCCGCAGCCACCGTTTTTCTCTGTTTCGTTAGACCGTTTGTACTAAAAATTATGGCCCCACGCGATGGCTTCGAACCGGAAACAAACCTAGGCATTTACAAAATGGGTTTCAATTGGTTTTTAACTTATACGAGTATCCTTGTGGCTGTGCACCATTTGTTTTATTTTTATACTGAAGTATTCAGGTTCACTGAATTTTTTATCACACTCTTCAAAGCCCTGCTCAATACCATCGTTACCGTTATCATCATCATACTAGGTCAATATCTGTTCAGCAACGATAAAAGGGTAAAATAAAAGATGAACATCAGCTCAGGGCGCCATACAGTCATTGCATTTATCATACTTATTGTATCCATCATCTACTTGCTTCGTATATTTTACTTACAAGTAATAGATGATAGCTATAAACTATCGGCCAATAACAATGTGCTGCGATATGTAACCGAGTATCCTGCGCGCGGCCTAATTTATGACAGACATGGCTCGCTCCTAGTTTACAATGAACCCGTTTATGATCTCATGATCACTCCTAAGCAAGTAGTACCATTTGATACTGCTTCCTTTTGCCGCATCATCGGTATCAGTGAAGAAAGCTTCATCGAAAAATTTAAAAAGGCCAAGGCCTATTCGCCAGTAAAGTCCAGTTTGTTTGAAAAACAACTCTCTATCGAAACCTACGCCACCCTTCAAGAAAAACTATACCAATATCCAGGATTCTATGTTCAAACCCGCACCCTTCGCAAGTATCCTGAACCCATAGCAGCCCATCTTTTTGGTTATATAGGCGAGGTAGATACCTCCATCACCAACAAAGATTACTATTACAAAGAAGGGGATTACATCGGAAAAAGCGGAATAGAACTCAGCTACGAAAAAGAATTGCGAGGCCGCAGGGGCTTAAGAGTAGTAATGGTAGATGTATTCAACCGTGAAAAAGGCAGCTTTAAAAATGGAGCCTATGATACCATTGCCATAGCAGGTCAAAACCTCACCCTATCACTCGATGCCCGCATCCAACGCCTTGGCGAAGAACTCCTTCAGGGCAAAGTAGGCAGCATAGTAGCCATAGAACCCTCCACAGGCGAAATATTGGCCATGGTATCATCACCCAGTTACGATCCCAATTTACTAGTGGGCCGCGCGCGCTCTAAAAATTACGCCACCCTATTAAAAGACCCTTACAAGCCCCTTTTCAACAGAGCCCTTATGGCCATGTATCCACCTGGCTCCACATTTAAATTAGTCATGTCATTAGTAGGCCAGCAAGAGGGCGTACTCACACCTGAAGTACGCTACCCCTGCCATGGAGGCTATCCCCCCGGAGGCGGTAAACCAAAGTGCCATTCACATGCCAGCGGTATGGATCTTAGAGGAGCCATTGCCACCAGCTGCAACTCCTACTTTAGTTATGTATTTAAAACCGTTATAGACAATAAAAATTATAAAACCATCTATCAATCATTCGATAGGTGGCGCACCAGCATTGCAAATTTTGGAATTGGCATCAAGCTTGATGCCGATCTGCCGCACATCCTCCGCGGCTCGGTACCCACCATACCCTATTATGATAAAGTGTTTGGCAAACAAGCATGGAAATCTTCCACCATCATTTCCTTGGGCATAGGCCAGGGCGAGTTGGGCATCACTCCACTTCAAAATGCCAACATCATAGCCGGCATAGCCAATCAAGGCTACTACATGCCACCGCACATAGTTAAAAAAGTGGGAGCCAACAATGCAAAACTCCCTGCCAAACTCAAACAAAAGCACTTCATGGGCGTGGCGCAGCATTACTACCCTGCCGTCATCGATGGCATGCAAGAAGTAATGGAACACGGCACCGGAGCCAGCGTAAAAATTAAAGACATCACCATGTGTGGCAAAACAGGCACCGCACAAAATCCACATGGCAAAGACCACAGCATGTTCGTGGCCTTTGCCCCACGTCAAAATCCGCAGATAGCCATAGCCGTATCGGTAGAAAATGCAGGCTTTGGCGCCACCTATGCAGCACCCATAGCTAGTCTCTTAATAGAAAAATACCTCACCGATACCATCCTTCGCCCCGAACTATTTACCCGCATAGCCCAGAGTTCCATTTTGCCTAAAATAGAAGCGCCTAAAAATCTTTCCCAGCCCGATAGTATTAAAGGCAAACCCAGCCAAACTACGCGCTAATTTTTTTTTTTCATTTTTTTTGGGCGGCATCACCACCACCGCTATTAATCAGCAGCAGTGCCGGTGTTCGCTCATAGTGCTGCTAAAAAAAACTTTTTTTAGCAGCAGCTAATCCGCTCACCCCGGTCCGCTATTCATCGCCTCAGCATCTATTTGCCTTAGTCAGCCCATATCTGCAACCTACAGCTATTAAAGAATTACAGCATAAGCTAATTTTTTTTCGCATCATCAACACCTTTGCAAAGCCCTTTCGCAAGATGAAAAAAGGAAAATTTTTCTCCAACTTTTGGCAACTGTGTATTGATGATGGTTTTCCTAAATTGTTTTTTATGACCATAGCTACTAGATAATTTCCAAATGCAATCAAACAGAGTAATAGGAGTGATTTTATCACTGCCATGCTGCCGAATAGTGCTTAGAGTTAAGGGGTGCTTTCTATCATTGGTCGTTGTGGGGTGAGAAAATCAGCACCGGTTTTGCGCAGCAAAAATTACCTTGTTTGATTGCGATTCTTTTGCCTACTTTTCTTCTAAAGAAAAGTAGGAAGAAAAAAAGCAATTATTTTTCTCCA
>JBDKJS010000026.1:0-4291 GCA_039806065.1 Bacteroidota bacterium | reverse complement strand
ATGGCTACACCGCCCAATGCCATGATATTTGCTACCGGAAAATTAAAAATGATGGATATGGTAAAGGCAGGTATCGGGTTAGATCTTATAAGTATTATTGTGATCCTTTTAGCCTCTCACTTTTGGCTTCCCATTGCAATTAGACTGTTGCAATAGATTAATATCTTTGATCATTTCCGCGACTGGCAGCCATGAGCAGTTCCTCAACCGCTGTCCACTTGATGATGTTCCAAAATGCATCAACATAGGCACTTCTATCGTTTTGATACTTTAAGTAATAAGCATGCTCCCAGATGTCAAGTGCTAGAATAGGTTTTCCATTCTCAATGGCAGCCTTACTTTGAGTAGACTGCAATTCCATCAACGGATTATCTTGATTGGGAGTTGAAGTAATTTTTAGTTTTTGGTTAGCCACGATCAGCCAAGTCCATCCACTTCCAAAGGTTTGGAGGGCAGTAGTCTTGAATAGCGTTTTAAATTTTTCTTCGCTTCCAAAAGTGCTGTTAATGATGGCTAACAAAGAAGCAGGTATTGGGTTCTCGGTTGGAGGTTGTAGTATAGACCAAAAAAAACTGTGATTCCAATGGCCTCCTGCGTTGTTACGAATGGTGGTATTATGGTTAGCTGCATTGGTCACCAAATCTTGAAGTGAAGAAGTTATGCCAGCTGTGGCAATTGCTTTGTTTAAATTATCGACATAAGCTTGGTGGTGTTTTGTATGATGAATAAACATGGTTTTTTCGTCAATGATAGGTTCCAAAGCATTATAAGCAAAAGGCAAAGGAGGGAGCGTAAATTTTTTTGCAGTATCGTCTATAATATTGGCTTTTAAATTCAAGCCTAGGGATACAGCTGCTGTGGCCATACTTGCTTGTTTAATAAATGCACGTCTGTTAGCGAGGTCTAAATTCATTTTAATGTTTTTTTAATTCTTTATATGCCCAAATTGTTCCTACTATAGTTAGTAGTGCCGCCATAAAAAAGGCAGCACCAGGAAAATAAATAGGCGCTTGTGGTGCTGTGAAGTAGGCAAATAAATTAGTCATCAGAGGTGGTCCAATGATGGAAGTAAGGCTCATAATACTGGTATTTGCGCCTTGCAATTCACCTTGCTCATTTGGTGGTACATTGTTACTCATGATACTTTGAAGTGCTGGCCCAGCAAAACCTCCCATGCAATAGGGAATCAGGAAGGCAAACATCATCCACGACTGTGAGGCAAAAGAAAAAAGCAGAAAGCCTACTATGTATAAGGAGAAACCTAGAAAGACAGATTTTTTTTCGCCAAGTTTTGGTACCACAATTCTGGTGAGCCCTGCTTGAACCAAGCCCACTAAAAGCCCAGCCAATCCTAATGAATAACCTACCATATCCTCTGACCAACCAAAACGTTTTATAGTAAAATAACTCCAATTGCTTTGCACTGCATGGCTTGCCACAAATAGAAATGACAAAGCAACAATTAAACCCAATACTTTTGGATAATTTTTTAACATTTTAAGTGATCCCAGCGGATTGGCCCGTTTCCATTCAAATGGTCTTCGAAGGTGTTTTTCGAGTGATTCGGGCAGAATAAAAAATCCGTATAGCCAATTAAGCAAGGTGAGGCCTGCCGCAGCAAAAAAGGGAACTGTTGGCCCAAACTTCCCTAGTAATCCACCCATAACAGGGCCTAAAATAAAACCAAGGCCAAATGCTGCACCGATAAGGCCGAAATTCTGAGCCTTTTTTTCTGGGGGACTCACATCTGCAATATAAGCTGTGGCAGTAGTAAAACTTGCTCCCGTAATACCAGCTATACATCTTCCAACAAAAAGCCAAGTAAGAGTGGGCGCCATAGCCATAAATAAATAATCAATACCAAAACCAAATAAACTAATGAGTAGAATGGGCCTGCGGCCATAACGGTCACTTAAATTGCCTAACAATGGAGAGAATAAAAATTGAAAGGCAGCGAAAGCAAACATCATCCAACCTCCAATTTTAGCAGCTTCACTCACATTAGTGTGACCAAGTTTGGTAATAAGTGCCGGCATTACAGGAATTATTATACCAAACCCCATCACATCAATCAATAGGGTGATAAAAATAAATCCAATGGCAGCTTTAGAGTTTTTCATAAATAAAATTTTGACTATTGCATAAGCATTAAATATACAAATACAAAAGGTGCAGCAATAAATAAGCCATCAAAACGATCGAGAAAACCTCCATGCCCAGGAAGTAAGCTACCACTATCCTTAATGGCAATACTCCGTTTAAACATACTTTCTACCAAATCGCCCAAAGTTCCTATGGTAGCCATTATAACTGCTATTGCCAACCAATTTGTTATCGAATAACATTTAAAATAATACGCCAAAGGATGAGCTATAATAATTGCCAGTAAGAGTCCTCCTGCAAAGCCTTCCCAAGTTTTTTTAGGTGAAATACGTTCAAAGAGTTTTCTTCGGCCAAATTTTTTACCAATGAAATAAGCACCACTATCGCTACTCCATAGTAATACCAATATTCCAATCAATCGTTCGTATTCGTATCTTTCGTTATAGGGATTGGTACCAATAAGACAAAATAAAAATAGGGGAAGTGTTAAATACAATAAGCCTAGGATCGTGAAGGCCACATCGGTGAAAGGAATGTTAGATGGATTGAATAAGGCTCGAATAAAAATGAATGCTGGAAAAAGTAGTAGTAAGGGTAATAGGTTGAAAGTATCGCCAATTACAGCACCTAACACCAATGGTGCATAGAGCAACAAGGTAAAGAGTAACCCAAAACCTTTTTGAACTTGCCAACCTTGTTGCTTACAAAGATTGTAAAATTCGATAAGACATAGTAAGTTGATAGTTAGTATGATTAAATAAGCCGAAGCTTCATGAAAAACAAGGGCAGAAATAAATACACTTGCTCCTATTACCGCTGTAATAATTCGTTGGGTGAGATTGCTCAAAGGAATTGGTTTGGGCACTAATGTAATAAAACGACTTTAGAATTGAAAAATAAGCAAGCAGTTTACAATTGCCATTGATGCTGGCACTTGCTGCATTTAAAGTACTTCATGCGGATAAATGAAGGAAGCCCATCTTTAATTATCTCATGAATGTTTGAAAATGGATGCATGCTTTCAGTAAGTTTATAGCTACCACAGTTGGCACAAGCTAACTGTTCGGATTCAATAATCGTTGGATCATCAATTGTTTGAACTGCATCTGTACGTGATAGAATGGTTAGCGCTTGTTGGCTATCCGTTTTGAGTACCTTTAATTTAATACCGCCCACCGCATTAGCATAAAGTGGGTTTGCGTGGATGATGTGGTCATCTTCCATCAATACAGGAATGGACTCTGACTCAAGTATGGCCTTTGCTAAGAAAGCTTCTGAAGGGAAATTATAAGTAGCTATTACAACCCAATCCATTTTTGCAATACCGATATTTACGAATGCTAGTGATTGTCAATTAAAAAGACATAAATATCGCGTGGACCATGGGCAGGGCTTACAAGTGTTTTTTCGATATCAGCCGTCCGGCTTGGGCCAGCAAGGTTGCTGATCATGCTAGGGACTTTATCACCATATTTTGATTTAATTAGTTCAAATCCCTGTTGTAAGTCGGCTACTAATTGTGAAGTATAAGCAACAATTACATGCACTGTGGGCACAACATTTAATTTTCTACCCGAACCACTTTTTGACGAAACCAACACACTCCCCAATCGGGCAACGAGTGCTTCACAGGAAGTAATGCCGGTAATTTCATCTTCAAAAGTTTGATCTTCGTAGCTTAGAAACGGAAATTCTATTTGGTTAAGCAATTGCTGAAGGGCAGGGTCAAAGCAGTAAACCTTTTTCCATTGGTATTGCTGTGCTTGAGCAATAAGGTTTTCAAAAAATTCTATATTGTTTTCACAATAAATGAAGCGACCTCCTATTTTGGTAAAAGCTGTTGCAAAGGTCTCCTCTAAACTACCATTTTCTTTTTTGTAGACAGATTGTTCCCAATCTATCTGAGGTTGTTTTACATCAGTTTTATTGACTAAAGCCTTTCTAATGGCCTTAAGCATTTTTTCACGAGAGGTGGCTTCTTGCATGGTGTGGTTAACTTGGTTATGCAATTATGGCTTCGCCAGTGGGAGCACCATCTTCCGGTTTTGGATCTTTTACTTCCGGTCCTTTTGCTACATGGAGCAAAGGTTCATGCCTATCATCATCCCATTGTCTTTTTCCAAAAATATTTTCTAAATCTTCTTTAAAAATTACTTCTTTCTCAAGTAGTCTACTGGCTAGGTTGTGC
>JBDKJS010000025.1:0-5717 GCA_039806065.1 Bacteroidota bacterium | reverse complement strand
CTCAATTATTGTTTTGCCAGTATTTTCTAGAGTGTCCCCATAAATTTTTTCAAAATTGTATTGAGCGTATCCATTGATCGAACAAGTAAGAAAAACTAAGCATATTAATTTTCTGAAAGATATCATAGCATGGTTCTATTTTAATTAATCAACTAAAGGTAAGCTAATTTAATATTATATCATTAATTTCTTTAAATTAAATCTTTAATTAAAAGAAATTTTTGAGGAAATCCATTGGTATCATCCTTCTTTCACAACCAATTGAGCAGTATGGCGGCTGCGCTGTTCAATAATGATGGTGCGTCCTTTAATTAGTTGTTCGATGGTGCTAGGGTAGTAGTGCCTTACGGTAATGAGTTGTAGTTGGCTATTGTACAATATTTTAAAGTCTTTTTGTAAGGTGGTTATTAGCATGGCAGTTTTATCGGCATCATGATCTATACAGATGGAAAAACTAATTGCAGAATTTTGCATTAAATTAATTTTAATTCTAAAATTGGCTAAAATATTAAATAGTTGACTTAAATGTTCTTCAGCAATGAAAGCAAAGTCTTTGGCAGAAATGCTAATCAACATTTGGTTAGGTTTAAAAATAAATGAAGGCACCAATGGCTTGGTGGTGGAGAAATTGCCTATTTGAGTTCCTTTGTCTTGGGGAGCGTTGAAGCTTTTAACCCATAATGGAATTGCCTTATTTTCTAATGGTTTAATAGTTTTTGGATGAATAACAGTGGCACCATAGTAGGTTAGTTCAATGGCGTCATGATAGCTCAGTTGTTCTAATTTAATGGCATCAGAAAAATATTTTGGATCAGCACTGAGCACCCCCGGCACATCTTTCCAAACGGTCATGGTAGCAGCGTCTAAGCAATAAGAGAAAATAGCGGCAGAATAATCAGAACCTTCACGTCCAAGTGTGGTACTAAAATTGTCAGCAGTAGCACCAATGAAACCTTGGGTAATGGCTAGTGGCACTTCATTTAACAATGGCAGGCAATGTGTTTTTATTTTTTGTTGTGTACGCTCCCAGTCCACCTTTGCATCGCGATAGTTAGTATCAGTAAGAATAAAATCGCGAGCGTCTAGCCAATGATGTTGGATACCGACCTTACTCAAGTAAGCACTAATTATTTTAGTACTCAATATTTCGCCCTGACATACTATTTGGTCATAAATAAAAGCGCGACCTCTGTAGGCATCTGCAGGATCTATCCAAGCAATTTCAGTACATACGTTTTCTATTTCGCCATAGATGGTATGATTTTTTTCAAAACCTAAATCTTGTGCTATGGTCAAGTGAAATTGTTTGATCACTGCTAGTTTTTCTTGAAGGAGTAGGGGGTTATCGAGCAATGCTGTAACTACTTCCTCTAGTGCATTGGTGGTTTTACCCATTGCACTCACAATTATGATGAGCGGCTGTTCGCGGTGCATTCCTATAATTGTAGCCACATTTTTTATTGCATCAGCATTTTTTACTGAGGCCCCACCAAATTTAAATACCTTTATCATTGGTCAATATTACTTTAAGTTTATTTTACAATCCCACCATTCTGCTTCTATACTGGCCCCCTCATTTTCATAAAATGTGATAGCTGGTGTGTTCCAATCAAGCACTTGCCAATGTAACTGTTTTGCCCCCAAGCTGGCAGCATGGTTTCTGTAGGCGGTAAATAATTTTTTACCAATGCCTTGTCCTCTGTACTTTTGAGTTACAATTAAGTCGTCAAGATAAAGTCCTTTTCCCCTCCAGGTTGAGTATTTAATAAAGTAGAGCGCCAGTCCCACTATTTTCCCGGTTTCATCACTAGCTACCAATGCATTATATACTGGTGCATTGCCAAAACCATCCTCCAAAAGCTGTTCGGGGCTATTAGTTACTTGATCGGGACATTTTTCAAACAATGCTAGTTCCATGATTAGTTCATGCATGGCTGGTACATCAGCTGCAGTTGCTTTTCTGATTTGTATTTTTTCAATCACTGATCTTATATTTTATTAATATAAATTTCTAACTTTTATAGTGCCCTTTACTTTTTTAAGATTCTCAATAATGCTAGATCCAGTTTTTTTATCAATGTCTAGCACCACATACCCAATATTGGCATTCGTTTGAAGGTATTGACCCAGAATATTTGCCTTCTTACTACTCATGAGTGTATTAATAGCCGATAGTACACCGGGAATATTTTTATGTACATGAAGCAGTCTGTGAGTGCCATCCTGCACCGGTAAATTTATTTGAGGAACCGTAAGCGAACCCATGCTACTTCCGGTGTCAAGGTATTGAAGCATTTTAGTAGCTACATCCACACCTATATTTTCTTGAGCTTCCTCTGTACTGCCACCTATGTGTGGGGTTAAAAACGTGTTAGGCAGGCCCCTCAATGGCGATTCAAATGGAAGTGAATTGCTTTCGGGCTCATGGGTAAACACATCGGCAGCAAATCCGGCAATGGTTCCTGCCTGGATAGCCAGTTGGATATCTTTTTCATTACCTATATCTCCTCTAGCATTGTTGATCACGATTACTCCGGGCTTCATTTTACGAATGTACTTTTCGCTCAATAAATTTTTTGTACTGGGAAGTCCCGGCACGTGGTAAGTGATCACATCACTCTGTTCCAGTAATTGTTCCATGGTTTTACAAGCAGTGGCATTGCCCAAAGGGAGTTTGGGAACTACATCAAAATAAATTACGCGCATGCCCATAGCCTCTGCTAATACACTTACTTGTGAACCTATGTGTCCATATCCTACAATGCCCAATGTTTTTCCTCGAGCCTCGTAGCTTTGAGCAGATGATTTATTCCAAATGCCGAGGTGCAATTGACTATTTTTATCTGAAAGCCTGCGTAGCAGTACAATAATTTCAGCTATTACCAATTCGGCAACAGAGCGTGTATTGCTAAAGGGCGCATTAAACACTGCTATTCCATTGGCATTGCATGCTTCCATAGCTATTTGATTGGTGCCTATGCAAAAAGCCCCGATGGCAATTAGTTTATTAGCATTGGCCAGTATTTGATCGGTTACCAATGTTTTGCTTCTTATTCCTAAAAGATGCACATCCTTAATGGCCTTGGTCAGCTCTAGCGGTGTAAGTGCTTGTTTTACAGTTTCTATTTGTTTGTAACCGGCATCTTTAAAGAGTGCAACCGCACGTTTGTGAATACCTTCGAGCAGTAGTATTTTAATTTTATCCTTTGGGTAAGATGTTTTCATTGTGGTTACGAATATACATTTACCTCTTTATTTGCCCACAAGGCCAGTAATGGAATTTTAAAAAAGTTTGACATGGCCTATCATATTTTACGATATTTGTGGCCCCTAACAAAAAAAACCGAAACTGATGAAAAGAGTTATCACCCTTGGCCACTTCATAATTGAACGCCAGCAAGATTTTCCATATGCTAAAGGCGAACTTAGTCGTTTATTGCGCGATATAGGCATAGCAGCTAAAATAGTAAATAGGGAAGTAAACAAAGCGGGCTTGGTTGATATTTTGGGTGAGTTTGGCGCTGTTAATTCGCATGGTGAAGGGCAAAAAAAATTGGATGTATATGCTAACGAACAGTTTATCCACGCCCTTAGTACCGGTGGCGAAACATGTGCAGTAGCCAGTGAGGAAAATGAAGGCTTGGTGCATATTGACAGCGAAGTATCGAAAAATGCGAAGTATATAGTTTGTGTTGATCCACTAGATGGGTCAAGTAATATTGATGTGAATGTAAGCATAGGAACTATTTTTTCTATTTACAGGCGCGTATCTTTCAGCGGTGTGGTAGAAGAACAAGATTATTTACAAAGGGGTACTGATCAGGTGGCCGCAGGATACATTATTTATGGTTCATCAACCATGCTTGTTTACACCACCGGAAAAGGAGTTAATGGCTTTACTTATGATCCTAGCATTGGCGAATTTTGTCTTTCGCATCCTGATATGAAATGCCCCAATACCGGCCTTATCTATTCCATCAATGAAGGTAATTACGTACACTTTCCAGATGGAGTAAAACAATACATTAAATATTGCCAAGTAAATGATGCCACCACTTCACGTCCTTATAGCAGCCGCTATATTGGATCGTTGGTGGCCGATTTTCATCGTAACTTTTTAAAAGGAGGTATTTATATTTATCCTTCTACTGCTAAATCACCAAAAGGGAAATTAAGATTGCTTTACGAATGCAATCCATTAGCATTTATTATTGAACAGGCCGGAGGTAAGGCAAGTGATGGTTTCAGAAGAATACTTGATTTGCAACCAACGTCACTTCACCAGCGCACACCACTGTTCATAGGATCAGTAGATATGGTAAATGCAGCTGAAGAATTTATGGCTAAACATTCATCTGTTACAGCATAGCGCCATTAGGGCAGGTTTTAACAGCAGCTAGGGTCTATCTTTTGCTAACCTTATTCATTAAATTCAGCTTCCAGTTTTTTCTGTAAATCATCTATGCCCACGCTTATATTTATTTTACCTTCATGGGCTATAGATATTTCGCCTGTTTCTTCAGATACGATAATGGCAATAGCATCACTCTGTTCAGTTACGCCAATAGCAGCCCTATGCCGCATGCCCAAGTGCGCAGGTAGTTCATTGTTTTCTGTTACAGGGAGCACGCATCGTGCCGCCCTGATCATGTTATTCACTATGATCACCGCCCCATCATGCATGGGAGAGTTTTTGAAAAAAATACTCTCCAACAATCTTTGTGAAACTTCAGCATTCATTACATCGCCTGTATTGCTATAATATTTTAGTTCTGATGATTTGGCTATCACTATTATGGCGCCTGTTCTATCTTTCGACATTTGCCTACATGCTTTTAATATAGCTGTAATATTAAGAGCTGCCCTGGTTTGGCTCTGCCAATTCCATGGTAAGATTTGTTTGGTAAATGGATTTTTAGCTATGTAAGAGTTTGTTCCCAGTATAATTAAAAAGCGCCTTATCTCCTGTTGGTACACTATGATGAGGGCAAGAAAACCAACGCTCATAAATTGACTTAGTACTGTACCCAACAGCGTCATGTTAAGTACTTTTACAAATATTAAATAAAGACCATAGACTATCAGCAGGCCTATAAAAATATTGATGGCCACACCACCCCGCAGTAAATTATAGAGCCTAAAGAGTAAATAAGCCACTATAAAAATATCAACCAGGTCAATGAGTCGAATGGATAAAAAACCGATCTGAAAAAGATCCATACCCGCAAGGTATATTACTTACCTATTGCTGCGTCTATTGATTTTAATTTTTTATGAGCAGTGGCATCGTAATTATTCTGCCGCTTGCAGGGCATTGTACATGGCTATTGTTTCCATGGCTTCTTTCACATCATGCGTGCGAAGTATTTGCGCCCCATTGTTGAGTGCTACCATATGCAGTGCGGTGGTGGCATTAAGTGCTTCATCGGCATTGGTACCTAGGGTTTGGTAGATCATGGATTTGCGCGAAAGTCCAGTTAGTAGAATGGCATGGTGCATTTTAAAGGCCGATAAATTTTTAAGCAAACTAAAATTATGAGCGATGGTTTTGCCAAACCCAAATCCCGGGTCTATGATTAAGTCCACCACGCCCAATGCATTTAATGCCCTAATCCTTTCATTAAAAAATTGCATGACGGTGTGCACCACATGATCATACTGTGGGTCTTGTTGCATCGTTTCGGGTGTTCCTTGCATGTGCATGATTAAGTAGGGCA
>JBDKJS010000024.1:0-18332 GCA_039806065.1 Bacteroidota bacterium | reverse complement strand
CGAGGACAATAAGAAAGTTTAGAGAATAATTTCATAAAGTGCTGTTGCAAAACTACTGCTTCATCAACCAATATACAAGGTGGTGTGCAAATTGCGATTGAATGATAAGTGCTTTTGGAGTATCTTTGCAATTGATTAAAAAATAGATGCCGACAAGGATAGACATACGGTCTTTATCGTTAACAGAGCTCACATCATTATTTATTGCTCATGGATTTAAAAAATATAGGGCAGTTCAAACATGGGAGTGGCTTTGGAAGTATGCAGCCCATACATTTGAAGAAATGAATAACATTCCACGTGAGTTGAAAGACTGGCTTCAACACCATTGTGTTATTAATGGTGTGACTATTGATACGTTTCAACAGAGTAATGATGGTACAGTAAAAAATGCGTTCAAACTATATGATGGAAATATTGTAGAAGGCGTACTTATTCCTACTGAAACTCGAATGACAGCCTGCGTATCATCGCAGGTGGGGTGCTCGCTCACTTGCAAATTTTGTGCTACCGGAAAACTAGAAAGACTTAGAAACTTAAATGCCGATGAAATTTACGATCAAGTAGCGCACATTAAAAAGCAAAGTGAATCCTTATACAATATTCCATTAAGCAACATTGTGTTCATGGGTATGGGCGAGCCCTTACTAAACTATGCCAATGTGATTAAAGCCATTGAAAGAATAACTGCAACAGATGGGTTACTAATGGCTCCAAAAAGAATTACGGTGAGCACTGCAGGTATCGCCAAAATGATTAGAAAATTAGGAGATGATGAAGTGAAATTTAATTTGGCTTTAAGCCTTCATGCAGCCAATGATCAAAAGCGTGCTCACATAATGCCCATTAACGAATCTAATAATTTAGAAGTGCTTGCAGCAGCACTTCAATATTACCATCAAAAAACCAAACACTTTGTAACGTATGAATACATCGTATTCAATAATTTTAACGACTCTCTTCAAGATGCCAAAGAGTTAGCAGCATTTTGTAAAATCATACCTAGCAAAGTAAATTTGATCGAATACAACCCCATTGATAAGGGAGGATTCACCAATACAAGCAATGATAAATTAGATGCTTTCAAAAGTTATTTGGTAAGTAAAAAAATTCAAACCAATATTAGAAGAAGTCGTGGAAAAGATATAGATGCTGCATGTGGCCAATTGGCTAACAAAAATGAAAATGCTGTTGTTAAATTAAAGAAAACTACATCCACTTAACATTGACAACACTTAACTTAATAAAAGCTCCAATTGCAACGGAAATGGAATTGTTTGAAAAAAAATTCAAACAAAACATGCAAAGTAAAACGCCACTTCTAGATCGCATTACGCATTATATTGTTAAGCGTAAAGGCAAGATGATGCGCCCCATGTTTGTGTTTTTAAGTGCTGGAATGTGTGCCGCAATAACTGAAAAAACCTATAGGGCTGCTAGTTTGATAGAATTACTACATACAGCCACATTGGTTCATGATGATGTGGTGGATAATTCAAATTTAAGGAGGGGATTCTTTTCTATTAATGCGTTGTGGAAAAATAAAATAGCAGTTCTCGTTGGTGATTATTTACTATCAAAAGGACTTTTACTGAGTGTGACAAATAAAGATTTTGAACTTCTCGAAATAGTAAGTGAGGCGGTAAAAGTGATGAGCGAAGGTGAATTACTTCAAATTGAAAAAGCCAGGCGACTAGATATCCAAGAAGAAATATATTTTGAAATAATCAGGCAAAAAACGGCATCGCTTATAGCAGCATGCTGTGCGTGTGGTGGCCAATCTGCTGGTGCTGGTATTGAAGAAATTAAATTACTTCACCAATTTGGGGAGCTAACCGGAATGGCTTTTCAAATAAAGGATGACTTATTTGATTATAGTTCTGACGGAATTATCGGCAAACCTACTGGCAATGATATCAAAGAAAGTAAAATGACGCTTCCGCTCATTTATACCCTCACAAAAGTGGATTCAAATGATAGGCGCTTTATCATAAATGTTGTAAAAAATGAAAGCCATGACAAACAGAAGGTTCAACAGGTAATCAAAATGGTTCATGCAAATAATGGTATAGTTTATGCCAATGAGAAAATGCTTGCATATAGAGATCAAGCCCTCGAATTACTAAATCATTTTAAAGAAAGCGAATACAAGAAATCGCTCATTGCTTTGGTAAACTTTACCATCGATAGAAAATATTGATTTTATGATCAGTCGTATTCTTACCTTAATACTATGCTTTAGCACTCCCTCAAGCGTATATGCCAGTTCACCGCTCTTCTCCTTAGTTGATCCTGCCAACTCCAATGTGCAGTTCAACAATAAACTTACCGAATCCGAAAGTTTGAATATTTTAACTTATGAATATTTTTATAATGGTGGCGGTGTGGCTGCAGGAGACATTAATAATGACGGCCTGTGCGATTTAATTTTTACGGGTAATATGGTTTCTCCTAAATTGTACCTTAACAAAGGCAATTTCAAATTTCAGGATATAACAAATTTTGCATCCATCAACACAACCAATGCTTGGAGAACAGGAGTGTCCATGGCTGATGTGAATGCTGATGGCTGGCTTGATATTTACATCTGTAAAAGCGGCAAATACAATGGCGCTCTTCGTCAGAACGAACTCTACATCAACAATCGTGATTTAACTTTTTCTGAATCAGCTAAAAAATTTGGATTAGCGGATAGTAGCTACAGCACCCAAGCAGCCTTTTTTGATTTTGATAAAGACGGAGACCTTGATTGCTACCTGCTGAATCACAATGTTCAAACTTTTAAAAATTTCGATATCGCTACCATGCGATCTCAGCGCGATCCGCTGGCAGGTGATAAACTTTTTGAAAATAGGAATGGCTATTTTAATGACATCAGTGAAGCAGCTGGAATAAAAGGTAGCGCCATTGGCTTTGGATTAGGCATTGCCATAGCTGATTTCAATAATGATGGTTGGGAAGATATTTATATTTGTAATGATTATACTGAACCCGACTATCTTTATATCAATAAAAAAAATGGAACATTTGTTGACTCCCTTTCCTTTTACATGGGGCACACCAGCCAGTTTAGCATGGGATGCGATGCTGCCGATGTAAACAATGATGGATTGCCAGACTTGATCACAGTTGACATGCTGCCCGAAGACAACTTCAGACAAAAATTAATGCGTGGCCCGGCTGCTTTTGACAAATATCAAATGCAGGTGAAATATGGCTACCACCATCAAGTAATGAGAAACAACTTTCATTTAAACAATGGCAGGGGAGTATTTTTAGAGATCGGTCAGATGGCAAATATTAGCAATACTGACTGGAGTTGGGCACCATTGTTTGCCGACTTCAACCATGATGGATTAAAAGATTTATTTATTACAAATGGATATCCTAGAAATTACATCAACATGGACTTTATGAAATATACCTATGAAGATGCCAAGGCCATAGCACGTAATAATAAAGAAAGCATTAAGCTACTCGATGTAGTTCAACAAATCCCTCCAATCGAAGTGGCCAACTATTTATTTAGCAATAAGAATGGTTGGTCGTTTCAAAATATTTCAAGTGAAAGTGGATTTTCCAATCCAATAACGAGCAATGGTGCTATCTATGCGGATTTAGATAACGATGGCGACCTTGACCTAGTAACCAATAACATTAACAGTGTGGCCTCCATTCATCAGAACAATACGAATGATGCTAATTTTATTAAAATAAAATTACAATCAGCCACAAATAATACATATGCCTATGGAGCTAAGGTAGCTATTGAAAATGAAAAAAACAGCTACCATTTGCACCAGCAACCATGTCGTGGTTTTCAATCGTCAGTGGCGCCTATTTTACATGCAGGAGTTGCACCAGGCAAGTATCAGATCACGGTTACCTGGCCTGATGGTACTACACAAAAAATAATAAACATTGCAAACGGAAGTAGCCTCACAATTGATCAAGATTTGAAAAAAAGAGAAATGCACTTACCACCTGAGTCATCTTATATTTCATTTGACACACTGGATTTTATTCATAAAGAAAACACCTACATCGATTTTAAACGAGAACCACTTCTTCCTCACTTTAAAAGTATTTGTTCACCACATATTACAACTGGCGATATCAATAATGATGGGTTGATTGACTTTTTTATAACCAATGCTGCAGGAGGCAGGAGCCAACTCATGATTCAAAATAAAGACGGATTATTTGAAAGTATAGATGAACCATTTAATATGGATAGTCTTGCAGAGGATGCCGAAGCTGCCATAGTGGATGTTAACCATGACCAATTATTGGACATCATAATAGCCGCAGGTAGCTATGAGTTTTCTGATATTGACCCTCGTAGAAATCACAAAATTTATGTCAACAAAGGCAATAACCAATTTGATTCAGCAACTAATTTGCCTACAATAAAAAATACCACTTCCTCTTGTATCACCTCTGCTGACATTGACCGTGATGGGGATGATGATTTATTTATTGGATCTGCGGCCATTCCTGGTTCTTATGGAGCAATCCCACAAAGTCTTTTACTTATAAATGATCATGGACAATTCATGGTTGATACCACTAGAATGAATACCCTTGTTGGAATGGTAAATGATGCAGTATTTCATGATATGGATTGTGATGGATGGCCTGATTTAATAGTAGCTACTGAATGGGGGCCTATAAAATATTATAGAAACAATCATTCTAAATTAGAAGCGCAAGAAATGAATGGGCTCTCACATTTAAATGGCTGGTGGAATACCATTCACATTTGTGATGTAAACAATGATGGCTATGCCGATATAATAGCAGGAAATAAAGGAGAGAACGAACAATGGAAAGTCACAGATGCCGAACCACTAAGATTATATGTGAATGATTTTGACAACAATGGTGCTATAGACCCGATAATGACCTATTACATCAATCATCAAGAAGAACTTATGCCATCGCGCGATGAATTACTAGATCAAATAGTACCACTGCGTAAAAAATATATTTACTATGCGGCCTATGCAAAAGCTTCCATTAACAATACTTTTAGCGAAGCTCAATTAAAAAATCTTCAAATACGTTCTTGTAATCAAATGAAAAGTGGATATTTTTTGAGCTCAAAAGGTAACACATTTACGTTTATTCCATTTTCATTCGAAGCACAAGCTGCACCAATAAATGCAATTACCAGTGCCGATATAAATGGCGATGATTTTCCAGAAATAATTATTGCTGGTAACAATGAACATGTAAGAGCCGAAATGGGCCGTAATGATGCCATGCCTGGATATATAGTTGCAAACGATAGTGGAGCACTCACACTCTTTAAATCGCTAAACTTAAAAGGCGAATGCCGATCTTTAAGCACACTTAAAGTTGGGAAAAAACTTAAATTAATTATCGGCATCAACAACAGACAAACCTTATCTTTGCCACTTAACAAATCCTTGTTAAATTAACTTTAGAATAAAGTAATATTTATAAAAATATGAAAAACTATATTCTTCTATTTTCCCTTTGTACAAATTTATATTTACATGCTTCGGCTAACCAACACATGCTTAAAGCTAATCGAGATTTAACAGAGGTAATAATGCATGATATTTTTTCGCCTCCAGTAGCCAGTAGAATTTATGCTTATGCAAATATTGCTGCCTATGAAACTATAATGAGTGGGAGTAAGCAATATAATTCTTATGCAGGTCAGCTTAAAGGCCTTACACCCCATTCCATCAAGCTTCCTGCGGCAGCTCATTTGGAAGTGGCTTCTCTAGCGGCTTTCTACTACACTGCACAAGCTTTTGTGTTTTCTGAAAAAAACATGGATAGCCTATTGACACAAAACATTGGCACCATAAAAGGAAAGTATGACCTGGACTCAAGTATTTACTTTGGAAAGATGATTGCCAATCACATTATCACTTGGGCAAAAACGGATGGCTATATCACCACAAGAAGCAAGCCAAGGTATACTTACTATGATGAGCCCGGCAAATGGATGCCCACTCCACCAGAATATATGGATGCCATAGAACCCTATTGGCCTCAATTAAGAACCATGGCCATTGACAGTGCTTCGCAATTTAGACCTGAGCCTCCGCAGGCATTTAATTTAGATAACAATGGCCCTTTCTTCTTTCTGGCCAAAGAGGTTTATACTATCCATGCGAGTTTAAATGACTCACTCATTGCCATTGCCAACCACTGGGACTGCAATCCTTTTGCGCTTCACCCTACAGGTCACTTTTTAGTATCTACTAAAAAAATTACTCCGGGTGGCCATTGGATAGGAATAACTGGTGTGCTATTAAAACAATTGAATGCTAATTTTGAGCAGGCCACTTATGCCTTCTCTAAAGTAAGCATAGCCTTATTTGATGCATTCATCTCTTGTTGGGATGCAAAATTTCACTACAACTATATAAGACCAGTAACTGCTATTACTCAATTAATCGATGAAAATTGGAAGTCGTATCTTCAAACTCCTCCTTTCCCTGAATATACCAGTGGCCACAGCGTGGTAAGCGGAGCAGCAAGTACAGTTTTGAACAAAATTTTTGGACAAAACACCACCTTTGTTGATACAGTGGAGCAAGATTTTGGATTACCACCAAGAAAATTTAACAGCTTTGATGATGCTGCCAATGAAGCTAGTGAAAGTAGAATTATAGGTGGCATTCACTTTCGCGAAGCAGTAGTTAATGGATTGGCGCAGGGCCGCCTCATAGGAGAAACCATCAACGAAAGATTGTATTTAATAAATCATTAAAATATTTTTATGCTAATTTTTTCTAAGACCATTTTAATATGTCCAAAATCTTTGCTTGCTTAACGACCCTCCTCATCATTGCATTCTGTTACTATTCATCCTTTGCCCAACCAAGTAGCTTAATGGGGCAGGTGATCAATGCTAAGGCTGACACGGTATCCATTACAAGGTATAATCATGCACTTACTACTCCTGTAGAAAAGAGATTTTTAAAATTAGAAAATAATTATTGGTCGTGGCTGGTAGAAACTGAACAAGATAGTTGGATGATTTATAGCTACCAAGAGGATAGTTTGTGTTTTTTTCTTCAACCTGGCGATCAGCTTTCCATCCAATACCTTGAAGGGCAATTAAAAGCTACTAAGCCAATGAGTGGAAAAGGAAGTTCCAATTTTGACTTGTTTCAAAAAATAAATTCGCAATGTTTCTATTACCCATCAACTATTGAATTGAAAGAAAAGCTTAATCAATATAAAATTGATGCATGGGAAGTTTACTGTTACAATGAAAGAAAAAAAGCTGAAGCTATCTTAAAAAAAGATAGTGTTGGAATACTGGCCAGTACGTCATTTAAAAATTTATTGATGAAGGATGTAATATATAATTATTGGCACCACATCCTGGCGTTTGCCAATCAACATCGACAAATACTACCAGACTTAATATTAACCGGAATGGATGCTGCCAAAATTAATGACCCTTCAGCATTGAATTGCTTGAATGTGTATCGGTTTAATAAAGCTTTAGTAGATTATCAATTTTTAAAATTAAATAACAACAATCCCTTTCCAGATAACGATTTAAAATTTAGAAAGAAACTTACCATAGCAAAATCAATACTTAAAGACTTCTATTATTTACAATGGCTTAGTGATGAAATAAAACTTCAATCGCCAGAACTTTCTTTCCAAGGTGCAACGGAATTTTTGAAGCAACTCAAGGCTCTTGATTCTGCTTCCATTTTTTATCCTGAGGTGGCTTTGATAGTAAAAAACGGACCTCACAAAGCTGCATCACCAAAGGAAAAAGAGGTAACTACCAAAACCGACTATAAAGTTGATGATACCATTAGTTTTAATGATTTAGCCGGCAATACTGTTAATCTTAAAAATTACAAAGGCAAGGTATTATACATAGATTTTTGGGCAAGCTGGTGTGGACCCTGCCGTGCCACCATGCCTGCAAGCAAAGCGATACACCAACAACTTAACAGAAAGGAAAAAGATCAAATTTTATTTGTTTACATCTCTATTGATGCCGATGAAAAAGCCTGGCGCAATTCAATAGAACAACTGGGTATTGAAGGTATTCAATTACATTCTCCTGGAAATTGGAAATCAAAAGCGTGCGAGTATTTTAAAATTAACAGCATCCCACGATACATGATTATTGATAAAAAAGGGAACATAGTCAATGACAATGCTCCCCGTCCTAATGCTCCAGAATTATTGGATGAATTAAGAAAATACAATAATTAACTAATTATCTTCTTCCTCGCTGTTCTCCCCAACCTCTGCTTTTCTTTCCTCCAAAATCACCACCGCCAGATCTTCGGTTTCCAGGTTTTTGGTCATAATCGCTTCTTCTGCCGCCTCTATCACCCCTATCGCTTCCGCGGCTTCCGCCACCACCGCTTGGTCTTGTTTTTTTCGCTTTGGGAGTTGCCATGTCTGCCCTTACCTTTCTTCCCCTATAAACTTCTCCGTTGAGTGCTTCCACAACCTTAGTTGCATATTGATCGTCAATATCGATATGTGAATAAACTCCACTCAAATCCATTCTACCAACGGCCTCTTTCGGAATTTCAGCATTATCTAAGATGTAACCTAGCATTTTACCTTTATCAAAACCATCCACAGTGCCCAAGGATAAAAATAACCTACTTTGATTAATACTATAACGATCATTACCTCCACGACCTGCTTGGCTTCGTTTACCAGCGTGAGCCAAATCCACATTCACATCATCAGCATCACGATAGTAATCTAAAAAGCGATTAAATTCTATCGATACGATCCGTTTGATTAGTTCATCACGATCTAGTTCTTTTAACTCTTCAAAAATGGTTGGTAGAAACTGTTCAATACCTTTTTCATCTATTTCAACTTTGTGAAGTTTGTGAACTAGTTTCATTAATTGTTGTTCACCAATTTGCAATGCATCAGGCACTTTACTTAAATGTATTTTAGCCTTTATTTTTTGCTCTAACTGTTTTATTTTAAACACTTCCTTAGTGTTAACCAACACTAGCGATTCCCCTTTTTTGCCAGCTCGTGCTGTTCTACCACTTCTGTGAGTATAATTTTCAGCCTCATCGGGCAAATAATAATGCACCACGTGGGTTACATCACTCACATCAATTCCTCTTGCAGCCACATCAGTAGCAACTAGTATTTGCAAGCTTCTATTTCTGTACCTACCCATAACTTTATCACGTTGTGGTTGCGACAGGTCACCATGAAGTGCATCGGCATTATAACCATCCTTGATTAGTTGTTCGGCAATATCTTGTGTTTGTATTTTAGTTCTACAGAATACGATTGCAAATATTTCAGGTGTGGCATCTACAATTCGCTTCAGGGCCTTATACCTGTCTCTTTCATGTACCACATAGTATTTATGCGTAATATTTTCAGCAGTGGTATTGATACTATTGGCTCTTAGCTCTAATGGATTGGTAAGGTAGGTGCCTATTATTTGGCGAACTTCAGGTGGCATGGTAGCAGAGAACAGCCAAGTGTGTTTTTCCCCTCCAGCAAAACTTAAAATTTCTTCTATCTCTTCTCTGAAACCCATGTTGAGCATTTCATCAGCTTCGTCAAGAATAAAATAACGAATACCTCCGAGGTTAGCGGCCTTTCGGTGTAATAAATCTATTAATCGACCGGGAGTAGCTACTACTACATGGGCACCTTTTTTCAATTGGCGAATTTGTGTTTCGATGGATGCGCCTCCATAAACAGCCACCGTGCTAAAACCTGGTAGGTATTTAGTAAATTGCAAGATGTCATTCGCTATTTGCACGCACAATTCACGTGTGGGGGCCAATATGAGTGCTTGTGGTCTTCTGTCATCTACATTTATTAAGTTACAAAGAGGTAAGCCAAAAGCTGCTGTTTTGCCTGTTCCAGTTTGGGCAAGCCCAATAAAATCTCTATCACCGGCTAATAGTGCTGGAATTGCTTCTTGCTGGATTGGAGTGGGTGTTTTAAAATTTAAATCGGTTAATGCATCTAATATAGATGGATTTAAACCGTACTGATCAAATGTTGCCATATGTATAGTTATTAAAAGTTAGGGCAACACATCTTCATTGTCATGCTGCGTTAAAAAATTATTATGTTAATGTATATTTGCTTACTAGTCTAATTTTAATACTGCCAGAAAAGCTTGTTGAGGAATTTCCACATTGCCCACTTGACGCATGCGCTTCTTTCCTTCTTTCTGCTTTTCTAGTAATTTACGTTTACGCGATATATCTCCACCATAGCATTTTGCAGTAACATCTTTGCGCAATGCTTTCACCGTTTCGCGTGCAATGATCTTGGACCCGATGCTAGCTTGAATGATGATCTCAAACTGTTGTCGGGTAATCAACTCTTTCAATTTTTCACAAATCTTCTTCCCAAACTCATATGAATGACTTCTGTGTACCAATGCACTCAAGGCATCTACTGGTTCACCGTTCAATCGAATATCGAGTTTTACTAAATCTGATTCATGATAATCGAGCGGATGATAATCAAATGATGCATAGCCCTTGCTTATACTCTTTAGCTTATCGTAAAAATCAAAAACGATTTCAGCTAAAGGCATGTCAAATTGCAATTCTACCCGGTCAGTGGTAAGATAATGCTGATTAACAATGACTCCTCTTTTATTGATACAGAGGGTCATAATAGCGCCCGTAAATTCAGACTTAGTTATTATTTGAGCTCTTATGTATGGCTCTTCAATTTTATCTAGATGATTGGGGTCTGGCATTTCACTTGGATTGTGAATTTCCATCCTAGTACCATCGGTTAAAAAGGCATTGTAGCTTACGTTTGGAACTGTAGTGATTACAGTCATGTCAAATTCACGCTCTAACCTTTCTTGGATGATCTCCATATGGAGCATCCCTAAAAACCCACACCTGAAACCAAAGCCTAAAGCGGCTGAAGATTCTGGTTGAAAAACCAATGAGGCATCGTTTAATTGCAATTTTTCCATTGCACCGCGCAGCTCTTCATATTCATCTGTATCAACAGGGTAAATTCCTGCAAATACCATTGGCTTTACATCTTCAAAACCTTTTATGGCCTCGGTACATGGGTTAGCCACTAAGGTAATGGTATCGCCCACTTTCACTTCTTTCGCATCTTTGATACCACTGATGATGTACCCTACATCACCGGCATTTACTACTTCGCGCGGAACCTTGTCTAGTTTGAGTATGCCCACTTCATCAGCTTTGTAATTGCTAGCGGTGGCCATAAATTTTACATGGTCATTCTTTCTTATTTGACCATCAATTACTCTGAAATAAGCTATAATTCCTCGAAATGAATTAAAAACCGAATCAAAAATCAAGGCCTTTAAAGGAGCTTCTGGATTGCCTTTTGGGGCTGGCACTCTTTCTATAATGGCTGCCAAAATATCTTCAATTCCCAAGCCAGTTTTACCACTAGCATGGATGATGTGGGCTCTTTCACAACCAATTAAATCTACTATTTGATCTTTTACCTCCTCAGGCATGGCACTTGGCAAATCTATTTTATTAAGTACCGGTATGATCTCTAAATTGTTTTCTAATGCCAAGTATAGGTTACTAATGGTTTGCGCTTGAATACCTTGGGCTGCATCTACAATTAAGAGCGCACCTTCACATGCCGCGATAGAACGTGACACTTCATAGCTAAAATCTACATGGCCCGGAGTATCTATCAAATTGAGCACATATTTTTCACCTTTGTACACATATTCCATTTGGATGGCATGCGACTTAATGGTGATTCCCCTTTCACGTTCCAAATCCATGTCATCCAACACTTGAGCTTGTGCATCCCTACTAGATACGGTCTTGGTAAACTCCAATAACCTATCCGCCAAAGTGCTCTTACCGTGGTCTATATGGGCAATAATGCAAAAATTACGTATGTGCTTCATTTAAAGGGCTGCAAAAGTAAGCTTAAATTAGCACAATACCTAAAAGATTATGACCTCCTAGTAAGATATCTACTTGAATTTTTCGATTTAAAATTATAGGTTTGTAACCCCTTAACTGAATTATAGAAAAGAAATTTTATGAGAAATTTATACCTATATGCAATAACTATAGTCGCCCTACTTTCATCTTTCCCTCAAAAAGCGCATGCAACTCATGGAGTAGGCGGTGAAATTACTTATTCATTTGTTGATACCAATCAATTCTTGGTTTCTTATATCTTTTACAAGGATTGTAACCCCAATACAGCTGGAGAACCTCAACAAGTTGATATTCTTTGGAGTTCCGCTTCATGCAATGTGAGCGGTAGCGTTAATGGCGTGGGACAAGATCCTGGTACTGGCCAACCTGTGCAAACGGGTATATTCCCTCCTTGTGGTGTTACCACTTGTGATGGTGGCACAGGCTATGGCGTGCGTAAATTTACCTACACCACTTTGGTGGTATTACCCCAAGCTTGCAATGATTACATATTTACAGTAGAAAGCTTTGGTGCTACCTTTTGTTGCCGAAACAACATTATTACCACACTAACCAATCCTGGTGGTGAAGGTATATATACAGAGGCTTTTTTAAACAACTTGGATGCTCCGGTGAATAGTTCACCAGTATTTAGCCGTTCACCAATAGCGACTTTTTGCATCAACAGAAATTTTATTTTACCACAACCTGCTACAGATGTAGATGGTGATTCATTGGTATTCTCGCTCACTGATTGTTTGAGTGATCAAGGTACTCCTGTTGTGTACAATGCTCCGTACAGCGGCACCAATCCATTTAACTCAACACCCCCTGTAGCAATTGATGCAACCAATGGTAATATTTCTTTTAACAACAGCTTGCTTGAAAATGGAGTAATGGCCGTGCTGGTTCAAGAATACCGAAACAGCATTCTTATTGGTAGCACCGTACGCGATATGCAAATACAATTTGAACAAGTTTGTAATGATCCCCCAGTACTTGATACCACCACAGCTGAATTTTACATTTCACAAATCCAATGCACTGATACGCTAGTGAAAATAAAGACGAATTTTAAATTTCTATGTAGCACGCTAGATGCTGATGGGTCTGATTTCCGATTAATCACTCCTAGTGGGCTATCGATTCCCATTAGTGCAGCTATTTTGGGTAATTGTGCCAATCAAGAAAGCGATTCACTTATTCTGTCCCTATTTGCTCCATTATTGGAAAATGGCACTTATACACTGTATTCAAAAAAAGGATTTAGTGGCAATACACTCATTAACAAATGTGGTTTAGAATTGGCAGAATTTGATTCAGTGTCATTTAATTTCAGAGGTTGCTATCCGGGAATTCCCAACCTGCTTAATGTAACTGTTACTCAAAACAATGAAGACATAGACGTGCTTTGGGCTATCCCTGATTCTTTGCCAATTCCTCAATTTGCTAGATATGAGGTTTACCGATCAGCCCTACCCACGGGCCCTTATAATTACTTAGTGGGGACTACAACTACTTATACCGATACAACCATACGTGATGTGAATGTAGATCCAGAGCTTGAGCCTTACAATTACGCAGTGAAATGTGTTTTACAAAATGGCTTTATCACTCCTCAGTCAGACTCTATACAATCCATCCTACTTACCTGTGAACCCAATGCCGATTCACTCACCATCAATTTCAGATGGACACGCTATTGGGGATGGACTGGTACAGGATATACAGTTTACCAAGCCGATTCCCTATTTAACTGGGCCCCCTTGGCTGGATCATTTACACTTGATACCAATTATCTTTATACTCGCCCGCTAGCTTCAGGCACTTACTATGTAAGAGTACAAACTGAAAATGGTAGTACCCCTAACCTTACTTCTATCTCTAACTGGTGTAAGGTCATTGCTGCTCGCGAAAAAGTAGTTTTGTTCAATGTGTTTACACCTGGTAATGGCGACAATTTGAACAATGTATTTACGGTAAAAAACATTGACTCTTATCCTGGAAGCACACTAAAAGTATTTAATAGGTGGGGCAAAGTTGTCTTCGAAGATGCAAACTACAATAACACCTGGAATGGTGACGACCTTGCCGATGGCACCTACTATTACACTTTAGAGGTGAACGGCAATACCATTGAAAAATACAATGGCACCGTAACCATACTAAGAAATAAATAACAAGTTGATTTTTTACGACCCTATTAGGGTTATTAGCAAAGGTTGAAGATTGAATAATGAAAGTTACTGAACATTTAGCAAAGGCAAAACATTCACTTTTTTCGGTAGAAATACTGCCGCCACTCAAGGGAAAAGATATAAAAAGTATTTGGGATATTCTAGATCCTATTATGGATTATCAACCAGCATTTATAGATGTTACTTATCACAGAGAAGAGTACGTTTATAAAAAAAGAGAAAACGGATTGCTTGAAAAATTTTCTATGCGAAAGCGTCCAGGCACTGTAGCCATTTGCTCTGCCATAAAAAATAAATATGATGTGGATACCGTGCCCCATATTATTTGTGGAGGATTTAGCAAAGAAGAAACAGAAAACGCTTTAATAGATCTACACTTCCTTGGAATAGACAATGTATTACTGCTAAGAGGTGATGCCATCAAAAGCGAAGGTGCATTTTCTCCACATAAGGATGGCCATAAATTTGCACTTGATTTAGTACAACAGGTAACCAAACTTAATAAAGGTATCTATTTAGATGATGAATTGCAGGATGTATCGCACTCTGATTTTTGTATTGGGGTGGCTGGGTATCCTGAAAAACATTTTGAAGCACCTAGCTTGAAATCCGATTTGAAATACCTAAAGGCTAAAATTGATGCAGGGGCTGATTATATCGTTACCCAAATGTTTTTCGACAATAAAGTTTATTTTAAGTTTATTGATGAATGTAAAGCGCTTGGATTGAATGTACCAGTAATTCCTGGGATCAAGCCGCTCACTACCAAAAAACAACTTACAGTCCTGCCCAAAACTTTCCACATTGACCTTCCAGAAGATTTGATAGATGCAGTAGAGCAATGCAAAACTGATGCTGAAGTTAAACAAGTAGGTTTGGAGTGGTGCATCAATCAAAGTAAAGAACTGAAAGCCGCAGGGGTTCCTTGCCTCCACTACTACACCATGGGCAATGCCGATATTACTTGTAAGATTGCGAAAGAAGTTTTTTAGCGTCTTAAAAATGCAATATCTTTGTGATATTGCTAGGCTAACAATATCCCCCATTTTGGTTATTTTTTATCTTATCCAAAGCTAGTAGTTTAGCCCAACCTAAATTTAATTGCGATAGGAATGCACATTTCACTTTGTGCTGTTTATTGATTTACGCATTTAAAACAAAAAAAACGAATGAGACCTACTAAAAAACTACTCTTTACAACATTGCTTTTGCTCAATGTTGTACCTGTTCTTTCTCAGAATATTGGTATCAACAATCCGAATCCAGACCCTAGTGCACTTTTGGATTTGAGTAGTACTACCCAGGGTCTATTGGCCCCTAGAATGACCACCGCACAACGATTGGCCATCACCTCACCAGCCATAGGTCTGCTAGTGTATGATACTTCCCTACTGCAATTTGTTTATTTTAACGGTTTTACTTGGAGAAATTTAATTGCCAATGGCACCACATGGGATGTTTTAGGAAACACAGGCACCAATCCTGCCACTAATTTTCTAGGTACTACCGATAACTTTGGCCTTGCATTTCGCACCAATTCAATTGAACGCATGCGATTAGACAATGTTGGGTCGCTTGGTTTAGGCATTGCTACCATTGATGCAAAAGCACTCCTACACATCAGTAGCACCACCAAGGGTGTGCTATTGCCTCGTTTTACTACTGCACAAAGATTGGCGCTCATAGCTACAGGAAGTACGCTAGATGCATCCAGAAATGGATTATTGGTATTTGATACCAACCTGCAAACCTATTTCTTTTGGAATGCTACTTCCTTGAGATGGGATGAGCTTATTAGCGGAACCAGTGGCAATGGAGATTATTGGGCACTGCTAGGCAACACAGCCACTAACCCAGGTGTAAATTTTATAGGTACAACCGACAGCACCGACTTAGTTTTTAGAACCAATGGGATAGAAAGATTTAGGATTAGAGCAAATGGCTTGTTCTTTACCAATAACCAAGGACCAGGTGTGCAAAACATTTACTTTGGTGACTCTGCGGGTTATAATAACACTTCTGGATTTAATAATAGCGGAGTGGGTCTCGGTTCGTTGCAAGCTAACACTACCGGCTTCAACAACTCGGCATTGGGTTCTTATTCATTAAGAAACAACACCACTGGATATAACAACACGGGTGTGGGTATTGAATCATTGCACAACAATACTACAGGATATGGAAATACCTCCGTGGGCGAACGGAGCGGCTATAGCGGCACCACAGCTTTCAACAACTCCAGCTACGGAAGGTATTCACTTTATGCCAATCAAATTGGTAGTGATAATGTGGCTATTGGCGATAGTGTACTATCAGGCCAACTTGATGCCGGAAACTTCAATGTGGCAATTGGCAATCAAGCATTGGTTGCAAATAATAGCAGCGACTTTAATGTAGCTATTGGATACAGGGCTTTGTTTAATAACACAACTGGTAATTCAAATGTGGCCATCGGCATTAACACCTTGCTGAATAATACTTCAGGATTTTACAATATTGGCGTTGGCAGAAATGCTGGAATGGGTATCATCACAGGAAGTTACAATATTGCCGTAGGCTACCAATCATTACTAAACGCACGCGACCCCGCTGCTGATTTCAATGTGGCCATTGGCACAGCCACTCTTGATATTGACTCAGTTCCAAGTTACAATGTGGGCATAGGATATGCCGTAATGACCAATGGGCATAGGTGGACAGATAATGTGGCTATTGGTTACAATGCTATGCGTGGTGGACTATTAGCATCAAACGTAGGTAGAAATGTGGCCATAGGTAGAAATGTAGGTTACAACATCACTACAGGTATTGAAAATGTTTTTATTGGCTACGAAAGCGGCTATAACAATAATACTGCATCAAACAATGTTTTCATTGGAACCTCAGCAGGTAGAGCTAATACTACCGGTGAAAGAAATGTATTCATAGGTAATGTAGCTGGCCTTGCCAACACTACCGGTGATGAAAATGTAATTATCGGAAACACTGCAGGAGATGCCAATACTTCAGGATACTACAATGTATTTATAGGAAATCAGGCCGGTACTGCCAATACTATTGGAACCCAAAATTCTTTTGTAGGTTGGTGGAGCGGCAGAGCAAATTTGGATGGGCAATCAAACTCTTTTTATGGTAATCTATCAGGCTATTCAAACACCAGTGGTATTGGCAATACTTTTATCGGAGCAGCTGCAGGTGCTACTAATACCACAGGAGATAACAATACATCAATAGGCTGGACTTCTGGCCCAAGCACTGCCAATCAAACCAATGCTGCTGCATTTGGCTATGGTGCCTTGTCATGGGCAAGCAATACGCAGCGATTTGGTGATGACGATGTGCTCGACTGGGGATTTGGCTGTAATGTGGCCGCAGGAAGGGCATTGCAAGTGGGTACTTCTACTTTAAATGGTAATGGTGCATACCTTACTGCTGGCGGCACTTGGACCAATACTTCTGACATTAATTTGAAGGAGGATATTACAACCCTTGACCAAAAAGAAATTTTAAGAAAAATAAATGCTCTTCCCATCACAAAATGGAAATATAAAGGTACCGACAATGAATACCACATCGGGCCAATGGCTCAAGATTTTTACAACTTATTCAAACTAGGAGTAGACGATAAAGGGATCAGCTCTATTGACCCTGCAGGAATAGCTTTAATAGGTATCAAGGAATTGTCAAACACGGTGGATCAGTTGAAAAATGAGAATGAGGCCTTAAGAAAATCCATCGAAGCCCTGACCGAAAGACTCAAAAAGCTTGAACAAAAATAATGGCCTGGTTTTTATGATTGGCAGAAAAATAATTTATCAAACGGCTTTGATCGCAGTGTTTGGAATGTCCATCCATGCTAATGGTGTGGCTCAAAACATTACGCCCTTTGACTTGAAACAGTTTCAAGATCAACTGCCGACTGCCGACTTTCAATACTTAAATGCTAGTATCAGTAATATTCGCAAATTTAACAGCACCAGTCCACAATCGGCCGATAGTTGCTACAAAGCGCTGTTAAACTATTTTAAAGATCCTGCTAAGCACTCTTTTATCAATACTCGAATAACTTTAGAGTATGCTTATCAAAAAATTCGCCTTGGCGATTACCTCCTTGCCGACAGTCTATTACAAACAAGTGCCATTGCCGCCATCCCTGGTGATAGTCTGGTGGTTCATTATTTTATTCATAGAATAAAAAGCCAGTCTCATAAAA
>JBDKJS010000023.1:0-16338 GCA_039806065.1 Bacteroidota bacterium | reverse complement strand
AATTGGTTAATTTAATGGGAACATCAGCTTGGTATGCTCCGGGTGCTGCAGCGGCACAAATGGTAGAAGCTATAATAAAGGATCAAAAGCGGATCTTTCCATGTTGTGCTTGGCTTCAAGGAGAATATGGCTTAAAAGATATTTATCTAGGCGTGCCTGTAAAATTGGGTCGAAAGGGAATAGAACAAATTATAGAACTAAAGCTTACCAATGAAGAACAAGCACTCCTCAGTGCATCAGCGAAATCAGTAAAAGAAGTGATGGATGTATTAGACAATATGAAAACCACAGCTTAACAATAAAATTTAATTTTTTTAATAAATCGAACCCGAATTAGTTTCGGGTTTTTTTGTTAATTCTATATGAACAGATGCCAATTGCCTTTGGAAATACTTCCAGTTGAAAATGAAGGTTTCCATGTTTTTCTTTATGCCATGATCAATGAAAAGCCAGCACGCATGCTGCTTGATACAGGTGCTTCTAAAACAGTATTTGACAGTAATTTTATTACTACCACTTTAAGTGCAGCAATGTCAAGCTCTGATCAGCAGGCCACAGGGTTAGGCGGAAACCAGCTATTGAGCAGTACATTTCTAGCTCATGAATTCTCTTTAAATCACTTTGTACTAAACCAATTTCCATTTATGGCCCTAGACTTAAACGCAGTCAATAGTGCCTACAGTAAATTGGGTTTGCCAGTTATAAATGGCGTATTAGGATCTGACTTATTACACAAGCTTAAAGCAGTAATTGACTTTGATGCCACATCACTGCTGATCAGGTTCTGAAAAAATTTCGGTAGCCTGGTAGTAACCACACCCTGCTACACAAACCACCAACTCCCCCTTAACACCTTTGGCATTAAAATATTGTAAAACCTCTACCAACGTTCCGCGCTTATGCTCTTCATATATTTTTGATATCTCCCTACTCACACAAACCAAACGATTTTCGCCAAAGTTAATTATACACTGTTCTAATAATTTAATTAGTCTAAAAGGCGATTCGTAAAATACGATTGTACGTTGTTCGTTTACCAAGGCTTGTAATCTTGTTAATCTTCCTTTTTTATGCGGCAGAAAGCCTTCAAAAATAAATCTATCACTTGGCAATCCACTACAGACCAGTGCGGGAACAAAAGCTGTGGGGCCGGGGAGTGTATGCACTTGAATACCTGCCTGAATACAGGCTCTTACAAGCAAAAAACCAGGATCGCTTATACCCGGTGTGCCAGCATCACTGATATATGCCACTTGATCTAGTGTTGATATTTCTGCTATAGCTACAGCCAAACGTTGGTGTTCATTGTGTTGGTGCAAGGAGCGAAGCGGCTTATCAATTCCTAGATGTTTTAACAGCATTCCACTAGTTCTTGTATCTTCGGCATAAATTACCTGGGCACTCTGGAGCACTTTAATGGCGCGCAAAGTAATGTCATCAAGATTACCAATAGGGGTGGGAACTAAAACGAGCTGTGGCATTGGTTAAAAAAATCTTCGCTCTACCAATTCGATGAATAGCGCGGCATGCACATCTTGCTTGCTCCATGAAAATTCTTCCAATAAGCTTCTTATCACCTTCGATTTATCATTCCTAGCATCAGCCATTTTATTAATACGTTCTACCGTATCATGGTACTGCTGCATGTTACCAGCAAATAATTTGTTTACAAAATGAAATTTTTCATTAATTCCTATGGCAGCCTTTAAGTCAGTAATAGGTTTGGCTTGCATGGCACCAGCCACGCTACTGCTACTTTGTTTTTTGCTAAGTACATCATGAAGGGTGGTAGCTTCGGCAAACCTATCGGCCACAGCCTTAATTAATTTTTCTTCAGAGGATGTTTGTGATTCAACCGCGTGCTCAGCTTCTATTGCAGCAACGGCTGGTTCGGTAAGCTCATTCGCCTTTGGCATATGATCATTTTCTGAATGTGATTTAGCAGCTGAAGCAAGATCATCATTCACTGCTGTTCTTATGCTCGACAATTTAGCCTCCAAAGCCAATCGCTCAGCTTGCAATCTTTCCATGATCAGCAATTCTGTATTATCCAAACTCTCTAAAGCATTCTTATAATGTAACATGAGTGCATATTCATAAGCTTTACGCATATTCTGGATAAACAAATCTATCTCATGCTGTGGTGCAGTACTTACGTGATTTTTAATTTGGTACAATTGATCATTGATATTGGTCATCATACCGGCTAATTCATCAAATATTCTTTGCTTATTCATAGTAGTTAAATGTATGCGATAAAAACGAAAACTTTAAAAGAAAATTTCGAAAAGCTAAAATAGTGAGAAAATCCATTGTAAATTCACCCCATGTTTTTAGAACAATCAAAGAACAGTGTTCATAAAAAAGGCTGGATTGAAGTAATTTGTGGCTCCATGTTTAGTGGGAAAACCGAGGAATTAATTAGGCGATTGAAAAGAGCTAAAATTGCTGGCCAGCATTTAGAAATATTTAAACCAGCCATTGACACCCGCTATGATGAAGTAAAAGTGGTTTCGCATGATGCCAATGCCATCCACTCTACCCCAGTTAAAAAATCGGAAGAGATATTAAAATTAGTGACAACAGAGGATGTAATAGGAATAGATGAAGCTCAGTTTTTTGACCCAGCCTTACCTGCAGTATGCCAGCAGTTGGCCAATAATGGACGCAGGGTGATAGTAGCTGGCCTTGATATGGATTTCACCGGTAATCCTTTTGGCCCTATCCCGCACTTGATGGCCATTGCTGAGTTTGTAACCAAAGTCCATGCTATTTGTATTAATTGTGGCGATTTAGCACAATATAGTCATAGAACCGTGAAACATGAAAACAAGATACTATTAGGCGAAAAGGAAAGTTACATACCGCTATGCAGGAGTTGTTATAAACAAGCGACTATTAAATAATTACCCAAAATTAAAATATTATAATTGAGCATAAGCACTACTTATTCATTGAGTGAACTTGCCAATGTTTGCCATGGCAAATTAGTAATTCAAAGACCAGAAAATGAAACCATTCAACACCTGCTTACTGATAGTAGAAAGTTGATTGGCAGTGAGGGGTGTCTTTTTATTGCCATCAGTGGCATCAATCATGATGGGCATCAATACATTCCTGCACTGTGCAAGCAAAGTGTTCTAAATTTTATTGTCGAAAAAGACACTGCCATAATTCCAGGGGCAAATTTTATCATAGTCGAAAATAGTTTAAGAGCTCTTCAACAAATAGCCACTTTCCATAGAAGCCACTTTAATTACAATGTAATAGGCATAACGGGTAGTAACGGTAAAACCATGGTAAAAGAATGGCTTTACCATCTTTTAAAAAATGACAAACACATTGTTAGGTCACCAAAGAGTTATAATTCTCAATTAGGTGTGCCACTATCAGTTTGGCAAATGGATGCAGCACATAATTTAGGCTTGTTTGAAGCGGGTATTTCAAAACCTAATGAAATGTTCGCCTTACAAAAAATCATCAGGCCCACCATTGGTATATTTACTAACATTGGTACTGCACACAATGAAAATTTCAGCTCAGTAGAAGCAAAAGTTATTGAAAAGCTTAAGTTGTTCATTGATGCACGAGTGCTTATTTACAGTAAAGACTATCCACCGATAGTACAAGCACTCAGTAAAGTTGATTTTTTACCACAGGGCTTGAAGCAACTCACATGGTCAAGAAAAGTTAAGGCCGACCTACAAGTGGGTCGCATCGTAAGATCAAATGGCAGAACAGAATTGCAAGCCATATGGCATAACCAATTCATTAATCTCAAAATTCAATATACCGATGAAGCGTCCATAGAAAATTCCATTACCTGCTGGTTACTTTTATTGCATCTAGGGTATGACATTGACACCATCCAACAGCACATGTTACAATTGCAACCGGTAGCTATGCGGCTAGAGCTAAAGGAAGGAATCAATAACTGTGCAATTATCAACGACAGTTACAACAATGATATGGCATCACTTGCCATTGCTCTTAATTTTTTAAACCAACAGCAGCAACACCCAAAAAAAACGTTAATACTTAGTGACTTGCTTCAGACAGGTGAAGCCCCCAATCAATTGTATAAAAAGATAGGTCAACTACTCGAAGCGAATAAAATAAATAATGTAATAACCATAGGAGATCAATTAGCCAGCTATCATCAGCTTCTTCATTCTAATGCTACTAATTTTTTATCTACTAATGATTTTTTAGATCGGCTACCGGCATTTAGGGATGAGACCATATTAGTAAAGGGTGCAAGGAAATTTGAATTCGAGCGGATAGTAAAAGCACTTGAAAGAAAGGCACACGAAACGGTATTAGAAGTTAACCTGAATGCCCTAATCCACAATCTAAATTATTACCGTGGTTCATTAGGGAAAAAAACTAAGGTAATGGCTATGGTGAAAGCATCAGGCTATGGAAGTGGAAGTTTTGAAATAGCCAATGCTCTTCAATTTCACCATACTGATTATTTAGCAGTGGCTTATACTGATGAAGGAGTAGAACTTCGCAAAGCCGGAATTCAATTACCCATCATGGTTATGAATCCTGAACCTGGCAGTATAGATAAATTAATTACCTATAGGCTGGAACCAGAAGTATATAGCTTCAGAGTGCTAGATCAAATTAATTTACACTTAAATGAATTAAAAGATAACTCTATTTTTATTCATCTAAAAATAGATACGGGGATGAACAGATTAGGATTTAGAGTTGAAGAAAAAGAACAGTTATTACATTTTTTAAAATCGCAACAGCGCATAAGGGTAAAATCAATTTTCACCCATCTGGTAGCAAGTGATGAGGCTGAACACGATGAATTTACACGACAACAAATCCAAAAATTTGAAGCTGTAGGAAATTACTTTCGGGCGAATATTGCAGATCCAATTTTATTACATGCGCTTAACTCAGCCGGCACCACTCGATTCCCCAACGCTCAGTTAGATATGGTAAGATTAGGTTTGGGATTGTATGGAATAAGTGCCAACAAGGATGAACAAGGCATGCTGGCCCACGTACTCACTTTGAAAACAAGTATTTCGCAAATTAAAAAAGTGCGAGCAGGTGAAACGGTGGGATATGGCAGAAGAGGAAAGGTACAGAATGATTCAACCATTGCTACCATTGCTATAGGATATGCTGATGGTATCAACAGACATTTAGGAAATGGGAAAGGCAAGTTTTTAATAAACAATGTGCCAGTGGCTACCATAGGAAACATTTGCATGGACATGTGTATGATTGACATCACCAATGTATCAGCCAAAGAAGGAGATGAAGTAATTATATTTGGCCCCCAACATCCTATCCAAGAATTATCCACTGCGCTTCACACCATACCGTATGAAATAATAGCCGGCCTATCTCAAAGAATAAAGCGAGTGTACTATCAAGAGTAGTATTTAGAAAAAGCGAGGTGTTTTGGTATAGTTTCTAGCCCGCTGCCCCCGTTTAACCGGATTCACCCATGACAAACCAATCTCTAATGCATTGGCACCACCTGCTAAGGACGAAAGTTCGGAGATCGTAAAGTCGTAGCTAATTCCCAAGCCAAAGCTATTGTATTCAATCCTAGCCATAGGTACAATGGCATCGCCATAGCGATAATGCCCTCCTAGGTAAAAGAAAACTTCTTTCTTAAAATTGGTAAATCTAGATTTGAATTGCAATTTATTTTTAATGCTAAATCCAAAATCGATTTCACGTTGTTTGTTATGCAGCATGAATTGAGCTCTTGGTACAAACCAAGTAGAATAATCTCTGGTAATAGGTAATTCAGCACCCGTGTGCACGGTCAATCGCCTGGGTAAAATATCTTTTCCTGTTACAAAGAAACTTAGATCAGGCTTGTTGAGGTGAGCCACACTTGCGCCCAAATAAGCCGATCTATATCCATCAGGAACATAGTAGTACATAAATCCAGCGTTAGCATCAAAATAAGATAGGCTAAGAAGATTAAGCGCCTCACCAGAAGATAAAGCAGGATCAAATTTATCGCCATTCCATTGATTTCCCCAAGTGGCTCCTGTTAGGTCAAGGCTTCGTTGGTTCAAGCCTGCCTGTACACCCAAACTTAGAAAGTGCTCGCCATTAGCATCCAGCGGAGTGGTATATGAAAGCGTAGGCATTAATACAAACATCTTATAGCCTGCTGCGCCTGCCTTTTCTTGATAAGCTAATAAGCCAAGCCCAAAGAAATTATCTTTTCCTTTTTTACGAAAAATGGCAGCATCAGCAGAGATGCCTATGGTTTCATACTTGCTTTTTATGCCGCTCCATTGAGTACGGTATAAGTTAGATAGTCGAAAAGTGCCATCATATATTCCACACAATGCAGGATTTACATGTAATGGAGCCATTGACCACTGACTGAAATGAGCATCCTGAGCAGCCACGCTGCCGATGATCACTAATAAAAACAAGGATAATTTTATAATTCTTTTCATCTTGATTATCTTACTAATGCTACACTTCCTGAAAGTGACTGTGATTTTCCATCTTCATAAACTACACTGGCCACCCAAGTATATACGCCTTGCACACAGGGTTCTCCCTTATAGGTTCCATCCCACCCTACACCAAATGTAGAAGTTTGAAAAACTTTATTGCCCCACTTATCAAAAATACTTAGCTGAGCGTCAAATATATTATTACCATAAATTTTAAATTCCCTATTGTTGGGATTTCCATCAGGCGAAAAAGCTGTTGGAATAAAAATATTATTATTCTGAAGGATATAAACGGTTACACTTCTTACACTGCTACATCCAAAATTATCATATATTACTACTGTATAATTAGTTGTTTGCAATGGAGTTGCTATAGGATCGAAGATAGAATCACTGCTTAATCCTGTGGCAGGTGTCCATTCATAAGCTACACCACCAGTAGCTTCCAGTTGGTAGGAATTTCCCCAAAGCATGGTAGTATCGGGAGATACGCCAGCTCCAGTTACTCCTTTTACTTCGATGAAGGAATACCTAATAATGGTATCAGTACCAAATTGATTGGTAACAATGAGCATCACATCATACAATCCTTCTTGATCGTAGCAAATGTTCAATGGATTTTGTACCATAGCTGAATCCGGAGTAGCGCCAGGAAAATACCATTTCCAACTAGAGGGAATATTAGTGCTGTTGTCAAAAAAATTGATACAATTGTTACGACAGATTGGTCCAGTTACGGAGCTTGTAAAGTCTGCAACTGGTACGGGGCATGCAGTCACAGTGATGTAAGTATTTCTAACTAAAGTATCGCTCAATCCACCACCAAAGGCGATGAGTTGCACATTGTAAGTGCCTGCGGCACCATAACAAATATTAGTTGGATTTACTTGCGAACTTGTGCTTGGGCTTGCACCGGGAAAAGACCATTGGTAACTAGTAGCACCACTACTTTGGTTAACAAAATCGATGCAATCATTCAAACATATATTAGTAGCATTGGCACTAAAATTTGCTGAAGGGCCAGAGCAATTGGAAACATCAACAAGGGCTGTTTTAGTAATGGTATTACTGCCGCTGGCGTTGGTCACAGTCAAAGTTACTGTGAAAGATCCAGATTGGTTATAACAAATGCCGGTAGGGTTTGCAACAGCCGCAGTTGCCGGTGTAGCGCCTTGAAAAGTCCAAGCATAGGTAGCAGGATTTCCGGTACTAATATCATTAAAGGAAATACAATCGCCAATGCATAAAGTGGTATCGCTAGCTGTAAAATTGGCAATGGGGCCTGGGCAATTAGTTACATTGATATAATTTGTTTTAACTAATGAATCAATGCCAAGAACATTTAGAATACGGAGGGTAACAGTATAAACTCCTGCTGTATTGTAACAAATATTAGTAGGGTTTTGCAAAATAGAGGTTGAGGGTGTAGCGCCAGGAAAAGACCAAACCCAGTTAGATGGGGCGCCAGTACTTTGATCTGTAAAACTTACACACTGACCAGTACACAGTGTGGAATCAGTAACAGTAAATGCAGTCTGAAGTGCACTCCCTCCCGTAGTAGCAGTTAGATAAATACTATCGATAGCAAAGGAAGGATCATTTCCATTCCCATCATCATTATTGGTCCAATTAAATCCTATTTTAACGTTGGGATTATTATCTGCCGAAGGAGGTAAAGCAATGCTGAGTTGTGCCCATGTGCCCAAAGCTACACCGCAAAGTGATGTTTGCAATGGAATGGATAACATGGACCAAGTGCTACCATCAAAGTAATCTACTTGACCATAATCATCGGCATCGCCTCCATGCAAGTAAGAAAAGTTGAGCTCTATTCCTGTTTTTCCGGAACAATTGATCGAAGGAGATACAGCTCTTGAATTGGTTTCTGATAATGCATCAGATGCATCGTACATGGCTCCACAATCGCCAGTAGGGCAAAAAAATAGAGCCGCTGAAGAAGTAGAGACATTGCCTAAATGCAAAGTTCTGTTTATAAGGCCGGGAGTATCATCGCAACCATCGGCACAGGTTCCGGGAGCAAAGCCATTTTCAGCTGCACTCACATACCAAGTATTGGCACTTGTACCATTGGTACCGGTACTAATAGTAGTCCAAGCACCATTGGTACCCATGTAAGCAGTTGCTATTTGGTTTTGATTACAGCCAGTTCCAAAATTTTCCGTCCAAAAAACGGTTTGACCCTTAGCAGTAATTGAAAGAAAAAATAAAAACATATAGCAGCCAGCCCTAAAAAAGGCAGCGCTGCTCATAATTGGAATTAATGGCTTATAATAAGTGAGCATGATACAGATGCAAAGTAGATTAAATTTTGGAATTATTCAAATCTTTCGGTAAAACGATAAAGATTAAACGAGGGATGGGTGCTTTCCTGTTTCAATGTGTTGAAAAGTATAGCCTTAGGAATTTCCTTCATTTTACGATTGGCAATAATTCTCCACGCTTTTTCAGTAAGGAGAAAAATTTTTTTATCATTGGTATGAATGCTTGAGTTTAATTCATTGATAGTGGTTATAAGCGGTACTATTCCTTCGCCAGAGGCCGCTTCAGTTTTAAGCACCGGACAATCGTTACCTGCTTCATGAAGCATTCTCACTAGCATTTGATAGTAACTTTGTGCTCCTGGCCTATCGGCCTTGTTGACTACAAATACCTGACCTATTTCCATAAGTCCTGCCTTCATGGTTTGAATTTCATCCCCTGCCTCAGGCACCAGAACCACTGTAGTGATATCTGCAAGACCTGCAATCTCAACTTCACTTTGGCCTACACCCACTGTTTCCACAAGTATGTAATCAAATTGAGCAGCCTTTAAAACTTCAATTACTTCATAAATTTTTTCTGTTAATCCGCCTAATGAACCCCTTGTAGCAAGGCTTCTAATAAAAATTTTTTCATTATTAAAATGCTCTGCCAGACGCAATCTATCTCCCAAGAGTGAACCATAATTAAAAGGCGAGGTGGGATCTACCGCTAGAACGGCTATCGATTTTTTTTCTACCTGCAGTGCCCTAACCAAGGCATTTACTAAAGTACTTTTTCCGGCTCCGGGAGGTCCAGTGAATCCAACCACCGGTACATGACGATTGGGCTTTATGGCTTTAAGAATTAAATCGGCTCCTTCCAAGTTATTTTCTACAATGGTAATACCCCTTGCAAGAGCTTTAGCATTGTGTAAGTGAATTCCTGATATGACAGCCTCAATTTCATTCATTTGATCGGCAATATTACAACATAAAATTGTAAGCAACTTTAAAATAATTTAAACCAAAAAAATAAGGAATATTTAGTTTTATTTGCAACTATGATTAAGCTAACAGCGGTAGTTTTAACTTTTAACGAAGCCCATAATATTGGTCGTTGTCTTCAATCGTTATTACCTGTAGCAGATAAAATAATAGTAGTAGATTCTTACTCGACTGATGCTACCGAGGCTATCTGCAAGCAGTTTGGAGTAAGATTTATTCAACATAGGTTTGAAGGTTATGTTGAACAAAAAAACTATGCATTAAGTTGTTGTGATGCCGAACATGTTATTTCACTAGATGCCGATGAAGCATTGGATCAAACGCTTACAAAATCTATCTTGGAAGTTAAAAACAATTTCACTGCTGCAGGATATAGCATGAATAGGATGACGAATTACTGTGGTCAATGGATCAGACATGGAAGTTGGTATCCTGATAAAAAGCTGCGTTTGTTTAGGAGAAGTATTGCCAAATGGGAAGGCGAAAATCCGCATGATAAATTGTCGCTCGCTGAAGGTAGTAAAGTTATGCACCTAAAGGGAGATTTATTACATTATTCCTATTACACCTTTGCCGAACACCAATTACAAACGCAGAAGTTTAGTACCATTGCAGCGCACAGTGCTTTCAAACAAGGCAGGAGAGCCGGCTTCTTTGACACGAACATTAGGCCTTTGCATAAATTCATCAGGGATTACTTCTTTTATTTAGGTTTTTTGGATGGAAAAGCCGGATACACCATAGCCTGCCAATCAGCCCTGGGTACCAAGCTTAAATACATGAAATTAAAAGAATTGTGCAAAAAGGAATTGAGTTAAAATTTATTTTCCTACGTAGAAATAACTATATTTACTTCAAATAATTGGCCAATAACCATTACCATGAGATTTAAAATCATTGTTTATTTTATTTTGATATGGTGCAATAATACAATTGCACAAAATGGATGCCCAGTAGTAAATGCCGGACCAGACGCTAATTTAAATTGTGCCAATCCGTGTGCCAATTTAAATGCTACATTCTTTCAAGTTGGCAATACGACTAACTATACCGTAGCCAGCGTTCCTTATGCCCCACTTCCTTACAATGTTGGCACACCTGTATTGGTAAATATTGATGATACATGGAGTGGTGTAATTAACCTCCCTTTTAATTTTTGTTTTTATGGCAATGTTTATAACCAAGTAGTAATTGGAAGTAATGGACTAATTACATTTGATGTATCAGAGGCCAATGGATACTGTGAATGGAGTATGGCTGGACTTTCCTATCCCGATCCTTCAGCACCTACCAATTGTATTATGGGGCCTTATCAAGACATAGATCCCACTAATATGGGCGATATATTTTATCAAATAGGAGGTGTGGCACCTTGCCGTTATTTCGTAGTAAGTTTTTATGAAGTACCTTACTTTGGTGATGCCAATAGTGTATCTACAGGGTCTTGCGCTCAAAATAATTTTGCTACAAGTCAAATTATTCTTTATGAAACTACGAATGCTATTGATGTTTATATTGAAGACAAGGATGTATGCTCTGGCTGGAACAGTGGATTGGCTGCCTTAGGCATACAAAATGCTGCTGGTACAGTTGCTACAATGGTTCCAGGCCGTAACAATACCTCTTGGTCTGCTACCAATGAAGGTTGGCGATTTACACCAAGTGGCCCTTCTATTGTCTCTGTTTCATGGGAAGCGAATGGTGTAGTTGTGGGCAATGGTGCCAGTATCAATGTATGTCCTACCGTACCTACGGTTTATACTGCTGTTGCCACTTACATTCCTTGTGCTGGTGGTAGTAACATTATTGTTACAGACAATGTATTGGTAACACCAGGTCCAAGCACCATCAATACCAATATTAGTTCATTACAAGGGGTAACATGCTTCGGTGGCACTAATGGTAATGCTACAGTTACGGCTAGCGGTGGCAATCCTCCATTTAGTTATGCTTGGTCGCCAGGAGGAGGGAATACTAATTCTCTTAGTAATGTAGCTGCCGGAAACTACACACTAACCATTACCGACTCTGCTGGTTGTATTGTAAATGTACCTGTAATCATAGCCCCTGGTATTACTTTATCAGCTACCATCCAGAGCACACCTACACTATGCAATGGAAGTATTAATGGTAGTTTAATAGCAACTCCTACCAATGGTCAAGGGCCCTACAGTTATTCATGGTCCCCTGCAGGTGGCAATGCTGCATCTGCCAGCAATCTAGCTGCTGGCAATTACTCAGTTACCATCACTGACGGAAATGGTTGCACTAATAATTTCCAAGGAACAGTTGCTAGTCCACCTATCTTAAATGTGAACAACATCATTCAAAACGCTAACTGTCAAGGCATCAATGGGCAGGCTGTAATTACTGCCACTGGTGGCACTGCTCCTTATACTTACAATTGGAGCGCAATTGGCAGTGGAGCCAGTGCTTCAAATCTTACTCCAGGCAATTATACCGTAACAGTAGTAGATCAAAACGGCTGTACACAAGCTACTGCATTTGCTATCGGCCAACCTGTTCAACTTCAATTCTCCCTTGCCAACACTACAGTGAGCTGCTTTGGAGGGGGCAATGGTACCGCCACTGCTAACATTACTAGCGGTACTGGTCCATATACTTACTTATGGTCACCTACTGGCGGCAATGCCGCCACTGCAACCGGATTAGCTGCCGGAAATTATTCACTTACTATTACTGATGCTAATGGATGTGTACAATCTCAAAACACCACCATCAGTCAGCCAGCTGTACTACTAAGCAGTGCTACCCAAACAAATGTAGCTTGCTATGGGGGCAATACAGGCAATGCCACTGTGAACACCACAGGGGGCATTCAGCCTTACCAATACGCATGGTCGCCTAGTGGTGGTAATGCTGCTACAGCAGCTAACCTTAGTGCAGGTTCGTACACTGTAGTAGCAACTGACGGCAATGGGTGTACTACCACCAACATAGTAAACATAACAGAGCCCCAGCAGCTACTCTCCACAGCCAATACGGATAGTACAGACTGCAGCGGCACCAACGGAACAGCTGTGATAACTGCAGTAGGTGGTGTGGCACCTTACAATTATAATTGGAGTCCATCAGGCGGCAATGCAGCTAGCAATACCAGTTTAAGTCCGGGAAATTATACCGTGACCATCACTGATGATGCAGGCTGTCAAAGTGTGGTGACATTCGACATCTACCAACCAGTACCGCTCACTTTTTCCGTTACAAACAATAATATTGATTGCTATGGTGCCGCCAACGGAAATGCTTCGTTAGCTATCACCAGTGGTAGCGCTCCATTTAGCATTGTATGGAGTAATGGAATTACAGATACTACACAAATCACTTCTCTACAGCCGGGTAATTACAATGTATTTATATCAGATTATTACAATTGCACACTTGCACAATCATTTACCATTACGGAGCCAGCTGCACTTCAATCTAATTTGCAAAGTACGGATGTGGCCTGCCATGGTGATGCTAGTGGAAACATTTTCTCCACCGTACAAGGAGGAACTGGAACCTACCAATACACCTGGTTACCATCAGGGAATGGACCAAATTTATTAAATGTAATGGCAGGCAATTACAATTTAATTGTCACAGATGCCAATGGATGTACGAGTACTAGTAATGCAATCATTACGCAACCCGATGCCTTGCTACAATTGGTAATAGCTACAGATACATTGTGCCAACTTCAACCAGGAAACATAACCGTGAATAATACTGGAGGAGTAACACCTTACACCATCAACTGGAGTAATGGCAATTCAAGCAATTCCTATAGCTATATCGGTCAAAATAGTTTTTCGGTAAACATTCAATCCACGGATGCAAATGGTTGTTCTGTTCCAAGCCAATTGGTGAATGTTTATGTACACCCGCCCTTACAATTAGCTAGTAGCACTTCACAAAACATCTGTTATGGTGATAGTATAAGTTTGAGTGCTCAAGCAAGCGGTGGCAATGGTGGGCCATATACTTATAGTTGGAATAGTGGCCAATTAAGTGGAAGTCAAATTTTAGCTGATCCATTTAATAGTACTAATTACATTGTTGAGGCTAGTGATGGATGCAGTCCTCCTGAATCTAATGCTTTAGCTATTACAGTTGCCCCATTACCGGTGCCCAACTTTACCAGTGCTGTTCGAGAAGGTTGTGTGCCCCTTAATATATCCTTCACCAACCAAAGTACTGCTACAAATGGTTCTATTTATCAATGGAGTTTTGGCGACAACAGTACCAGCACTTTACCAAATCCATCACACAATTATACGCAAGCAGGCAGCTACAGCGTATCATTAAACATTCTTACCCCGCAGGGATGTACCGGCAGTTACACTTATAATGCGATGATTAGCGTAAATCCTAACGCTGAAAGTAATTTTGCAACTAGTGATGATGTGCTCGATTTTCTATTCCCTAGTATTAAGTGTTTCGATCAAAGTTCCTTTTCTGATCAGTATATCTGGCATTTTGGTGATGGCACCATACTTAACGGTGGTTCAGAAGTTACACACACTTATACATCACCTGGATTGTATAATATAATGCTTCTGAGTAATAATGCCTTCAACTGTCCAGATAGCAGTTATAGGTTGGTATTAGTAGAAAAAGAAATGAGTTTCTTTATACCCAATGCCTTTACGCCAAATGCTGATGGGGTAAATGATCAATTTATTCCTGATGGCACAGGCTATAGCGATTACACATTGAGAATTTTTGATCGTTGGGGATTGCTTGTATTTTTTTCGACCAATAAAAATTACCATTGGAATGGCCGCATGCACAATGAAGGAGCCGAATGTCAGGAAGATGTATACGTTTACCTTATCACGATTAATGATGATAAAGGTAATCAGCAATCATTAACCGGAAAAGTGAGCATTGTTAGATAATTATGCTATTGCATAATATTGTTACTAATGGTTACCTATCACCACTAAGTTGGTCTGAAATTTTGTATTTCCGTTGGTAATTTTCAGAATATAGCACCCGCTCACTACCTGATCAAGCTGTATTTGACTTTGCCCTTCCGATAATTTTTCAATTGCCACTGTTCTACCCCAAAGATCAATAAGTGAATAATTCCACCCGTTAGTAATAGGAAAGCCTACTAAATTGAGTTGGCCGTTGCCAATAATTGGATTTGGATAAATTTGGTGGGTAAATGTAGATTGATCGTTAATCAGAGTAATCACATTACTTTGCCTTGGTGTTGGGGTTGATTGAACATATTTAATGGCACTTCCATCCGGATAACTTCCCCGGCTCACATCTGTACCTTCATTTTGCAAATGTATTTCATCAAGCAAGTGCCAAGTCCACCCCTTATTTCGCCATAGGTAAATAGATTCGGCTGCAGCATTCACTTTGAAATTAGTGTGCCATTTGCCCTGTGCCTTATCCTCATCAGCCCATAAAAGTTGAAATGAAGCATTTGGCAGGATGGTATCTGGTAGCTGCCATTTATCTATATTCAAACTATCATCAGTAATATAAATTTCGTAGGTAGTGGCAGCAACTCCAGCATTGTAAATTTCAATATAATCATCAAATTCACCTGCCTCATCAGCGATGGTGTTGGTGTTGGCAGCCATTACTTCGTTAATATAAAAAGCTGTTACAGGGGTAACCGGCACTGAATAAAAATCACTTCTGGGAGCACGGCCCATTAGTCCACCTAAATCTTCATTCGTTATAAAATAATAAATCGTATCCAATGATTGCAAGTAAGGAATAGCAGCACCAAAAATTCCGTCATTGGGTAATCCATCGTAATTCAAACCGCTGTCGTTCATTTGAACAGAATCTAACTGACCACTGTAACCTATTTTATATTTTAAAAAAACTTGATCAGGAGTAAGCTCATCTTCAATCAAAGCACTTACATACAAGGTATCATTTTGCTGCGGGGCTATAGGCTGATGCCGCACTTCACTTATTATGGGAGGCACCGGATTAAGATCTATACTTGCCGCCACATGGTTGGCCATAGCACCTATAAATTCTTTCAAACCATATTTAACATGAGCACCTAAACTCTGATCAAAAGAATTAAAAAAATCCGTAGTGGAATAACCGTAATCTAAGGAATAAAATGAATCAGCTGCCACAAAAGGTTGTAGCCTAAACCTCACACTATCAAGCCATGGATCAATCATTCCATTATTTGCTATGGTAGTAACACACCTATTCACAAAAAAACTAAAGCGGTCTTTATAATCCTGATAATTAAACAATCTACTTATTAATTTTCGATTGTTGCTTCCATACCAGCTGTAAATATTCCTACTTGCCCAATCAATATTAAACCAATCAATTCCAAAAGTATTGTCAACGTCATAAGGTAAGTATTCAAACAATTTTGTTTGTGGATTCTTATAGAGGTAGTAATTATTTTGATTGAAGGCATAGTTATCCCAATTCCCTGTTATTACATCTATAGCATAAGCCTTCAACAGTGCATTTACATTCACTAATTTCTCAAGCGAGTCACGATAATTAGCTCCATTGAAATTATTGATAAAATCAACCAAGTGAGCTAAATCACTATAATCGCCATTACCTTGTTGTTGATCATATACCGGGTTACCTCCTCCAAGTGCAGC
>JBDKJS010000022.1:0-7773 GCA_039806065.1 Bacteroidota bacterium | reverse complement strand
ACCACTAACACACAAATTAGAATCAAAGCATTGAGCTTACCATGTTCTAATACATAATTACTGAGGTAAAAATTGAAATTATGAAGGGCGCTTTTTACTGAAAAACTTAATGGCTCAGGTGAGGCAATTTCGACTTGATTAAACAACACGTTTAAAAAAGGGGCAACCATGGTTAGTGAAAAAAGTGAAAATAACACCGAGCATAGATTGCAAATTATATTTAAGATTGCATATCGTTTATATTGCAATACATAGGCTAAAAGGTTGATATATTCTTTCAAGTGAATTAGTTTTGCGAATAAAGAGTAAAATTAGGTTAAAAAAGGGGTGAAACTTAGGTAATACGAAGGATGTTGGTAATAATTGTATGTGAACAAGTAAGATCATCAGGCCATACTGCTAGCCTAGAATGGTGATAAGAAATCGGATAAAAAGCAGTAATATTACACGCAAATAAAAGACTAGATGGATAGCGTAAGACAACTAAAATATGGAAAATTAATTCAAAAAGAGATTGGAGAAATTTTTCAAAAGGATGGATTTAATTTTTTCGGAAAAGCTTTTGTAACTGTTACTAATGCCAAGGTAAGCCCTGATTTAGGTCAAGCTAAAATCTATGTAAGTGTGTTGGGTAGCAAGGATGCTCAAAAAGTAGTTGATGAAATTGAAAGCCATCACAAAGAGATAAGATTTAGGCTAGGCAACAGCATACGTCATCAAGCAAGGGTAATCCCAGAATTAAAGTTTTTTTTAGACGACTCACTTGACTATGTCGACAAAATGGACAAGATATTCAAAGAAATTCGGGATAAGGAGCAAGACAAAGACGAAAAATAACACTCAAAACCATCAACCAATAGAGAATTATTAGTATGGAGTATGATCCAATAAAACGTTCATTAGGAAACGTATTTAATAAAACGCCATTTCTTAGAAAAATTTTTTATCGTCTCTTAGACCTATTGTTATTAAGAGCGTGGCATGTGCATAAGGAGTTAAAACCATTTTCGAAAGTGAGCAACCTTCAGATTTTAGATGCAGGTGCAGGTTTTGGCCAATACAGTTTATGGATGTTTAATAGATTCAAACAATGTAATATTAAAGCACTTGATGTCAAGGAAGAGCAAGTAGCAGATTGCAATAACTTTTTTAAGGCCATAGGAGCAGCTAATGTAAAGTTTGAAGTGGGAGATCTTACTATTTATAAGACTGCCAATACTTATGACCTAGTAGTATGTGTTGATGTAATGGAACATATATTGGAAGATGAAAAAGTATTTTCCAACTACTATGCATCCATGAAAAAAGGCGGTATGCTTTTAATAAGCACCCCTAGCGATCAAGGTGGCAGTGATGTACACAGTGATGGGGAAACTTCTTTTATTGAAGAACATGTGCGCGATGGATACAACATTGGTGATATAACGAACAAATTAAAAAGAGCAGGTTTTGAAAAAGTAATTGCACGTTATCAATATGGATGGCCTGGCAAAATAAGTTGGCGGTTGAGCATGAAATTTCCTATTCAATTATTGGGCATAAGTAAAATATTTTTTATTGTGGTGCCAGTTTACTATGCCATTGTTTATCCATTTTGCTATTTACTCAATTGGATAGATACCTATACCAACCATTCAACTGGAACAGGGCTTATAGTAAAAGCTTATAAATAAAAAGCATAATATACATGAGTATAGTATGGCGAATAAGTTCACGATACTTTCTATCTAGAAAATCACAAAGGGTCACTAATTTTATATCGGCCTTAGCGGTTATTGGTATAACTGCAGGAACGGCTGCCATGATAATAATACTATCAGTATTAAATGGATTTGAAGGGTTGATAAAAGACCTTTATAATAAATTTGACCCTGACATAAGCATCACCTCATCCACCGATCGGTTTTTTAAACCTGATGAAGCTTATATTCAGCAAATATTAAATTTAAAGGAGGTTGCTGCCATTAGCAAAGTTTATGAAGACCAAGCCTTATTATCTTACAATGGCAAGCAATATGTAGGAACCATTAAAGGGGTGGATGAGAAATTTATACTCGTATGCAATCTCTCTTCTATCTGTAATTCAACAAAGGTTGATTGGGGCAGCTATGAAAACCCAAAAATAATATTGGGATCCGGTATAGCCTATCATTTACAAGTTGATGAAAAAAATGCTATTTCAAGTATTGATCTGTATGCCCCTTTGCAGGAAGCTAGTAACCTAACTGACCCTATAAATTCTTTCAACAAATTGCCAGTGGCGCTTTCTAATGTTTTTAGCATTCAACAAGATTATGATCAGCGTTATGCCCTTGTTTCATTACCTACAGCACATCAGCTTTTTGGGATCAATGATTCAACTATATCAAAATATGAAGTAAGGCTAAAACCTGGAGTTGATTTCAATCAAGTAATAGCTTCCATTAAAAGCATTAAACCCAACCAGTATAACATTGCTACCCAGGCACAGCTACACCAAACTTTATACAATATCATGCAAGCAGAAAAATGGATAGTAATTTTCATTACAGCTTTTATATTACTCATTGCATCTTTCAGTTTGGTGAGTGCCATCTCTATGCTTATTATAGAAAAATCTAAAGATGTTAGCATATTCAGCACCATGGGATCTTCGAGATTGCAATTGCAAAAAATTTTCTTTTTAAATGGCTTGTTTATAGCAATTGGAGGTATGTTTTTAGGGCTAGCCATAGGGTTGACTACCATTTGGGTTCAAAAAAAGTATGGATTAGTGGGCTTGGGTGTGGAAGGAAATTTTATTATTGAAGCATATCCTGTTGACCTAATGTGGAGTGATGTTGGCATAGTTATACTAGTGGTAATTGGTATAGGCATCATTACTTCAGCATTCCCAGCGTTAACTTTGATAGGCAAAAACTTCAGCCTAAATAAACTCAATAAGGTACAATAGCTTAATTAAACCTCCCTTGGGCTACTAAGTATTCGGCTATTTGTATAGCATTAGTGGCTGCTCCTTTTCTAAGGTTGTCGGCCACAATCCACAGATTAATGGTATTTGGTTGCGAAAAATCTCTTCTTATTCGGCCAATAAAAACATCGTCTTTGCCTTCGCAATAAATAGGCATAGGATATTTAAGCGAATTCAAATCATCCACAACTTGAACTCCTTTTGCCGATGCAAGAGCAGCATGAATTTTTTCTAAATCTATTTCATTTTCAAATTCTACATTCACCGATTCGCTATGGCCACCAATAACTGGTACACGTACAGTAGTAGCTGTTAATTTAATATTCTGATCTTCCATTATCTTACACGTTTCATTGACCATTTTCATTTCTTCTTTAGAATAGCCATTATCTTGAAATACATCAATATGCGGGAGCACGTTAAGGTCTATTTGATAAGGGTAAGCCTTTTCACCATTCAATCCGCTTCGCTCATTCATGAGCTGATCCACTGCTTTTTTACCAGTACCACTTACTGATTGATAAGTACTCACCACTACCCTTTTTATTTTAAAGATTTTATGCAAGGGATTTAAAGCCATTACCAATTGAATAGTGCTGCAATTGGGGTTTGCAATAATCAAATCATGATGATCTAAAACATGGGCATTCACCTCTGGCACCACTAACTTTTTTGATGGATCCATGCGCCATGCCGAAGAATTGTCAATCACTACACAGCCTATGCTGGCAAACTTAGGCGCAAGTTCGAGAGAGACATTACCACCTGCACTAAATAGTGCAATTGCAGGCTTGCTATCAAGTACTGCATCTATAGTCATCACGGGTACAGTTTTGTTTTTAAAATGAATAGCCTTCCCAACAGAATTTGGTGAAGCCAATGGTAAGAGCGTTGACACCGGAAAATTTCGTTCTTCCAATATTTGAATCATTTTTTGGCCAACCAAACCAGTTGCACCTACTACAGCTATTTTCATATTCTAAAAATTATTCGTTATACCTATAATGCTTATTGTAATGAATTATTAAAAAGCTTACTTTGCTCTCACAAAGGTAGATTTCAAATATCAAACTCTATGAAGCGTTCAAAAAAAAATTTATTTAAAATTATACTAGTTGTAACCATTATCTTCACAAAAATACCATTGGTGAAGGCACAAATGCTCGATTCCTTCGGTGATGGCGATTTTACCACTGCACCAGCTTGGACTGGCGATATCAGCGAATTCATAGTGAACGTTCAAGGCCAATTGCAATTAAATGGAAGTGGTATCGGGGCAAGTTATCTTTCTACCAATGTCAACTATTCCAATTCCGGTTTAGAATGGCGATTTTATGTTAAGCAAAATTTAGCAGGTAGCGCTAGCAACAATAGCAAGGTATGGCTAACTGCCGATAATGCAAACTTAGAGGATCCTACTATTTCGGGCTATTATTTACAGATGGGTGAAGCCGGAAGTGCTGATGCCTTTGAAATATTTCAAAGCAATGCAGGAGTGAGCACTTCGCTACTTAGAGGGAGCAATGCACAGATAGCAGCTTCATTCACAGCTGGTGTTAAAATTACTTGTACTGCAGCCGGTGTATGGACTTTGTTTGTTGATATGGCTGGTGGAACTAATTATGTGCAGCAAACCAGCACAGCAGCCTCAACGCTGAACACCATCAACCATTTTGGAGTAAGCACTAGTTACACTGCAAGCAATATCGCTAATTTTTATTTTGACGATTTTTATGTAGGAAATTTGGTGGTGGATCTAACCCCTCCTGTTATTACCAACATCACTATTATTTCAAATTCTCAAGTCGACTTGCAATTTTCAGAATCGCTAAATGCCTCGAATGCAAATAGCGAAGTAAATTATTTTGTGAACAATGCAATAGGCAATCCCTCCCTAGCCACACTTGATATAATAGATGCTTCGTTAGTACATTTATTTTTTAGTTCCACTTTTATAAACAACACCGGTTACCTTATAACAGTGAATAATTTGACAGATTTAGCAGGAAATATAATAATACCCAATACTGATACAAGTTTCAATTACATAGCTCCAGTTATAGCCATTGCTTTTGACGTAGTTATTAATGAATTGATGGCAGATCCAGATCCCGCACTGCAATTACCTTCTACAGAATTTATTGAAGTTTACAACCGTAGCAATAAAGTATTCAATACCAGTGGCTGGACCATTTCTGATGCAAGTACCACAGCTACAATGGCTAGTAATATTCTTCTGCCAGGTGAATATGGTATAGTATGCAAGCAAAGTGACAGTGCTTTATTTTCTGCTTATGGCAAAATTATTACGGCAGGCAGTTTGTTTTCTTTAAATAATACTGGAGGAGAAGTTATTTCTTTATTTAATGAACAAGGCACTCTTCTAGACCAAGTATATTATGATGAAACTTATTATAACAATGCTCAGCGCGATGATGGGGGATTTAGCCTTGAACGTATTGATGCAAATTTTCTATGCAGCAATAATAAAAACTGGTCTGCAGCCAATAATACGATAGGTGGAACGCCCGGGAATCAAAACAGCATTGCAGGTATATTTACGGATTTAGAAAGGCCTTATTTATGGAGTATATTTCCCTTGAGCAGCACCCTATTAAATGTAAAATTCAATAAACCCATGCTGCAAAGTGATTTGTCAAACATTCAAAACTATCAGGTTTCAGGAATAGGATTTGCCACTAGCACCAGCATAGTAAATACCAGTGAAGTGAATATTACCATACCAGTAGCTTTACATCCAGACAGTACATATACCTTTAGCGTAATAGATAGTTTAAAAGATTGCCCTGGAAATAGTATTGCGCGAAATAGCTTACCACTAGCCCTACCCAAATCCATTCAAGCAGGCGATGTGCTGATCAATGAAATATTATTTAATCCACCTGTAGGCGGAGTTGATTTTATAGAATTGTATAATAATAGTAACAAAGTATTGAATCTTGCTGATTTAAGAATAGCCAATGCCGATTACCTTACTGATCAACTTGGCGATTTAGAGACCGCAACCACTCAAGGTTATTTGTTTTTTCCAAAAAGTTATTTGGTTTTAAGTGAAAACAGCAAAGCTGTATTGACCCAATATAACAGTGAAAATGTGTATGCTTTTTTAGATGTACCCACATTGCCTAGCTATGGGGTGAGTGAAGGTGTATGTGTGATTACAGATGTTCTTGGAAACAGATTTGAATCATTTAAATACAATGATGACCTCCATTTTGCGCTATTGGACGAAACGAAAGGAGTTTCATTAGAACGATTGCAATTTTCATTAGGAGCTGATAATACAAGCAACTGGCATTCGGCAGCAAAAAATGTGGGCTATGCCACTCCAGGATATAAAAATTCGCAGTTCATCAACACAGATGGAGTAATCGATGAGTGGAATGTACAGCCTGAAGTATTTTCGCCCGATAATGATGGTTTGGATGATGTGGTGAGTATCAATTATCAATTTTCATCACCTGGATTAGTAGGTACTGGTATCATTTTCGATAGTAAGGGCAGGAAAATAAAAACCCTATTTACAAATGAACTTTTAGGAACAACTGGAACATTTTTTTGGGATGGCATTACTGATCAAAATTCAAAAGCACTTACAGGAATTTACTTAATCATGATCGAAGTTTTTGACAGCAAAGGGAATGTTAAGCAGGTTAAATTGCCAAATGTGGTGGCTAGTAAATTCTAGCAAAGCACGTTAGGGTTGGTCAGAGCAATGACACCATTTTGCTCACTAATAAGCTTAAAAGGATCGTTCTGCAATACTAAAAAAGAATCAAGATCTAAATAATCAGCCAAAGGGGCGAATAGCAAAGCATTGCTAATGGCAAGTGAAGTTTCAACCATACAACCCACCATGGTTTTCATATTTAATTTTTTTGCTTTGGAAAGAATATCAAACGCTTCAGTATAGCTACCAGCCTTCATTAACTTCATATTGATACCATCAAAGGCACTGCATAAAAAACTGAAATCAGGATTTCTAGTGATGCTTTCATCGGCCATCAAATAAAATGGCAGTTTGCCTTTCAATTTTTTATACTCATCAGTAAATGATGCCGGAAGTGGTTGTTCTAAAAATTCAATATTAAATTTTGATATTTTATCTACAAACCGTAGTACATCATTAGCACTAGCAAAAGCCTCATTAGCATCAATCATTAAGGGCTGTGGTGTGATATTTGCCAGGCACTTTACCAATTCGATGGCATTGTGGTCGGCTATTTTCAATTTAATATATTTAAATCTCTGCAATTGATGTTGGCTAAAAAAAGCAGGAAGATCTGCTGGCTCCATAATTGGTATTGAATAACAGATAGGAGCCTCGGTCACCAGATCCAATCTGAAGTGTTTAATTAATGCAGCTCTGCTATTTTGAAATTGATAATGCATAAATGCACTTTCAATAGCAAAACTCAAAGCACTGGGTACTTTTTTCTCTTCAAGAAGGATTAATAATTCGGTTACATTATCTATGGTTTCAAGCTTATGATGAATGGCATCAAAGCATTGGAGTAAATCTGAAGGGGTTTCTTGATATCTTATATTGGGAGCAGCTTCGCCATAGTAATATACACTATTGGCAAAAATATTTACAATCACATTGCACTTTAGCGAAGTGGCATTGCGACTAATCTTCCAAGTATATTTCAGTGGCAGATCAATTACTTGTATGGACCATTTTAATTTCATAGTGAAGCTAAATTAGTAAAAACAAAAATCCCCTGACACTAGTCGGGGGATTTTTGCGAACCGCTGAATCAGCGGGTAAGTTTAACTTACTTCTTCTTTTTTGCTGCTTT
>JBDKJS010000021.1:0-5086 GCA_039806065.1 Bacteroidota bacterium | reverse complement strand
GCGTTGGTTAGAGGTGAGTTCTGTAAGTAATTTTGAAACCTTTCAAAGTGTAAGAATGGATTTGAAGTTTAAGGATACTGACGGAAAAAACCAATATGCGCACACACTGAATGGAAGTGCTTTGGCCCTACCACGAATTGTAGCAGCATTATTAGAAAACAATCAAACAGTTGAGGGTATTGTTATACCTGAAGTGTTGCAAGCCTATACTGGATTCAGCATCATCAATTAATCATTTGCCAGAATTAATTTAGATTCATGATTCGCTATTTATATATTTTATTTTTTTTATTGTCCATTGGAGGAGTTATGGCACAACCACCGCAGAGCGATAAAAATTTAGCTGATCAATATTTTTACAATGGTGAATTTGATAAAGCAGTGGTGATCTATGAACGCATTTTTAACAAGGATCCTTATGCAGTTTATTATAATTATTACAAATCATTGTACAACTTAGGAGAATTTGAAAAAGTGGTAAAAGTAGCTGCTAAACAACAAAAAAATAATCCACAAGATGTATCGCTATACATAGATCAAGCATCAGGATGGCAAGCCCTAGGAAATAATAAAAAAGCAGATGAACTTAAGCAAAGGGCTTTTAAGGAATTAACACCTGACCAAGGCCAAATTAGTAATTTAGCTAATTCTTTTATTAACAAACAAGATCTTGAATCGGCAAGATTAGCCTATTTGGAAGGGAAAAGATTGTTGAGAGGGAGCTACGGATTTAATTTTGAATTAGCAGAAATATACTATCAAAAAGGAGACTTTAGTGCCATGATTGATGAGTATATAGAGGCCTTGGAATCAAATCCCACCCTTCAGCAAAGTATACAGAACACCCTGCAGATGCGCGTATCACATGATCCTGATGGTTCGCGAGGCGAGCTGCTACGCACCACTCTCTTGAAAAAAATCCAAAAAAATCCAGGCCAGCAAATCTATGCCGAAGTACTAGTTTGGCTTTTTATCCAGCAGAAAGATTTTGCATCAGCATTCCTTCAGGCGAAGGCATTAGACAAGCGAAACAAGGAAGATAGTAACCGAATTTTTACACTTGCTAGTACTGCAGCTGCCAATAAGCAATATGATGTAGCCCTTCAATGTTATGAATACATTATGGAAAAAGGCAAAGAGCATGTCATGTACATGCCCAGTAAGATTGAGGCACTCAATGTTCGCAATCAAAAATTAATTTCGGCACTTCAATTTACGATGATTGACTTATTGCAACTAGAAGCGCAATATTTGAGTACGCTTGGCGAATTGGGTAGAAATGGAAACACCCTCACACTTCAAAAAGGGCTAGCGCATTTATGGGTTTTTTATTTAAACAAACCAGACTCTGCCATAGCACTGTTAGAAGAAGCCATTACTTATCCTACCAATAGATTTCAAACACAAGCGGAGTGTAAGTTAGAGCTTGGCGACATTTATTTGTTTCAGGGAAACGTATGGGATAGCGACCTGCTGTATGCACAAGTGGATAAGGCCTTTAAAAACGATGTGTTAGGTCAGGAGGCCAAATACCGGAGCGCTCGTCTTGATTATTTTAGGGGAGACTTTTCGTGGGCGCAAGCCCAACTCGATGTATTAAAATCAGCCACTTCGCAACTTATTGCCAATGATGCTACCAAACTCTCATTGCTCATCAGCGAGAACGGGGGAATTGATTCGGCATATGACGCTTTAATGATTTTTGCAGATGCAGACCTTTTACATTACCGGCACCAACCGGAACAGGCCTTGAATAAGTTAGATTCGTTGGCGAATAATTATCCATCACACAGCCTAATTGATGATGTAATTTTTAAAAAGGCTGAAATTTATTCATCACAACAAAATTATTCACTAGCTGATAGCTGTTATGATCAACTGATTGCCATGGATGCTAGCGGCATACTTGCAGATGATGCTTTGTATCAAAAGGCATTGTTATGGATGGATTATTATAAAGACACAGAGAAGGCTAAAGCACTATTTGAACAATTATTATTGCAATTTCCTGGAAGCTTGTACAGTGTTGATGCGCGTAAGTATTACCGTCAATTGCGTGGCGATAATGTACCCAACTAATATTCCCAATTCGCTAATAAGCCATTTAGCTCATTCATCGTTTTGGATTGCATCAGCTGCTTCGCCAAATCAGCGCCCTGTTTGGCTAGAGCTATTGCCTCATCAACCCGACCTAAAGCATAAGTGCACATAGCCCATTGGTAGTAAACTGGTAAATAATCAGGTGCTACTTGGTGCGAAAATTTAAAATAAGTGTCAGCAGATTCATATTGTTGAAGATTCACCAATTCCAAGCCAAGTGCGTAATAGTTAAAAGGATCATTGGGCGCTTCTTCGATATAACTTTTTAGTATTGAAATTCGTTTTTCTATGGCTTTATGGTTCATATATTGCAACTAAAATACTACTTTCGCGGCTTATTATTATCATTCTAAAATATTATTTTTACGCATAATAGAAAAAGTAAAAAATGAAAATACTTGTTTGCATAAGCAATGTGCCTGATACAACTGCAAAAATTAATTTTTCAGCCGACAATAAGCAATTCATTACCGATGGTGTTACCTTCATCATCAACCCATATGATGAGATAGCTTTGGCAAGAGCTATAGAGCTAGCCGAAGCCAATGGAGGTACCGTAACTGCTATTAATGTGGGCGATGCCACCACGGAGGCAACCATTCGCAAAGCACTGGCAATAGGAGCGCATGATGCCGTTAGAGTGAATGCAGCACCTCGTGATGCATATTTTGTTGCTAGCCAGATAGCGCATTACGCATCGACCAACGGGTATACTTTAGTACTCTGCGGAAGAGAAAGTGCAGATCACAATGGATCTTCGGTTCCGGTGATGATTGCTGAATTATTGGATGTGCCCAGTATATTGTTCGCAAAGAAACTAGACATTACTGGTAATGAAGCCACTCTTGAAAGAGAAATTGAAGGGGGAAAAGAAGTGGTAACTTGTACCTTGCCATTGGTAGCAGGAGCTAGTGAAGGAATGGCTGAACCAAAAATACCTAACATGCGAGGTATTATGGCCAGTAGAACTAAACCTTTAACGGTAGTTGAACCAATAGCCGTGGACACACTGAGCACATTGGAACAATATGAAAAACCTCTTACTAGGAGTGCTGTTAAAATGATCAATCCAGAAGATGTTAATCAGCTTTTTGATTTAATTAGGACAGAAAAAAAGATAATATAATAATTTTAAAATTACAGACAATGAGTGTACTTATATATGCCGAAGCCACCCAAGGAGGGTTCAAGAAGTCAACCTATGAGGCCATAAGTTATGGGGTAGCCCTAGCCACAAAATTAGGGGTAGATGCCCAGGCAGTAGCGATTGGAAGTATTGAAACTGCAGCACTTGTATCATTGGGGAATTATGGGGTAAAAACCATCCACCATTGTGTCGATGAAAGGGTGAATACATTTAATCCCATAGCTTATGCTAGTGTAGTGGCTCAAGCCGCACAAACAGCCAAGGCAAATGTGGTAATACTTTCTGCATCATTTAGTGGTAAAGGTTTAGCGCCAAGAGTGGCCATAAAGCTGAAGGCCGCTCTAGCTGAAAATGTGATTGAAATGCCTGATACATCATCAGGATTTAAAATAAAAAAAGGAGCCTATTCAGGTAAAGCAATCGCCACTGTTTCTTTGCAAAGTGAAGTAAAAGTAATTAGCATGGTGCCTAACTCCTATAAGGTAGTTGAAAATAGGCAAACAGCCTCAGTAAACCAATTGGCAGTAGCCTTTGGCGCCAATGATTTCAATATAAAAGTTAAAGAAACCATTCGCAGCAATGATAAAGTAGCACTGCCAGATGCCGAACTGGTGATAAGCGCAGGCAGGGGAATGAAAGGGCCCGAGAATTGGGGGATGATAGAGGAACTAGCAAATACACTAGGAGCTGCAACAGCTTGTTCAAAACCAGTTAGTGATGCAGGGTGGCGACCACATAGCGAACACGTAGGTCAAACTGGTATTGCCATTAGCCCTAACTTATACATCGCCATAGGAATTTCGGGCGCCATTCAGCACTTGGCAGGCGTTTCCTCTTCAAAAGTGATAGTGGTGGTGAATAAAGATCCTGAAGCCCCATTTTTCAAGGCAGCCGATTATGGAATAGTAGGCGATGCCTTTGAAATAGTACCCAAACTCATTTCAGCAGCTAAAACTTTTAAAGCTTCGCAAAACTAGTTTGGTATTCTTTCGTAAGAGTTTTACTATATTCGATAAATTAAATTAACCACAATAGCCGAAAGACCCCATATTACCGCAATCAAGGCTAGGTATTTTATGAAAAAGATTAAATTAGAAATAGTAGGTTTATCATATAGTCAAACTCAAACTGGAGCTTATGCCTTGATCTTAAACGAAGAGAAGGGAACACGAAGATTGCCCATTATAATAGGTTCATTCGAAGCTCAAAGCATCGCCATTGAAATGGAAAAGATGACTCCTACTAGGCCACTTACCCATGATTTGTTCAAGAGTTTTGCAAGTGCATTTTTGATTAATGTAGAAGAAATTGTCATCTACAATTTAATCGAAGGAGTATTTTATGCAAAGATAGTTTGCAGCGATGGAAGAGACACCAAAGAAATTGATGCCAGAACAAGTGATGCCATAGCTATAGCCATGCGATTTAGCTGCCCGATATATACCTACGATTTTATATTGTCCACGGCTGGCGTTCAAATGGACGACTCTGATAATTTTGAAGGATTTGGCGAACCAGCAGCTGAGAAAACTGGCAGCCCAACCAAGCTCACTGAAAATGAATTGGCCACAACCAGCACCGAAGAATTAAGTGAACTTCTCAAGAAAGCACTTGATGATGAGGCGTATGAGAAGGCTAGTAGAATTCGAGACGAGATCAATAGACGAAAACAAAACTAATACCAATGTTCAGTACCTATCATGGCCTTTAATCCTGCAGAAGGCCTATAGCGTGGTTCATGATAGTATTCATAGAGTTTGACCAGGCGTGCATAAACATTTTCGGGGCCAATTTCACGTAACCATGTTATCAACCCCTTTGGATAGTTTACTCCTTTCA
>JBDKJS010000020.1:0-2745 GCA_039806065.1 Bacteroidota bacterium | reverse complement strand
TCAAATTTTGAAGTAGTGATGTCCTTTACAATTTTTGAAGCTTCATCCAGGGTATATGTTTTGTTTTGATCTACCTTAGAAAGTTGTAGCTTTCTCTTTTTGCTAATTTTAGCCATTATTTTAAAATTTATGAAGTGCTAACGTCTGTTGAGGACTCCTTCAGGTTAGTTAAAGATTAATTAAAAGGGGCGTGTACCTTCTACATTAAGTCCCATAGATCGTGCAGTACCTGCAACCATGCTCATGGCAGACTCAATAGTAAAGCAGTTCAAATCAGGCATTTTGCTTTCTGCAATTTTTTTCACCTGATCCCAAGTTACCGATCCTACCTTATTTCTATTAGGTTCTTTCGATCCACTTTTAATTTTAGCTGCATCCATTAACTGGACTGCTGCGGGGGGAGTTTTAATGATGAAGTCGAACGACTTATCAGTATATACTGTAATTAACACAGGTAGTACTTGACCAGGGCGGTCTTGAGTTCTAGCGTTAAACTGCTTACAAAACTCCATAATATTGACACCCTTTGCACCTAAGGCCGGTCCTATAGGAGGTGCAGGGTTTGCAGCTCCACCTTTAACCTGTAATTTAACGTATGTGCCTATTTCTTTTGCCATTTTATTTAAATATATAAATCTTTAATAAACTTACAATGGAAGCTTGTAGGTTTTATCAAAAGATGAGTTACTCTTTTTCTACTTGCAGATAGTTTAATTCCAAAGGCGTTTTTCGGCCAAAAATTTTAACCATCACTTTTAATTTTTTCTTTTCTTCGTTTATCTCTTCTATAATTCCACTAAATGAATTAAAGGGTCCATCTATTACTTTTACACTTTCACCAACTACATAGGGCACCGCGGTGAGTGTCTCAGCATCAGCAAGTGCATCAAGGTCGCCCATAAGTCGTGCCACCTCTGTTGCTCTCAGTGGCACTGGTGCCTCTCCTTTAGGGCCTACAAATTGTATTACCCCTGGTATATTAGATATAATATGCCCTATTTCCCCTTCGAGTGCCGCTTCAACCATTACATAACCTGGAAGTAGGCTTCTTTCTTTAAGAACCTTCTTTCCATTTTTTATTTGGTACACTTTTTCAGTGGGAATCAATACTTGAGAAACCCAATCCTTTAAATTAAGACGAGATACTTCAGCATCTAGATACTGTTTTACTTTCTTCTCTTTGCCACTGATGGCTCTTACCACATACCACTTTTTTACTTTTTCCGCTGCCATTTTATGATAAAGGATTAAAGTGAATAAAGTAATTCCATGATCTTGGTGAATCCAAAATCCATAACAAACACAACTAAGGCAATAAACAATGATGCAATCATTACGATAACAACACTCTCTTGCAACTCTTCCCATGTGGGCCAGTTCACTTTCTCTGTCAATTCAGTAAAGCTCTCTTTAATATAGTTGGTTATGCTCGCCATAATGTTTAATTAAATTTATTTATTTCTATATACCGATCAATTAAATATCATTCCTATTCAATAAATCAAAGTAGCACGGGTGGAGAGATTCGAACTCCCATCAACGGTTTTGGAGACCGCTATTCTACCCTTGAACTACACCCGTATAAGTGAATCAGCCGGTTGTGGGTAGCAACCGACTGATTTAATCAATTATTACTTGATGATTTCAGTTACCTGACCTGCACCAACAGTACGTCCACCTTCGCGGATTGCAAAGCGTAAACCTTTGTCCATTGCTACTGGTTGGATGAGTACTACATTGATAGTTACATTATCGCCAGGCATTACCATTTCGCGTCCTTCAGGAAGGGTAATTTCTCCAGTAACGTCTGTTGTTCTTAAATAGAATTGAGGACGATATTTATTTGCAAACGGAGTGTGACGACCGCCTTCTTCTTTCTTCAATACATAGATTTCAGCTTTGAATTGTGTGTGCGGAGTAATTGATCCTGGCTTTGCGATTACCATTCCTCTGCGAATAGCATCTTTTTCAATACCACGAAGAAGTAAACCTACGTTATCTCCAGCCTCACCTCTATCTAAAATTTTGCGGAACATTTCTACTCCTGTTACAGTTGATTTCAATGAAGCTTCTTGCATTCCTATGATTTCAACATCTTCACCCGAGTTGATTACACCTCTCTCAATACGTCCGGTGGCAACAGTACCACGACCTGTGATCGAGAATACATCTTCAACTGGCATAAGGAATGGTTTGTCAACTTCACGTGGAGGAAGTGGAATAAATGTATCTACTGCTTCCATTAATTCAAGAATTTTTGGAACCCAATTTGCATCATTATTCAAACCACCTAAGGCAGAACCACGGATGATTGGGGTATTGTTGCCATCAAATTCATAGAAACTCAATAGATCACGGATTTCCATTTCTACTAAATCTAACAATTCAGGATCATCAACCATATCGGCCTTGTTCATGAATACTACAATTTTAGGAACACCTACCTGACGGGCAAGAAGAATATGTTCACGAGTTTGAGGCATTGGACCATCGGTAGCAGCTACCACAAGGATAGCGCCATCCATTTGGGCAGCACCTGTAACCATGTTTTTTACATAATCCGCGTGACCTGGACAGTCAACGTGAGCATAGTGACGATTAGCAGTTTGATACTCAACGTGAGCAGTGTTAATGGTGATACCACGCTCTTTTTCTTCTGGAGCGTTATCGATTGAAGAGAAGTCTCTTTTCTCTGCAAGACCTTGATCTGCTAATACAGATGTGATAGCAGCAGTAAGAGTAGTT
>JBDKJS010000019.1:0-3773 GCA_039806065.1 Bacteroidota bacterium | reverse complement strand
ATCCAGAATGATTCCGTTGTTCAACTACTTGGGTGGGCGCGGGGTTCTTGGCCGACAATACAATACTAGCTAAAAAGATTAAAAGAGCACTTGCAAACGTTAGGGCGGTTTTCATAAATTTTTTTTATTAGATTGATTTGAATTAGAATTGAGCTAAGGTTAATCCTAGTGTGAATGGATTTATCTGTGGGCCGCGACTGGCTCTAAACATATCAGTTAGCGCATATTCAGCAAATAAATTGAACGAACCATATCCTACATCAACTCTTGCACTCGCTCTAAAGGGGTTTAACCCAAAGTCATCATAGTTTTTTGGCTTCGATGTTTTTCCGCCTTCATCATATTTTTGTTTGGTATGCGATCCTATTCTGTAGCCAAGTACCATTCCTGTTCCTATATGAAATGACTTGTTCTTTGTTTTACCCGTATAAACCTGAAATAGCAATGGTGCAGTTACATAGCTAACAGTAAGCTTCGATTTTTTGTAATTGATATTACTGGTAGTGTCGTAAGTTCCTGCAATTATATTATCAGCATTGTTATTTAATATGGTAACATTATCATCAAAACGGTAGTTGTTCCAACTAACTCCTAATCCCGTTAGAAAGAAAAAGTTGCCTGTAATTTTAAAATCTTTTTGCAAAAGGTTAAGTGAAAAGGCTATAGACTTCCCATTATTCAAAGACATAAATTCATAGCGGGATGGAAGGTCAGTATTAAAATCCTTATTCAAAAATCCATTGAACCCTAATTCCAGCCCTTGCCATATGGGCTTAATGCTTTCAGTTTTCTTACGTGCGCTTGAATCTTTTTTAGAAATGATTACCAATTCGGTTTCTCCTAAATTTATTTGAGTTGTATCTCTTTCTACTATTCTGGTTTCGGTTACGATGGTTGTGTTGCCTATTTTACCAATCCCACTAATGTTTTTATCCAATTCCTTGGGCTCGGAAATATAATTTACTGTACCACTACCGCTTATATTTGCATTTAAGTATTCTGTCACATCCAGGTCGCACTTGCCTACACCACTAATGTTAGCATTGGCGGTTTTAGTTTTAAGTGTTACAGCATCAACCTTTCCTGAACCAGAAATAGTATACTTGGCATTTTCTGCTGAACCGCTTAAACTCACTTTTCCTAATCCACTAATCAACACCTCTAAACTTGGTGTGTTTAATTGGTCAACAGTTACTTTTCCATCGCCACCAATTTTTATTTTTAGCTCATCAGTTGTGAGATTGCCCACAGTTTCAAAACTCCCTTTGCCTGAAATTACAATTTGTTTCAAGGATGGGCTGCTGATGTTCAATGTGCCACTCACGCCATCTACCACTAGCGTATTGTTTTGTATTGAATACAATGGTTGGTCTCCATTGCCATTTTCCGATTTTATATTAACCTCGTTGGATTGGGTAAAAATAACTTTGCCAAGACTACTTATTTCTATAGCAGTAAAACTTTGTGAGGCAGCTTGCACACTTAATAGCGTGCCAATTGAGAAGAGGAGAATGCGAATTGTTTTCATAATTTTTTATTTTTATTTATAGTTAATTGCTTTTTAAAATGGTCCTTATATGATAGGTAGCCATGGTGTAAATGGGTCTGATTGTTTTGCGATGTTTAATAATGTGACGCCTTGCCCCATTCATAAGTTACAGACCATCCTTAAATTTTTTGTTAGCTATGATTAACTCACTGATCAAGAAAGCAATAATTCAAAAAAAACAATAACCAAAAAAAGCCTTCATAATTCATGAAGGCTTTTTTAAGAAGTATGCTCGAAGAGGAGTTATACTAGTGCTATATCAAACTGTACCAAGTCTACAAATTGCTGTAGTCTTTCTTCTAGTTCAGCGTGGGTTAAATTTTCCAAACGCTCCAACCCAAATTTCTCTACACAGAAGCTGGCCATGGCTGAACCATAGATAATGGCTCTTTTCATATTGTCAAATGATATGTCGCGTGTGGCAGCTAGGTGACCTATAAATCCACCTGCAAAGGTATCACCAGCACCCGTAGGGTCAAACACGTCCTCTAAGGGAAGCGCTGGTGCAAAAAACACTTGTTCTTTATTGAAAAGTAAGGCTCCGTGTTCGCCTTTTTTAATTATTAGATATTTAGGCCCCATTTCAAGTATCCTTTGGGCCGCCTTTACTAGTGAATATTCATTGGTTAGTTGACGCGCCTCGCTATCATTCACCGTAAGTACATCAGTAAGGGCAATAATTTCTTTCAAAGCATCTAACTGAGTTTCCATCCAAAAATTCATCGTATCCAATACTACTAACTTTGGACGCTTCTTCAGACGCTCTAAAACTGATTTTTGTAATTGCGGCATGAGGTTACTCAGCATTAAAAACTCACAGTCTTGATAGCTATCGGGGATTATTGGGTCAAAATCTAATAATACATTTAATTGAGTATCCAGGGTGTCGCGGCTATTCATGTCGGTATGGTACCTACCGCTCCAAAAAAATGTCTTTTGGCCTTTTTTTACCTGTAAGCCCTCTGTGCTGATACCATGGTGGTGAAACCTAGCAATTTGACTTTCAGGAAAATCCTCACCAACCACTGATACTAATTTTATATTCTTGGTAAAGAATGATGCCGCTGTACCTGAATAAGTTGCAGCGCCTCCTATTATTTTATCAGTCTTGCCAAAGGGAGTTTCTATGGCATCAAAGGCTACTGTGCCCACTACTACTAAGCTCATATTGATTTTTTTTTGCAAATATATTGTTTCTTTCTATCCATTTATTACTTTTGCCGTCCCTTATTTGAAAAAAGGAATACGATTAAAAGTGCTTTAGTATTGCTGTACAGCAGTATGGTTCAAGCAAAAGTTGTGATTGATCTTCGACTCATTTTATATCTAAATGAATCGATGGTTAATCCTCCTTAGCTCAGCTGGTTAGAGCACATGACTGTTAATCATGGGGTCCTTGGTTCGAGCCCAAGAGGGGGAGCAAAAGCTGGTGAGTTTTCACCGGCTTTTTTTGTTTAATTCCGTTCAGAATATGTTCTCATCTCGTTCAAAGTAAAAAATTCTTTTATTCAGCCTTATTCATTTGGTTTTACCCCTGCTTTAAAATAATTTTGATGAACAGCTTTTAAAGCTTTCACCTAATTGCATGCCAATAATACCTTTTTAAACTCACGAACAATGGCTGAAAATAAAACCAAACCCACCCAAATTAAAGTTGAAGATTTTATTCAATCGTTTGTGACTTCTGACCAAAAGAAGGCTGATAGCTTTGCTCTGATTGAATTAATGAAAAAGGCTACCGGTCATCAACCAGTGATGTGGGGCCCAAGCATTATAGGTTTTGGAACTTACCATTATACCTACCCCTCAGGGCATAGCGGTTCTGCTCCAACACTTGGTTTCTCGCCTCGCAAGGCGGCCATCTCACTTTATGTCTTTACTGGTTTAGAGCAGCACAAGCATTTGTTAAATAATTTAGGAAAATTTAAGGTTGCTAAAGCTTGTATCTATATCAACAAACTGAGTGATATCAATCTCCAAGCTTTAAACAAACTGATGGAGGCGTCACTTCATTTTTTAAAACAGAAATATAAGACCGAATAATAACTAATTTTACAACCATTAAGGTTTAACAAGTTTTGCTATTATTGGTGGTATGAAAAATCAAATTACGCAGCTACGGCTTTGGGCAGCAGTTGAAGGAGTAAGTTTTCTGATCCTATTGTTTGTTGCCATGCCCATCAAATATTTATTAAATAATCCGCAATGGGTAAAAATAATTGGG
>JBDKJS010000018.1:0-16992 GCA_039806065.1 Bacteroidota bacterium | reverse complement strand
ATCCTCAAAGGATGATGGCATCTATGTACTGCTCAAGGAAGTGCTCGACAACTGTATTGATGAACATGTGATGGGTTATGGAAAAACAATTGATATTCTAATAGCTGAAGGTACCGTAGCAGTTCGTGATTATGGCCGAGGTATTCCGTTGGGAAAGGTGATCGACTGCGTAAGCAAAATCAATACCGGAGGAAAATACGACAGTGAAGCCTTTCAAAAATCAGTTGGACTTAATGGAGTAGGTACTAAAGCAGTTAATGCGCTAAGTGGTTATTTTAAAGTTCAAAGTATCAGAGATGGAAAAACCAAAATTGCGGAGTTTAGCAAAGGTGTTATTACCAAGGATGAAAAAGAAAAAAAATGCGATGATAAGAATGGTACCCACATTACATTCATTCCTGATGATACCGTGTTTACCAATTACCACTATAACCATGATCATGTGATTAACATGTTGTGGAATTATGTGTATTTAAATAAAGGACTAACCATCGTATTTAATGGCGAATCATTTTATTCTGAAAATGGTTTAAAAGATCTCCTTGATAGATATATGGGTGATGAACCTATGTACAATGTCATTCATCTCAAAGGAGATGATATAGAAATAGCCTTTACCCATACTACCAGCTATGGGGAAGATTATTATTCTTTTGTTAATGGCCAGCATACCACACAGGGGGGAACACATCAAGCCGCATTTAGAGAAGCTATAGTTAAAACAATAAGAGAGTTCTACAAAAAAGAATTTGATCCAAGTGATATAAGAACTGGTATAGTGGCAGCAGTAAGTGTTAGAGTTCAAGAACCAGTTTTTGAATCACAAACAAAAACCAAATTAGGATCGTTAACCACAGGCCCTAAAGGCCCCCAAATTAGAACCTGGATCAATGATTTTATTAAAACCGAACTTGACAACTACCTTCATAAACATAACGAAACTGCCGATATTCTCTTAAAAAAAATATTGCAAAGCGAACGAGAAAGAAAGGAAATAGCTGGAATTAAAAAATTGGCTAATGAAAGAGCAAAGAAGGCAAACCTGCATAATAGAAAACTGCGAGACTGCAGGGTTCATTTCAACACAAAGAATATTGATCGATTAAATTCCACTTTGTTTATTACCGAAGGAGATTCAGCTAGTGGAAGTATTACCAAGGCTCGAGATGTAAATACCCAGGCAGTTTTTTCCCTAAAAGGAAAACCACTCAACTGCTACAGTATGACTAAAAAAGTTGTGTATGAAAATGAAGAGTTTAATTTATTGCAAAATGCACTTAACATTGAAGATGGACTTGATGAACTCAGATACAACAGAGTAGTGATTGCTACTGATGCCGATGTTGATGGTATGCACATTAGGCTGCTTCTTATGACCTTTTTCCTTCAATTCTTTCCTGAATTAGTGAAGGCTGGCCATGTATACATTCTGCAAACACCGCTATTCAGAGTGAGAAATAAGAAGGAAACTATCTATTGTTACAGTGACGATGAAAGAGTAAAGGCCATTGAAAAGCTAAGACCCAAACCAGAAATTACCCGATTCAAAGGACTTGGAGAAATTTCGCCTGATGAGTTTTCAAATTTTATTGGAAGAAAAATGCGTCTAGAGCCAGTGATGATAGGACAGGAAGAAACTATTCATCATCTTTTAGAATATTACATGGGTAAAAATACCCCAGATAGGCAAGATTTTATCATAGGCAACTTAAGGATAGAACGCAACAATGTTGAAGAAGCTATGATGGAAGAAGCAGAAGTGGATGATGAATCCTAATTTTTAGTATAATTTAAATAGTATAGTATCATATTATAAATAATGACGAAGAAGAAACAACCAGATACGGGAAATAAGAAGGAAGAAGCTACAACCCACTACATACCAAAAGTTATTCATATCAATGGTATGTATGAAAATTGGTTTCTTGATTATGCATCTTATGTAATACTGGAAAGAGCAGTACCACATATTAATGATGGTTTAAAACCAGTGCAGCGCAGAATACTTCATTCAATGTATGAAATGGAAGATGGTAGATACAATAAAGTAGCTAACATCATTGGCCATTGCATGAAGTATCACCCACATGGTGATGTGAGTATAGGCGATGCCCTGGTGCAAATGGGCCAAAAGGATTTGATAATTGATACCCAAGGAAACTGGGGAAATATATATACAGGAGATAGTGCGGCTGCTTCGCGTTATATTGAAGCACGGCTGAGTAAATTTGCCCTTGACGTAATCTATAATCCAAAGACTACGAAATGGAATCTTTCTTATGATGGTAGAAATAAAGAGCCTGTAACCCTGCCAGTCAAATTCCCATTATTGTTAGCTCAAGGAGTTGAAGGTATAGCTGTAGGCCTGGCTTGTAAAATTCTGCCACATAATTTTTGTGAATTAATAGAGGCTAGTATAGATATTCTTCGAAATAAAAAAGTATCCCTCGTTCCTGATTTTGCCACTGGCGGAAGTGCAGACTTTAGTAAATACAATGAAGGACTTCGCGGAGGCCGAATCCGTGTAAGAGCTACTATCGAAAAGCGCGATCGAAAAACACTTGTCATCACTGAAATCCCTTTTGGCACCACCACCACTTCATTGATTGATTCCATTCTTTCAGCCAATGATAAGGGAAAAATTAAAGTGAAAAAAGTTGAAGATAATACCTCTGCAAAAGTAGAAATAGTAATTACCCTTCATAGCGATAGCTATGAGGATATGGATAAGACGGTAGATGCTTTGTATGCCTTTACTGATTGCGAAATAAGTATTTCGCCCAATAGCTGTGTGATTATTGATGATAAACCTCGATTTATGAGCGTGAATGATATTCTCGCACATAACACACAGCAAACTTTGGACCTACTTAGAAAAGAGTTAGAGATTAGAAAGGCAGAGCTCGAAGAAGAATGGCACTTTAGTAGTCTAGTAAAAATATTCATCGAAAAGCGGATTTATAGAAATATTGAAGAATGTACTACTTGGGAAAGTGTGATTGAAACAATTGATGATGGTTTAAAACCGTATAAAAAAAGATTCAAACGTACTATCACCAGAGATGATATTGTTTCACTAACGGAAATTAAAATCAAGCGAATATCCAAATATGATGTAAAGGAACAAGATGAGAAAATTAAGGGGATTGAAGCAAATCTTGCTGAAGTAGAAAATTATTTAGCCAATATTAAAACTTTTGCTATCAACTATTATAAAGATTTACTTCGAAAGTACGGCAAAGGTAGGGAACGCAAAACAAAAATAGCATCCTTTGAAACAGTAGTTGCAAGCGAAGTGGTGATGAATAACCAAAAACTTTATGTAAATAGAGAAGAGGGTTTTGCTGGCTATAAAATGCGTAATGATGAATTTGTTACTGAATGCTCTGATATGGATGATATTATCGTTTTTAGAGCTAACGGTACAATGATCGTTACCAAAGTGGATGAAAAAAAATATGTGGGTAAAGATGTTTTGCACATAGCACTTTTTAGAAAAAATGAACCCCAACCAGTCTATAATCTGATTTATAGGGACGGTTTGCGAGGTGCGGTAATGGTAAAAAGATTTACTGTAGGAGGAACCACTCGCGACAAAGAATATGTGCTCACTAAGGGAAGTGAAAATAGTAAGGTGCTGTACTTTTCACTCTCCCCAGATGAAAATACTGCTGAAGCTGTTAAAGTGCAACTAAGACCAGCACCAAAATTACGTAAGCTCAATGAAGATATTGATTTTGCTCAATTGCCTGTGAAAGGAAGAGAAACTCAAGGGGTGATAGTTACTAAAAATGCGGTTCAAAAGGTAGTGAAAACAACCGAGCCGCGTGCAGTAAAGAAGGCCATTGCTCCTGTTGCACCTTCTAATTCAAAAGCAATTCCAAATTCTCCAATTGATGCACCTAAAAAAACACCAAAGGACGGTAAGCTATCAGAGAAGGATGGCCCAATAACAATTGAATGGGATATGAAGGAAAAAGGGGAGAAGAAAAAATCAAATTCCGGACCAAAAAAACAAATGAAAATGGATTTATAAAAAATAATATATGATGGAGTTATCTAATGGCAATTTATGAATTGCCATTTTTTTTACCCCCAAGCTATCTTCTACATAAAATAAATTGCCCCTCCGCACGATGAAACATTGGCCCCCGTTACGTACTTTAATGTATTGGTCTTGTTAGTCCATCGTAGCAATCCCAACAATCCGAAAATAATGGCTTCCTTGAATTGTATAGTAGCATCATCAGGAATGATAAAATTGGCTGGAGATAATTTTTTAAGCAAATAAATTATATGGTCATGGTAAACTCCACCACCGGTAAGAAGTACGCTAGCATTTTTCCTATCGATAGATTTTGCAATTTGCATTGCTATGTGATAGGAAAGTGTGGCTGATAAATCAGCAATGCTCAACTTGCTTTCTTCCAGGAGCGGAATAAAATACCTTTCAAGGTCTTCGCGGCCTAATGATTTCGGAAATGATAAATCATAGTAGTTAAATAAATTTAATGATGCCAGCAAGTTATCGCTAATACTTCCAGATGCCGCTAATCTGCCGCCTTCGTCATAATCTTTCCCTGCTTTTTGTGCTACATAATTAAGCAATTGATTGAATGGACAAATGTCAAATGCTATGCGATTGTTCTCATAGATAAAACTAGTATTGGCAATACCGCCTAAATTAATACAATAATCAAATTGACTAAATAGGTAGTGATCTCCTATTGGGACTAGCGGAGCGCCTTGGCCGCCTAACAGCACATCCAAACTTCTAAAATCACAAACTACAGGAAGCTTGCATACTGAAGCTATGCCAGCACCATGGCCTGCTTGGAAGGTGAGCTTTTTGCTCGGTTGATGGAAGATGGTGTGACCATGTGAACTTATAAAATCAGCTGACAGGTTGTGCCTGTTTAAAAATGATTGAACACAACTTCCCATAAATTGACCCAGCTCACGATCGAAAATAAGTAAAGATGCAGCTTCATAGTGATGTGCATTGCGTAGTGCATTTTCCCAAATTTCAGTGTATGCAATAGTTTCAGCTTTATTGAGATGATAGCTGATGTTTTCATCTTGTATAGTAAAAGTACAATGGGCAATATCCAATCCATCCAATGATGTGCCTGACATCATTCCTATTACTTGGTATACTTTTTTTAGAGGTTCCAACCTTTATGTTATTTTATAGTAATATGGAGCTGCGTAGCTTTTAGTAGCAAGTCTTTATCATCATAGAGATAAATATTGTAGGTGCCGGCTTTATAAAAAATTATATCAGTACTCAACCAGTTCCATTCTTTCCTTACATCCTGCAAAATGGAATTTTCAAAAACGGTTTTCTTGTTGGGTAATACAAGAAATAAATCCAAGCGCACTTTAGAAGTTTTTAAACCATTTGGCAAAGTGATTTTGCATGCCAAACTACCACCCTGCTTGTTGATTATATAATATTTTGATGCATTGATAAGCCTCCCATTTCCATCAACTTTTTCAGCAAATTGAATCTGCTGACCATGGCACAAGGATGAGAGTAGTAGGAGAGTGGCGATTATTGATTTAACCATTTTTATTAGAATCTAACATTGAGCCGTAAATTGATTAATCGCTGCGTTAAGAAATTTGGCACTGCATACTGTCGAGCATTGGTTACATCTTGAATCCAAATGTGCGAAGAAACATTTTTTACTTGGAGTAGATTAAATACCTCAAGGCTGATCCATGCTGTGTGTATATTGCTAAATGCTCCTTTGGATGGTTTATAATTGCTGTCATCTCCAATCAGCTGCTTACTGAATCCAATATCTACTCTTCGATAGGGTGTAGTTCTAAGTATATCCTTATACCTATCATTTCCTGGCGGGCCAAAGGGCAAACCTGTTCCATAATGTAGCATTAAAAACATTTTGTAACTTGGATTTTTAGGTAAAAAATCTTGGAAAAATAAACTAAACATAACCCTTTGGTCGGCTGGTCTTGGAATGCTACCCGGAGCCACTCTTACGCTATCATTTTTTCGTTGATCAAATGTATATCCCGGAATAATCGTGTCGCCTGCGGCATTAAAGTAGATATAATAGAAGTCATTGGTTAAATCTTCGCGCGTATCCAGTATGGAAATGCTGGCCCACGATTCGGTACCTGGCACAAATTCACCGTAAAGTCTTAAATCTATGCCTCTTGCATAACCGCTAGCGGCATTGGTGGCAAGGTAGCGTAGCCTCAAATTATCAATTTTATATGGATTGAGGTTGCTTAGTTGTTTATAATATATTTCAGTAGTGAGTTTGAACTCCCGGTGTAAACCATAAAAAGTAAAGTCATTTCCCAATACAAAGTGGAGTGATTGTTGTGCCTTTACCGTTTTGTTGATGGTGCCTTCTAGTGTGCGCAGTTCTCTATAAAATGGTGGTTGATAGTAGTAACCTGTGGCTAACCTAAAACTATTTTTCCTTTTCCACCTAGGATCATAATTGATGGTGAGTCTTGGTGATATGTTTAATTCATTATTTAAATTCCAATACGTAAATCGAACTCCTGCGGTGAAGCTGATACTTTTTTCAGCGTTGAGTTTCATACTATTTTGGATGAATCCGCTTATTCGTTCGCTGTTAAGCGTTATCTTGTTTTTAATAACATCGTTTAATAATAATATAGGATTGATACTATCACGGGTAGAGGGTATTGAAAAACCACTGCTGTCATTATAATTCCATTCTGATAGCTTATCATTTATTTGTTCGGTTTGATATCTTAAACCCCATTGTACTAAACTATATTTGTTATACCATGCCGACCGTATCTCTACTGCACTTATAGAGGCTTTTAGTCTATTTCGAGCGTGATTTAGGAAAGAGCCAACTCCTAAATTGAATGCTACATCTCCAAAATTGTCGCTTCCTAAATCTGTTTCTAATTGGTCTAGAAAATATTGTCCTAGCAAATCAAAGTTCTCCTCTTCCCTTGTGGCAAAGTGAGATAAAATTAATTTAAAACTTAATGAATCAGAAGGATTGAAATTGAGTGTAAACGCTCCGGTACCATTTCGGTACGTGTCGCGTTCACGGCCACTGAAAAATACAGTGAGTCGTTTAGCATCATTGATGGTGCCAAAATTGGTTTCTCTACTTTGAGGAATTACTTCGTAAATATTGCGAGCATAATTGCCTAATAATTCAATATTCCATTTCCGTGCACTATCTAGATTAAATCCTAGTAGCACTTGTGCATCTAGGAATGTAGGCTGGTATTCACCTTTGGTTTCAAAAGTATTGAGTAAGTATTTATTTGAACGCTGCCTTACACCTGCAAGAGCATAAATAGTTTGACTTTTGTTAGCCCCTTCTAAGGTTAGCGATCCTCCTAATATACTTGCACTAGCCGCCCCGCCAAAGTCTTTTGGTTTTCTATAACTAACATCTAAGACTGATGAAAGTTTATCACCATACTTTGCTTCAAAACCTCCTGCAGAAAATTTTATGTTTTCTACCATATCGGGGTTTGGAAAACTAAGGCCCTCTTGTTGTCCGCTTCTTATTAAAAATGGTCTGTATATTTCAATGCCATTTACATAAATTAAATTTTCATCAAAATTGCCTCCACGCACATTGTAAGTGCTTGTAAGTTCATTGTTGGAGGATACTCCTGGTAGCGATTTAATTAAATCTTCTATGCTTTGGTTGGGGGTGGGAATGTTTTGAACCAATTTGGGATTTAATTTTATTAAGGTTCCATCATCCCTAAGTGACCTATCTATTATTGTTACTCCCTTTAATTCTTTAGTTCTAATATTTAGTTGTTTGTTTAGCATTGTCCTTTCGCCATCCTTCAATTTTATGGATGCTGTATCAATTATTCCATTGTATGAAAAAACTAGGATTACTTTTTTTTCTGCTGGTATCAGTAATTCGAATTTGCCAATTTGATTGGTAAAGGTACCAATGGCGCTACCCTCAATACCTATCAATGCTCCATCAACTCCTTTGTTTGTAGAATCTGTTACAGTACCATATAGGGTGGCTGTTTGTGCCATCGACATAATAATACCTGATGCAACAAATAAAAATATTAAAATAATTTTTTTCATCTCTTGGCTACGAATGTAAATAAATCCAATAAAAAGGGTGGGAGGTATTTATTTCAATGATAGATAGTTGTTGACATGGCAATTGAATAAGCTATTAGGTGCTGGTTTCCTATCACATCAGAACGGTGGTAAGCTTGTTATATTGAATTTTAAGATGCCTGGGTTAATGGATTATTAAATGGGGTTTGCGTATAGATCAAACTCGGTAGCATCATAAACATTGGCTTCAATAAAATCGCCAATACGCAGATAGTGTTTTGTTGCATCTATTAAAACTTCATTATCTACTTCGGGCGAGTCAAATTCTGTGCGACCTATATAGAAATTACCTTCTTTTCTGTCAATGATTGTTTTAAAATTGCTTCCAATTTTTTGCTTGTTAAGTGATGCTGAAATTCCTTGCTGAATGCTCATTATTTCTTCTGCACGAGATTTTTTTACTTCAGCAGGAACATTATCATCCAATTTAAAGGCATGGGTTTGTTCTTCGTGTGAATAGGCGAAAATGCCAAGTCTTTCAAATTTACTTTCTGTGACCCAGGCTTTCATTTGGTGAAAATCATCTTCCGTTTCGCCAGGATAACCAGCTATGAGTGTAGTTCTAATGGCAATTCCTGGAACAGTATCTCGAATTTTATTGACTAGGTCTATTGTTTTCTGCTTTGTTGTGCCTCTGCGCATACTCGTTAGCATGGAATCTGAAATATGCTGTAGTGGCATATCTAAATAATTGCATAATTTGTTACTCTTACGCATTACTTCCAGAATGTCCATTGGAAATCCACTAGGGAATGCATAGTGCAGCCTGATCCATTCAATTCCCGATACGTCCTGTAATTGATTTAAAAGTGCTGATAAATTTCTTTTTTTGTAAATATCTAAACCGTAGTAGGTGAGGTCTTGTGCTATTAGAATAAGCTCTTTGGTGCCTTTTGCTGCAAGCCGGTTAGCTTGCTCCACCAATGATTCAATAGGTGTGCTTTGGTGTTTGCCGCGCATAAGGGGAATGGCACAAAAGGAACAGGGCCTGTCGCAACCTTCAGATATTTTAAGATACGCAAAGTGCTGTGGCGTAGTGAGCAGTCTTTCACCTACCAACTCTTGTTTGTAATTGGCATTTAAAGTTTTGAGTAGTTTTGGTAAATCTCTGGTGCCAAAATAGTGGTCTACATTGGAGATTTCTTTTTCCAAGTCGGGTTTGTATCGTTCGCTCAAGCAGCCAGTCACTATTAATTTATCAATCTTGCCTTCTTCCTTTGCTTGAGCATAGGTAAGTATCGTATTAATGCTCTCTTCCTTGGCATTGTCAATGAAGCCACAAGTATTGATGATTACAATGTTGGCTGTATCATTATCCATTTCATGGGCTACATCAATATTGTTAGCCTTTAATTGGCCCATCAAAACCTCTGAATCATAGATGTTTTTTGAACAGCCTAAGGTGATAACATTAACCTTGTTTTTTTTGAGAGTGCGAGCGCGCAATTTATTTGTTTAATTTAAATAGTATATAATTAGTTACCAAATAGGCTATCTACAAATTCATATTTGTTAAACACTTGTAAGTCCTCCATTTTCTCTCCAACACCTATGTATTTTACAGGGATTTTAAATTCATCACTGATTCCTATCACCACCCCGCCTTTTGCAGTGCCATCTAATTTGGTGAGCGCTAGCGCAGTAACTTCTGTAGCCTTTGTAAATTGACGAGCCTGTTCAATTGCATTTTGACCTGTACTGGCATCTAAAACAAGCAGTACTTCATGTGGCGCATTGGGAATAACTTTTTCCATCACCCGCTTGATTTTACTTAACTCATTCATCAAATTAATTTTATTATGCAAGCGACCAGCAGTATCTATTATGGCTATATCACAATTTTGCGCTACTGCACTTTGTACTGTATCAAAAGCCACAGAGGCTGGATCAGCTCCCATGCCTTGTTTAATGATTGGCACATCGGCTCGTTTACTCCAGATATCTAACTGATCCACTGCAGCAGCACGAAAGGTATCCGCAGCTCCGAGTATTACTTGATGTCCCTGTTTTTTAAATTGGTGAGCAAGTTTTCCTATAGTAGTTGTTTTCCCCACTCCATTTACGCCCACTACCATTATAACGTAAGGTTTGGTTGTGCTTGCAGGTAAACTAAGTTCTGTGGCATCACTGGTATTGTTTTCTGATAAAAGCGCTGCCACTTCTTCTTTCATGATTTTATTCAAATCTCCTGTGCTGATGTATTTATCTCTTGCAACTCGATCTTCCAATCTATGGATAATTTTCAAAGTGGTATTTACCCCCACATCTGAACTCACCAACACTTCTTCCAAATTATCAAGTACATCAGCATCGACAGTGGCTTTTCCAACCACTGCTTTGGTAATCCTTGAAAAGAAACTCTCTTTCGTTTTCTCCAGTCCTTTATCTAACGTTTCTTTTTTCTCTTTACTAAAAAAATTAAACAACCCCATAATTATAAATTAAAAAAGCCTCTCTCATTTGTAATGAAAGAAGCTTCACAATGAATTAAGCTATGTTTATTTAGACTTTAAAAAATCTTTTACGTGATCGTTGTGAACCACTTCTTGTTTGAAGGCATAAGCGCCTGTTTCAGGATTCTTAACCATCTTGATTACTTTGCTAAACTCTTTTCCTTTTCCGGTTTTAAGTGTTGCAACTACTTTCTTTGCCATTGTAGGTAAATTTTATCGTTAATGAATTATTTGATTTCTTTATGAACCGTCATCTTTTTCAAGATTGGGTTATATTTTTTAATTTCTAGTCTTTCTGTGGTATTCTTCTTGTTTTTGGTTGTGATGTAACGAGAAGTTCCTGCTACGCCTGAGGTTTTATGCTCAGTGCATTCCAAGATTACCTGTATGCGATTGCCTTTCTTAGCCATTTTACAATGATTTTTATTTATTTTTCCTTTTTAAAAGGGACGCAAAGATAATAGAACACTTAAGATTATACAAATTTTATAGGCATTATTTATGTTTTTCAATCCAATCTGTCTCTTTTAACTGCTGCTGCATTATTTTTTCTATTTCTTCTATAGTTCTTGGCGCTTTGGCGCTCATATTCAGTGGCTTATCGTTGGTTATTAAGATGTCATCTTCTATCCTAATACCCATATTCCACCATTTCGGATGGCATGGACTGCCTTCGGGAATGTAAATTCCCGGCTCAACAGTAATTACGGAATTTGCCTTCAGGCTCCCACGAGTGCCCACATCATGTACATCGAGCCCTAAATAGTGTGAAGTGCTATGCATGAAATAGCGTTTATAGTCTGCCGCATTTTTAATGATTTCAAGTTTTAACAACCCCGCTTTTATTTTTTCTACTGCGGCTTCATGTGGATCCCGAAAACCACCGCCCAATACACATGCTGCAATACCTGCATTTTGAGCTTCTAACACTAGGTTGTAGAGTGCTTTTTGATCGTCAGAAAATTTACCGTTCAGAGGTAGGGTGCGCGTTATATCTGCAGTGTAACCATGGTACTCGGCACCCATGTCAAGCAATACTAGTTCATTATCAGTAGTTTTTTTTCTATTCGTATTATAATGAAGTATAGTGCCATTTTCTGCCGCTCCGCAAATGGAGGGATAACCTATATATTCGCTTCCTTCTTTTTTAAAAAAATATTCTCCCACAGCTTGCACTTCATACTCGTGCATACCACTCTTAGCACCTTTCATCATGGCAATATGTGCATCACAACTAATGTCAATGGCTTTTTGCATTAACACCAGTTCTTCTGCTTCTTTAACTTCTCTAAGTTCGCTCAATAGATTTTTTATTTTTTGAGTATCACTTGCGAGGTTTTGCCTTTCTATCTTTTGATGGAATGATTCTAGAATATTATATAGATCAAATTTGTTGTTTTTATCATCTACTATTCCCGAAGGTAAGATCGTGGTACACACATGGCTAATGTTTTTTGGAAATTCGAAACTGATAAAGTCCTCTGTACTACATACACTATCTATTCCTGTAAATAGGGTGGCCTTTTCGATCCCTGCTCTTCTGCCATTCCAAACTTCTCTTTCAGGATTTCTCTTAGGAACAAATAAAATTTCTCTTACAGCATCATTTTTATTGAAAATGATTAGTACTGCATCGGGCTCTTTAAACCCGGTGAGATAATAAAAATTAGGATCTTGGTGGTATTGGAAATCGTTGTCATTGCTCCTATTTCTTATTGGGTTGGTAAATGCTACAAAACATTCGTCAGTGCCTAAATAATCACTTATGGCGTTACGCTTCTGTTGATGAAAAGTGTGAGGCAGCAAATCAGTATCATACCGGTATTGAAAATCAATAGCATCTTGAGCACAGCTGGCTTTACTAAGTAATACTATTTGTATAAGCGCAAAATAATAAAGTCCCTTTATCATAATTAAATACTTTCATCGATGGCTTGCAGAAGTAGATCGCAAGCTTGATTAATTTCATTGGTGGTAATAGAAAGTGGAGGTGCAATACGGAGTGCTTGGGGAGCATATAAAAACCAATCGGTAATCATTCCAAGATTTAGGCATTTATCTATTATCTTTTTATTTATTTCAAAACTTTCAAAGTGAAGTGCTACCATCAATCCTTTGGCATTTAATTTTTTTATAGCACGATGTTTTAATCTAAATTTAAATAATTCACCTTTTTCAGTAACGGATGCAAGCAGCTCTAGTGCTATCAAATCATCTAAGGCGGCTTCGGCTGCAGCACAGCAAACAGGGTGGCCACCAAATGTTGTAATATGGCCCAATACTGGCTGGCTGGTTAGTGCTTGCATGTAATCATAACTGCTAATAAAAGCTGCAAGCGGCATGCCTCCCCCAAAGGCTTTTCCTACCAATAATATATCAGGAGTAAAATCATGTTGTTCCAAAGCAAAAAGGCTTCCAGTTCTTCCCATCCCTGTTTGAATTTCATCAGCTATGAGCAATATTCCTTCTTCCTTGCATCTTGCAGCCAGTTGAAAAAGAAAATTGGGGTCGGGAATTAAATTGCCAGCTTCTGCCTGCACATATTCAAAGATCACCGCAGCAACTTGTCCATCCAAGAAATCAAATATTTGACCATCATTGTAATTAAAATGATAGCATTCTGGTAAGAGCGGTCTAAAAGCATTTTTAAAAAATTCACTCCCACCAATGCTGAGTGCACCATGTGTGCTGCCATGATAAGCGTTAGTGAAGCTCACCACTCGCGATCTGCCCGTAACACGCTTTGCTAACTTTAAAGCACCTTCCACTGCTTCAGCACCGGAATTGGTGAAATAAACACTTTGTAAATTTTTAGGCAAATAACTACATAACTTTGTAGCTAAGCTTACTTGTGGTGATTGTATGAATTCACCATATACCATTACATGCATGTGCTTGTTTGCTTGCTTTTGTATGGCTGCTATTACATTTTTATTTCCGTGACCTAAATTGCTTACCGCAATACCTGATATTAAATCAAGATATTTTTTATCTTGCTCATCGGTGATATAAATCCCGGATGCACTTTTAATTGCAAGCGCCATCGGAGCTGGACTTGTTTGGGCTACGTGCGTTAAAAACAACGAACGGTTGGACATTGCAAACAGACTCTTTTAAATTATCACGGATATGGTTTCAAGAATTTCTGCTTCTTGTAAATCGGCATTAATTCCTTTTTGAAAAAACATGTTTTTTACAGTCAAACCACGTACAGTAACCTTAGTATTGTGGTTTTCCATTTCTTCAACAATTAAATCAACTTTTACCTGTGGCTTTAAAATGGAAAATCCACTTTCAGCTTGAATGCTACCAGCCGTTGAATTGCTGTCGGTAACTTTGAGTCCTAAGCGACTAAGGGCTCCTTTGGTACGTTTAAATACCTTCTCATAAGGATACTGAAATATTGAACTTCTCATTGCTTGTGTTGGTTAAACTATTCGAATTAAATACTGAATAAAAATGTGTCAAAAAATGAAAAACCCCATTGCAAATATAGAACTTAACTATTATAAAGCAAGTTTTATAACAACTTTTTAAAAAATTAGTAGCTTTATATCCTAAAACAAAAACTAGCGAATACTTTTGTTTGTTTATACCATAAATTATATCAGATATGAAAAAACTTTTTATTTTGACTCTTTTAACATTGGCTTTGACCACATTTTGTCCATTTACAGTTTTGAGTTCTTCAAAATATGATCTGAAGTTGCATCTAGCAATTGAGAAGGCCATCAGCGCAAACAATGCCCAACAAATGGGGGTATTAATAAAAGGGGATGTGAAAAAGATAGCTGCTTTTGTAATTTCACATGGGGGTGGCTTGAAGTATAATGGTAAAAATATTGTTGCTTGTTATTTAAGTCCTCCAAATATAGTGTCGATAGCTGAACAGCATTTTGTTTCTCAAATTGAAACAGGGGCAAAGAATGTAATTCCACTTAATGATACCATGAGGGTTAAAAATAGGATTGAAGATTGCCATCTAGGAGCAGGGAGTTTAAACATGTCCTACAAAGGCAATGGGGTGGTTTTGGGCTTTATTGATAGTGGTATTGATTTTACTCATCCTGATTTTAAAGATTCAATAGGCAACAGTAGAATAAAGTTTGTTTGGGACCAAAGCAAACCCGTTGCGAGTAATACACCACAACCTTACAATTACGGTCAGGAATGGTCTAACAATGACATAGACAATGGCACTGCAAATAATGATAATGCTGCCTATCAATTTGGTCATGGAACGCATGTGGCTGGTATTGGCGCGGGTAATGGAAGGGCGATAGGTCAGCAGGCTGGAGCTGCTCCTGAAGCAGATATTATAATGGTTGCCTATGATTTTAATTACCAAGGTAACAATACTCTTATGGCCGATGCCGTGGATTATATTTTTAACAAGGCCTCTGCTTTGGGTAAACCTTGCGTTATAAATGCTAGCCTTGGCAGCTATTACGGGTCGCATGACGGTCTTGACTTAGAAGCAGAATTAATTGACGATTTTTTAGACACTCAAGCTGGGCGTATAATGGTAACGGCTTCGGGAAATATTGGTGGTTATCCAATTCATTTAAAACATGAAAATACCAGTACAAATGACACCTCTTTCACTTGGTTTAAATATAACCCTGCTTACAATGCTGCATATGTTCAAATTTTTGCCGATGTTACCAACCTCAACGCTTTAACCTATTCTATTGGGGTGGATGAAGTGGGACCTACCTCTGTAAGTGAGCGTACTGCTACCCCTTTTCGTTCTCCCTTGATAGGGATAGGAAATATTCAGGTGGATACTTTAAAAAATGGAAGCGGTAATAGGTTGGCTGTGATGCAAAGTTTGATTTCAAATTTTGCTCCAGGTGTGCTAAGTATTGAATTTTATATCCAACCTGATTCTACCAATTTATTTTATAGCTTTAAAACCGTTGGAACTGGGTTGCTTGATTCATGGACTACTGATTGGGTTTGGCAAAATTTGCCTAACAATACCATTTATCCATTTATGAATCATTATGTGCTCACGGATACCAACAGCAACCTCATAAGCAGTTATGGATGCTCACCAAAAGTGATTACAGTGGGTAATTATTTTAATACTGATAGACATTTAAAATATGATAGTACAGTGCATGTGTCGGCAAATGATTTTCCAAACCAATTAGCTGCGAATAGCAGCAGGGGCCCAGATCGGTATCAACGTATTAAACCTGATTTGGCTGCTACTGGACATCATACGGTGAGTACTGTGATCTTAAGTGCAGTGCCAGCTATGATCGCCAATAATGATGTGCGATTGGCACTAGGTGGTTTTCATGCAAGTGGCGGTGGTACTAGTGCTGCTGCTCCAGTGGTGGCTGGTATTGCAGCACTTTATCTGCAAGCTTGTCCTACTGCCACCTATCAAGATTTTAGAAACGACCTTTTTGCCAATACCTATACTGATGGGTACACTTGGGGCCCTTATCCTAACAATGCATGGGGATATGGTAAAGCAGACGGAATAATGACACTCATGATGTGTAATAATGCGGTATTAGGAAACAATGACTTAAAAAATCAGCACCTCTTGGTTGTACCTTCTATAGTCTCTTCATCAGGTGAAATAAGCCTAACCAGCGAATTGATCATAAAAGAACTGTCAATAATTGACTTGCAAGGCAAAAAGGTTTTTGGATTAGCCAATATTGTTAATCGAAATACAACATGTGGGCTGCCACCATTGAGTGCAGGGCTGTATTTGATTCAAGTTATATTTGAAAACGAAACCATGGCTCAATCTAAGTTAGTGGTAACCTCAAAATAATATAACTAACTAAATTCAAAATCACTAGATGATAACAAGGATCTGTTAGTAGTAACCTCAAAATAATAGGACTAACTAAAGGGTATTGGGCTGGTAGGTGGTATTATTTGAATGATACACCTCTAACGCCACTAACATGGCCATAAAGCCAAAAACGGGCACAGCAGCTTTATCGGTATCTAAAAAATTATTTAGCATTCCATGCACGAAATAGGTAATCAAGCTTAAGAGTATGGTCAATGTTAAATTTTTTATTTCATTTATTTTACATCTCGAGTAAAATAGTGTTGCCCTCGTAATCATGACCACTATCATAGCTATTACACTAAGTGCACCAAATACACCACTCTCTGTGAGTGGTCCAATATATTCGCTATGCGCATTACCGCCATCACCAAAATTAGTGCTTATAATGGTCATTTCCTTTGATAATTGATAAGGTGCATATTTGAATTGATAGGTATTAGGACCCCATCCAAAAAATGGTTTTTCTTTGAACATGCGCAATGCCGAATTCCACCGATTGATTCTTTCAAGGTTAGAAGCATCGGTAGAAATATTTGATATTGATTGGATGTGAGTGTTAAAATCAGTTGCCGACTGCTGTCGGTTTT
>JBDKJS010000017.1:0-4094 GCA_039806065.1 Bacteroidota bacterium | reverse complement strand
TCAAACTGCTATTCAAGTGGTGGATAGTTGTAATTGTGCACCCTTGGTGTGTGCTACGGATACCTTTGAGGTGGGAGTAGATTATAATTTTTCAAATAATAGGATAAGTAATTTATGGGCTGTTGGCAGTATAACTACCAACCAGATGATTTACATTGAAGATACGCTGGTGATTGATAAAAACTTCAGTTTTATTAATTGCCCCAATATTTATTTAGGCACCGATGCGGTAATATATGTATTGACTGGAGTAACCTTTTTGATAGATAGCAGCACACTCCAATCGTGCGGTGCCATGTGGCAGGGCATCATACTGGAAAGTGATGTGGCGCTAACGGTTCAATCAGGGAGTTTGATTAAGGATGCACAAAAAGCAATTGCAAACAGCGTGAATAGCGTAGGGGGCGGTTTGGGCGTGAACATTACCAATAGCACCTTTGATCAAAACAACATCAGTATATCCATGCAAGCGCTCTACGCAACGCTAACCATCACCGGAAGTAAATTTACACACAGCAGCAGCAACCATTTATTGCAAAAGGCTCCCCTAGTAGGTCAAGAGGGGTTTGCGCATATTGAATTGAAAGATGTAATGAACCTAGTTTCTATTGGCGATGCCACGGAAGGTCAGAATAAGCTGAGTTTTGGTCAATATGGAATAATGTCAACAAGTAGTAACGTAAATATTTTAAATAATCAATTTAGTAATTTTATAAGTAATTGTGTACCAATAATGGGGGATGATGGTTGCAACGCTACACATGCAGCTATTTTTGCAAGAGGTGATAATCAACTTTCATTTGATTTAAGAGTGGGTGGTAGTAATTTAGAGCGTAATTATTTTTATAATAACACCGTACAGATATACACTGTTACCAATATAAAATTGGAAGTTATTTCTAATGAGATAGACAATGGTAGCGTTACTAATCCATATTTGAGTCAGTCTCTAAGCTGGGGAATATGGACAAATAGAATTTTAGATAGTGCTAATGCCCAAATAATAGTAGAGAATTTTATAAAAGACATTCACTTTCCGATAGCAATTTACCACTCGCGAGGAAATGATATAAATGTGCTAGAAAATATTATACTTTACAGAGGTAGTGTAGCTCAAAATCCAGGAAGTGATATTGGCATTCAAGTTCGAAATGATATATTTGATAGAGGAAGTAATCCAGTTTTAAGGGTTGCAGGAAATTATATATTAGGGAGAGCTCGTGGTATTTTAATTACTCAAATAAATGATGGGTTTTTAGAAGGGAATTATAGCAGTATGCTATGGGCTCAAAGTGTACGAATGCAGTATGGACTTAAGCTTCAAGGGTGCAATGGCATGGTAGTATCAGGCAATCAGCATACACGTAGTATGGCTCCAATATGGCAGGAAGAAACATCGGCAATAGGAATAACAGTAGAGGGTGGAATTAACAACCAATTGCTTAATAATTATATTAAGAATTTTGGTACAGGCATAAGATTTTATAATTGTTTAAATACAAATCAAGTTTTTTGTAATGAGCTAGACACTTTTATTACGGGAATTACGTTAGAAAGAAGTAATATTGGTGTGCAAGGGAGTGCATCTTCGGCAAGTGATAATAGGTGGTATAGAGGAGGGGGAAGTGCATTTAATTTAAAAGGAATAAACTTGCCTTATCAATTTGGTCCTGTTTGGTTCATGAGATCACAATTAAATTTTGACCCAACTTCTCACCTTAGTTCTCCTACAATAATCACTCCTGACTTTAACACCCAACCGTCAACAAGTTGTGAAGAAAAATGTTCCGATCCTGAGTGTGAGCAATCGAACGTTGAGCGAATTATGCAGCAATCCTTGTCAAATGTTAACCCAGAAGTGTCCTATGAATTGAAACGTTATGTGTTTGAGACTCTGGATCAGAAAAGAAATTTAATGGAGTTAGGAACTCAAAAAGACTTAATTCTTAGAAGTTTTTATGACAGCCTAAAAACCACTGGTATTGGGCAATTAATTGCTATTACAGATACACTTAGTTCTGACACTGTACATGCCCTCATGGTTACAACTACAATTAGTCCAGAAAATAATTTTGAAGTAAATGCCATTCAATATAAAAAAATTTTATTAGAAAGCTATGGCTATCATTTTGAACCCGAACAAAAGGAGTCGTTAAAGATTATGGCGTTTGAGAATCCAGTAAGTGGAGGAACTACTAGCTATGACGCCCGCGTAGCCTTACGCATAGATGCAGATGATTTTACCATAAGTAATTTAAGGCGGTCTAATTATGGGGGATTGCAGGCACAGGCAAGAAGTTTTGAAGTGTACCCCATTCCAACCCATGGTACTATTAAGGTATCTGCTGGCTTAGGAATTATGGACCAAATAAATTGTAAGATCATTAGCATGAATGGTGATGAATTGATTAGCTTTAACTTAGTACAAAATGATTCAGAGAAGGAAGTTGATCTAAGTAAGTATGCAAAAGGAATTTATCATTGTAATTTTTATCAGAATTTTATTTTAGTAAAGAGTATTAAAATTGTAGTTCAATGAGAATAATACTATATATCGCGTTTTTATTAGTCAGTTTTAATTGTTTTTCACAAAAACAGGGAAATAATTGGTGTTTTCCAAGAAATTGTAGAATAGATTGGAACGATAGTTTAAATCCGATAATCGGTTATTCAAATTTTTCTTACCCTGCTCAGTTTTCAAATTCTACTTTTAGTAGTATTGATGGCCAACTCAAATTATACGGTGGTGGGACAAACTTTATAAATAAAGGAGGATCAGTATTTGGTATTAATGATTCATTGATTGAAAATGGAGATAGTTTAAAATGCTATCCTTTTTCTGGAAATGGAGCTCTCCTATTGCCAGTTTCAGATTCCATAGTATACTTTATTGGAATAACCAGAAATATTATCTCTGGCTTCGGAGTCCCATATTGCTATTATTCAATCATAAATACTAAGGTAGATTCAGTGATTTTGAAGAATGAACCATTGGATACCAATGCGATCAATGAGAAACTCGCAGTTGTAAGACATGCAAACGGAAGAGATTGGTGGTTAGTTATGCAAAAAACATTTACAAATGGGTACTTAGTCTATCTTTTGAGTCATAGCGGTTTTGTATTGCAAAATTTGCAAGTAATTGGAAATAATACTCGATTTGACTCAAGTGGTTTTTTATATGGACAAATGGTTTTTTCGCTAGATGGAACTAAGTTAGTTGCAGCAGGTGTTAATCAAGAAATTAATATTTTCGATTTTGATAGATGTACTGGACAATTGTCAAATTTTATTAGTGCTGGTGAAAATATTCCATCTACAGATTTTAGTTATTTTGGCTTGGCACTATCTCCAGATAATTCGAAGATTTATGTTGCTACCAGTTCTGCTACAAAAAAGTTATGGCAATTTGATTTGAATGCTTCAAATATAATTACGAGTAAAACTTTAATTAATGAGTATCCAGATACAGGTGCAGCTTCTACTTATTATTATGGTCATTTAGCTTACTCACCCAATCAGCGATTACTTATTACTAAAGGAAGGTATTTGACAAATCCTAATAATACGACAGGTTTTAATACAGGTTTAGATGAGATAAAGTTCCCAAACAATTTGTCATCAACTTGCCAGTATTCCTCTAATCAAATTATTTTTCCAACTTCATTTTCTGTAGGTGGCCTCCCCAATATGCCTAACTACCAATTAGGTCCTGTAGTTGGCAGCCTCTGCGATACTATTTTTACAGGTGTTGTCCATCAAAAATTAGAAAAATATATAACGGTATATCCCAATCCAAGTGGTGGGGTATTTAACTTTGAGCTAAAGCAGGCCGGTGATGCCATCAGGCAAATAAAAATATACAATAGCCAGGGAGAGCTGTTGCCAGAGCAGCCGCTGTGTGGTGGCACGTGCAGCACTATTGACATGGGCAAGCAGCCCACCGGCCTCTACTACTACCGCTGCACCACCGCCACCGGTAAAACCTACACCGGCAAACTACTGCGTGAGTGAGGGATAAAATGATTACCTTAGTAATCCCTTTATGCGATTAAAAATTATATTGGTACTTATCACCACCTGCATCAGTGGCA
>JBDKJS010000016.1:0-2854 GCA_039806065.1 Bacteroidota bacterium | reverse complement strand
AATACATATTTAGGATTTTGATTAAAAAACACTGCTGTATCAATACTCCAAGCCCATGCTATGATTGTGGATCCTGTTATGGTACTTAGATCATTAAATTGGACAGTGTCTAAAGGAAGCGAGGTGGTAGGTAAATTGCTAAAATTGGCAATGGGATTATTGCTAATGTTTACTGTAATAGTGTCTGAATTTTCAGTACAACCTACACTATCGGTAACCGTTACAAAATAAGTACCTGTACCAACTGTTATTGCAGGTGTAGTATCTCCATTTGACCAATTATAGGTTTCAAAAGGATTGCTTAATTGGAGTACAGCATCGCTTTGACCACATACAGCAGTTATTCCGCCTATTTCAGCTATTGGGTCTGATAAAAATACTGGGAATGGGGGCGACTTTAACCTGCACCCGTTCTCATTGGTGTATTCTACGTTATAGGTTCCCTCTGTTGCCAATATGCTGGTAGCGGTTGATGTGGTTGGATTCCAAAAATACTCGTTGAAGCCTGGGGGGGCTGTTAAAGTTACACCTGGTTGTCCAGCACAATAGGCACCTGCGGTTCCAGTGATTGGAAGTGGTGGACGAAGACCAAAAGTATCAATCACAAATGCTAATGTTACCGTTGTGGTTTCTGCTGGTGCTCCATCATCAATGGCTAAAATTTGAATATTGGCTTGTGTAAAGGTACTCAAGTTCACCACTTGATAGCCGGTAATGCTGGCAATGGCGCCTGGGGTATTACTTGTTACGTTAAATCCAGGAGGTCCAGAGGCTACGATAGTAGTATTTTGGCCCGGTTCAGGTGGGTAGAAGTTGAAACCAAATGTCACCGTATCACTAAAATTAGAATCTGATACACAGATAATTAATGTATCGCACACATTGGTACCTTCTACCAGCGGAGGAATATTGGCACCGCTCACACAAGAGTTAAATATCAAAGTTTTACTATCGAGAAAATCGATCCCATCATTTACCCCGAAAGGTCCGTCATAGGCAGCCCCCGGTTGGTCAAATCTACCATACTGAATAAAATCTACCCCATTGCCATTATTTGCACCCACTGTAGCTGGGGTTCCACCAAAACCTCCTGTACCTTGCGATGCATCGCCCGTGGTCCATTGCATTTCGCCATAGCAAAGCGCTACGTTTTGCCCATTGGGGATTAAGGGGTCATTACCATCTGTAATAATAATTTGAAAATCATTTAATAGATCACTGTGATTGGCAAAGTATCCTACACGCTCCCAACGAACAATTACAGATGTTGGGGTAATTTTATAATACACCAGTCCACTAGCAGGATCGCGCGTGTCCACATCACCCCAAAAGGCTGCTACCATGGCATTGCCGTTTACCGGAAATCCTGAAGCATTATAGGTAAAATATGGTCCATCAAAAGAAATGTTGCCATTGTTATTAATCCAAAGTGAATTGAAGGTTTGCCCATAAAGGCAAAAGTTAAAAGGAATAGGAATATTTCCTGTGCTGCCATCATCATTTCTATAATCTGGAGCTGTCCCGTTAGTAAAAGGTGCTATGCTAAAGCTAGAGTCTAATGGAATTAGACAGTCACACTGTGCGCTGGTGGATTGTGTATGGGCCGATTGGCTTCCAATTTTAGTATTCATTGGTTGCGCATTCTCTTTTTTAAGCTGCTTCCCTACTTTTAGTAAGTCGCTCATATTTAGTGTCCCAGCTCTCTTTTTTTGATCATACTGCTGCCAGTCTATCTTGGATTGTCCATGGCTAGAACTAATAGTTATTAAAAACAGATATAATAAAATTGAAAAAATCTTTTTCATTTTAAGTGGTTAAATGGTAGGAAGCAAAGAAAATAAAAATCATTAAGGCCACAAACTTTTATTCACACAATTAGCCTTGATAAGTTAAGGAGGTTATTGTATTTTTCCTTGAATCATTCTTTAGGTATCTGCGTTAGAAATTTGCGGTTTATCTCATCTCTTTTGAAGGTAAATAGTCATTAAAATAGTACATTTGTGCCACCCCGAGTAATTTTATAATCTATGCAAGAATATTTACCTATAGCCCTTCAATTTTTAGTGGCAGCCGGATTTGTGGTTTTTACCATGTTTGCCACCCACTTGCTAGGGCCAAAACGAAAAACGGCAGTTAAAAATGAAAGTTTTGAATGCGGTATAGAATCCAAGGGCAATGCCAGAATCCCATTCTCGATCAAATATTTTTTAGTAGCCATTCTATTCGTTTTATTTGATGTCGAAGTAATATTTATGTACCCCTGGGCGGTGAACTTCAAAGATCTAGGTTTGTTAGGAATGGTAGAAATGGGATTATTCATGGTCCTGCTTCTAACAGGATTCTTTTACATAATTAAAAAAGGTGCCCTTAAGTGGGAATAACTTTTAGTAAACTATAATGATATGAGCAATATTCAAACAGGCCAAACAAGCACCATCGCCAAGGCACCAGCTGGATTTGAAGGACCCGGTTTTTTTGCAACCAAACTTGACGCTGCCGTGGGGTTAGCTCGAAAAAATTCACTCTGGCCATTGCCATTTGCTACTTCTTGCTGCGGAATTGAATTCATGGCTACCATGGCCTCTCATTATGATTTGGCACGATTCGGATCCGAAAGGTTGAGCTTCTCGCCTCGACAGGCAGATCTCCTTATGGTAATGGGTACCATAGCGAAAAAAATGGGCCCCGTATTGAGACAGGTCTATGAACAAATGGCCGAACCTAGATGGGTTCTTAGCGTGGGTGCCTGTGCCAGTAGCGGTGGAATTTTTGACACCTACAGCGTACTGCAAGGGATCGATAAAATTATTCCAGTGGATGTTTATGTTCCAGGCTGTCCGCCCAGACCTGAACA
>JBDKJS010000015.1:0-15785 GCA_039806065.1 Bacteroidota bacterium | reverse complement strand
ATTCACTCTTCAATGCGGATGCTGTGCTAACAGTAGTTTCTAAATTTTTTGAAAGCGTTTCAACCGTACTGGTTAACTGTTGGTTTTCTCCTTTTAATTTTTGATTCATTACTAACAAACTATCTATCCTTCCCAGGTACTCATCGCGAAGCGTTTGTAATACCGCCAATTGGTCCTTAAGTTTTTTATTTAACTCAGTAGCATTCCGCTCCTTGCCTCTTATACCGGCTATAGCCTTCTCCTGATCAGCAATTTTTCTTTCATATTCCGCAACGGCACTATCAAGCGAGGCGTTAATACCTTTGTATTTTATAATCTCTGATTTGGCCTCACTTAATTCTTGCTCTACATTGATCTTCTCAGTTTCTAGGGTGTCTATTCGTTGATCATACTGTGTAACAGTGTTGGTTTTGTTTTGCCATTGGTAAATGTTTAAACCTACTGATGCTAGCAGCAATATTATCAATAGTGCGCTTTTGTTTTTATTCTCACTTTGTGTTTCCATTGTTTGGGCTGTTTATAAACATAAAGTTAATAAGCTATTACTTTGTGATTAAACATTAAGCTAAAAGTTATTAAACGCTGCTGTTAATTCTTTTGGATACCCAAGGCTTTTACAAACCTCCAGAAGCTTAAATTTACCATTGCACAATGTAGTGCATTCAATATTTATTTATATGGGTAAAAAAAACCATAAACCCGTCAACCCCTACCTCGAATTTATTCAAACGGAGGTCTATCGAATTTTTAATCAATTTCCCAATAAATCTTTCAATCACAAACAACTAACCAAAAGTATTAAGCCCACCTTTAGTCAATTTGTGTCTAAAAATGTGGGACCTCAAGCTTTTGTTGAAGACTTGCATAAGGAACTAAAAAGAGAAATATTAATCTTACTTGACAGGCTTAGAATAAAAGGAGATATCATAGAGCCAGTGAGAGGAAGCTATAAACTAAAACCACGGCATGCTTATCTTGAAGGGGAAATAGAAATCACCAGTAGTGGTGCTGCTTATTTACTTACCGAAGATGGTAAAGAAGACGTTTACATTGCTCCTCGAAATACAAAGCAAGCGCTTGATGGCGATACAGTAAAAATATACCTCTATGCAAGGCATAAAAATCAACGCTTAGAAGGTGAAGTGGTAGAAGTAATTGAAAGATCTAAGGTTGATTTTGTTGGCGTAGTTCAAAGAAATGGCAAATTTGCTTTTCTTGTTCCCGATAGTCCACGAATGCATGTGGATATTTTTGTACCAGAGCATAAAGTGCTCAATGCCCAGCATGGACAAAAAGCCATTGCCCAAATAATAGATTGGCCCAGAGGGTCAAAAAATCCGGTAGGTAAGATTACTCAACTACTTGGATGGCCCGGTGAAAACGATACAGAAATGCATGCCATCCTAACGGAATATGGTTTTCCATTAGAGTTTCCGGCACATGTGGAACAAGAGGCTGAAAAAATCCCAGAAATAATTAGTGAAGCAGAAATAGCTCGAAGGCGCGATTTCAGATCCACTCCCACTTTCACCATTGATCCGGTAGATGCCAAGGATTTTGATGATGCACTTAGTATGAGTCAATTGCCAAATGGCAACTATGAAATTGGTGTGCACATAGCTGATGTGGCTCATTATATTCAAGAAAAATCATTTCTCGACAAGGAAGCTTATCAGCGTGCCACATCGGTTTATCTAGTTGATAGAGTGGTGCCCATGCTACCCGAAAAATTGTCGAATGGAGTGTGTTCACTACGCCCTAATGAAGAAAAACTGTGCTTCAGCGCAGTATTTGAAATAGATCAGGATGCTAATGTGGTGGATAAATGGTTCGGAAAAACAGTCATTTATTCCGATAAACGATTTTCGTATGAGGATGCACAACTCATACTAGATGGAGCTGAAGGTGAATTTAAAAAGGAACTATTAATATTTAATGATCTAGCAAAAAAATTTCGCAAGCAAAGATTTACCAAAGGGGCAATTAATTTTGAAAAAGTAGAAGTGAAATTCAAACTTGATGACAAAGGAAAACCCCTAGGTGTATTTTTAAAGGAAAGCAAAGATGCTCACAAACTTATAGAAGAGTTTATGTTATTGGCCAATAGATCAGTGGCGCAATGGGCAGCCACTGTACATAAAGTGGAAGCCATCAAACAAAAACGAAATGATGAAAACATCACCGAAGTAAAAGTAGCTTCCAAACCTTTTGTATATAGAGTGCATGATACGCCAGTTACAGAAAGAATTCAAAATTTTGCAAAGTTTGCTAGCAAATGGGGCTATAAAATTAAAATAAACAACGATAAAGAAATTGCTGGCTCTATAAATACCCTCATTAAAAAAGTAAAAGGAAAGAAAGAGCAAAATGTGCTCGAACAATTGGCAATAAGATCCATGGCAAAAGCCACCTATACTACTGAAAATATAGGTCATTACGGGCTCGCTTTTGAGTATTACACCCATTTCACCTCACCAATTAGAAGGTATCCTGATGTATTAGTGCATAGGCTGTTAGAAAAATATCTAAACAATAAATTTGAAGCCGATAAGGATGTTCTGGAAGAACAATGTAAGCACAGCACAAGTATGGAAATTAAAGCAAGCGATGCTGAACGAGCTTCAATAAAATACAAACAGGTAGAATTTATGATGGACAAGGTGGGCCAAGCTTTTGATGGAGTAATCAGTGGGGTTACTGAGTGGGGTTTGTATGTAGAAATTGCTGAAACCAAGTGTGAAGGAATGATTAGACTACGCGATTTGCACGATGATTTTTATGAATTTGATGATGGCAATTATTGTGTAGTGGGATCAAGAACGGGAAATAAATACACCATAGGCGATGTAGTAAAAATAGAAGTACTAAAGTGCGATTTGTTAAAAAAACAAATAGACCTCAAAATGCTTCCAGGATATCACCAGCCATTGGTAGTATCCTAATGCTGGTTTAAGTATTCAATAAATTTAAAGCACCAAAGGCTTTATACTCTTTAAAGCTTTTTAAAGAAAATGAAACTAACTGATTTTTTACGCTTTGCTTCGTTAGTTTATATACTTTTGCAATGAAATGTTGAAGTCAGTAAACCTAATCGATGCAGGACTTATAGATTACAAAACCTGTTGGGATCTTCAAGAAAAATTATTTCAAGACACTATAGCCCTTAAAACAGCTAATAGAAACTTACCCATGGCACAGCAGGTGGTGCCTCCAAATTATTTAATAGTATGTGAGCATCCTTCAGTTTTTACTTTAGGGAAAAGTGGAAAGCGTGAACATCTTTTAATTTCTCAAAGTGAATTACTAAAGCATGGCATTCAATACTATCCTATCAATCGAGGGGGTGATATCACCTATCATGGTCCGGGTCAGTTGGTGGTTTATCCCATCATTGACCTTGATCAATTTTTTACTGACATTCACAAGTATCTTCGATTGCTAGAAGAAGCCGTGATACAAACGTGCCATGATTTTGGAATTCAAACCTCTCGCTATGAAGGCTACACTGGAGTGTGGATGGATGTTATGAAGCCTGATCTAGCACGAAAAATTTGCGCGATGGGTGTAAGATGCTCCAGGTGGGTCACCATGCATGGCTTAGCCTTTAATGTTAATGTAGATCTGTTGCCGTTTAATTATATTATTCCTTGCGGCATTGAAGATAAAAAGGTTACCTCACTTCATTTAGAAGTTTTCAATCAGCCCAATCAGATACTGGTGAAAGAAAAATTGCTAGCAAACATTGCTCATATTTTTCAAATGAAATTTACGCCAATACCTGTTAGCAATTTTGTGAATGCCTAATTTCTATTTTTTAATTTTATAGTAAATTACCATCAATAATAACAAGCTTGGGTTTAGCGCTAGTTAAGTAGTGAATGTGCTTGATTGCAATAACAACTGGCTTACTATTAAAATTTTTAAGTGTTTACTTTAATAAACAGCTATATGGTAAAGAAAATATTTAAATCAATAGCATGGGTAGTATTGATCATCTTTTTGTTAATCAATTTAACCATCGTTTTTAGTGGAAAGCTTTGGATCTACAAAGCGCTAATTTATAATTATGTAAATATTGACGACTTAGATTTATTCCATAATAGGCCTGTGAAAGCCGGTAAGGTGCAACCTTGGCCTCAACACTCCAAAAATGGAGCGGTAAAATTGAACCAAGCACTCATCAATGAGCTAGAAAAAAACGAAACCGTTGAATTTGTAGTTATTAAAAATGATTCACTCATTTATGAATCCTATTGGGATGGCTATACGGCTAATAGCATCAGCAATCCATTCTCAGCCTCTAAAAGTATTACAGCCTTGGCAGTAGGCTTTGCACTGGATGAAGGGAAAATACAGTCATTAGATGATAAAGTAAATAAGTATTTACCTTATTTTAAAGAGGGGCAATTGGCCAATGTTACCATTCGGCATTTGCTGTGGATGAGTAGCGGAGTTGATTGGGATGAGCAGTATGCTAGTTTGTTGAGTCCTACAACTGAGGCTTATTATGGAAGCGACCTGGAAGGAATGATGAAAAAATTAAAGCCATTAAATCAGCCCGGTAAAATATGGAATTACAAAGCTTGCGATACACAGTTACTTGCACATGTAGTTCAACAGGCAACCGGAAAAAAACTTGCCGATTATCTTAGCGAAAAACTTTGGATTCCCATAGGAGCTGAACACGATGCACAATGGAGTCTCGATCATTATGATGGAATGGAAAAGGCATCTTGCTGCTGCTATGCCACAGCCCGAGATTTGGCACGCATAGGTTTATTGATGTTACACCATGGTAATTGGAAGGGTACGCAAATTTTATCTGCTGCTTATGTTAAAGAGTCCATTACTCCTGCACCATTGGTAGATACTGATGGTAATGGAAATGTTCCATACGGTTATCAATGGTGGACTATCAGCGTAGGTGGTGTTGAGGCATTTTATGCAAGAGGTATTGGGGGGCAGTATATTTTTGTAATACCCGATCATCAATTGGTAATGGTGCGTCTTGGCCGCAAGCGGGGTGTGCCAATTGCAAACCATGCAGTAAGTGATATTGTAGTTTATCTAGAAGAGGGAATTAGAACATTTAAAGAATTATAATATATGTTAAAGGATATTAATAGACCAGAAGTTGAAAATTTAGCAGTAGCAGTGGTAAAAGAGACTGACGAACAAGGAAGCGAAGTTTGGAATGTTTACGTGATAAATCTTTACGACAAACCCATAGATGGAGTATTGGTGAGTTCCAAGGGGTATGGCGATTTTGAAGGCAAAAGTGTAAAAACATCTGTGCTGCGCCATTTAATAGGTAAAATTGATGCAAAAGATTATGCAAAAGTAGAACCCATTATGACTAACCTCTTTGGCCTGAGCAATGAATATTGGGTTAGCTTTTATTTAGATAAAAATATATATGATAAAAAATATGTTTTTTTACCGGATAGTATTCAAGAAACTAATTTTATAAAATTGCCTGTGTTAAATAAAAAAGGCGTAATGATTAAATAATATGAACTCACTGCAGCAAATACCAATCGAAAAAATATTGTTTCTAGACATTGAAACAGTGCCCCAGCAGCCACACTACAGTACACTAGATGGGCCTTCTAAAATTCTTTGGGAAAAGAAATCTAAATTTATTGGTCATGAAGGAGATGCCAATGAAGTGAAGTACCAGTCTGCTGGAATTTATGCCGAGTTTGGTAAAATTGTCTGCATCAGCGCGGGTTATTTTGAACACCCCAACCAATTTCGAATTAAGAGTTTTTACGGTGATGATGAGGTGGTATTACTAAAAGAATTTGCATCAGCTTTGCATAAATTTTTTTCTTCTCCTTATCATAGGTTATGTGCACATAATGGTAAAGAATTTGACTTCCCCTTCTTAAGTAGGAGATACATCATCAACCAATTACCGCTGCCTGCTGCACTTGATAATTTTGCAAAGAAACCCTGGGAAATATTGCATTTAGACACCATGGAGCTTTGGAAATTTGGTGATTATAAGGCATTCACATCGCTACAGTTATTAGCCCACATTTTTAATATCCCTACTCCTAAAGATGATATAGATGGAAGTATGGTGTGGCATGTATATTGGAATGACAAGAATTTGGAACGCATAGCTACCTATTGTCAAAAAGATGTAGTTACAGTGGCGCGCATTTTTCAATGCATGCGTGGGGAAAAAATGATGGCAGATCATATTATTCTTCAAGCATAATAAATAACGGTGCTATGACTCGTGAAGTGGTTTTTAAAGTTAACAATTTGCAACTGTTAGCCGGTGGAATAGAAATTTATCGCAAGCCATTATCATTTGAAATCCAAAAAGGAAATTTTGTTTTAATTCAAGGTAGTAGCGGTGCCGGCAAATCATTGTTGATTAAAGCATTGATCAATGACTTGCCTACGGGCGTACAATTAAAATCTGGAAGTGTTTGTCTTAATGGAGTCAATGTCCAACAGCAGCCAATTCCATTTGGCAAAACTGTGGGTATGGTAATGCAACAAGCGCAATCGGCCCTAAACCCAATACTAAGATGTGGAATTCAAGTGGCTGAAGCCATAAAAACGCATCAGAAAATATCAAATAAGGTAGCCAAGGAAAAGGTATTGTCAGTTTTTCAATTACTGCAATTGCCCAACCCTGATCTAATTTACAAACGATACCCTCATCAGTTAAGTGGTGGCCAATTACAGCGGGTAGTATTGGCCATCGCTATTATTAACCATCCTCAAGTGTTGATAGCCGATGAACCATTGAGCGCATTAGATAGAAACTTAGAAATAAATACAATTAAATTGTTGCATGATCTTAATGTTAAAATGGGCATCACTGTGGTGATTATATCCCATGCAATTAATCAAGCACTTTCTTTTGCAACTCAATTGTTAAGGTTTAACGATGAGTCCATTTTGGAAAGCATCGATTTGAAGCCTGGCAGCCAACATTTGTATGCAGTAGCACCTATTAATAGGCTTCCTATAGCTGCCCCAGTGAATTCTTTACCACTGATTAGTTTAGAAAAAATATCAGTAAAATACCCGCAACATCAAAGTTGGATAAATCGAAAAATAAATACTACTGTGCTTAATCAAGTTAACTTTGCTATTTCAGCGGGCGAACGGATTGGCATTCATGGGTACAGCGGATCTGGAAAGTCAACCTTAGCGAAGGTTTTAATAGATGAAGTAAAATATACTGGAAAGAGAGTGGTCCACGCCAATCTTATCAGTAATTTGACCCATCAGCCTGCAATTGGATATTTGTTTCAAGATCCCTTTAGTACGCTCACCCCACATTATTCCGTTTATGAAATCATCGCAGAAGTGATAAGGCGATATAACCCCAGTTTTGTGCAATCGCAAATTAAAGAACAGGTTCATAGCCTCTTATATAGTGTAGATTTAAACAAAATGGATAATCGGAAAATTCAAACGCTAAGTGGTGGTGAATTGCAACGTGTTAATTTAATTAGAAACATTGCCGCTCAACCATTGATTTTAATTTGTGATGAGGCCACAGCATCTTTAGATGAGAAAAATCAACTTGCTTTTACAGGTTTTTTAAATAGTTCAACTATCACTAAGCAAATGGCAATCATTTTTATTTCGCATCAACTAGATTTAATCAAGACTTTTTGTCACAGTGTGTATGAAATGAGCAATGGTCATTTGAGTAAAAGCGAAGCGTAACCTCAAAGTTTTTTATCAAATTTTAATACCCCGCTCTTTTCCGCTTTTAATGATTTAGAAAAATATATAATTAGTAATCATAGAATTAAATTTAGCAATGGCTTGCCCTTTTAGCTATTCTTCCTTGGCTAAAGGGATTTAACCCTTTTTGTCACGCCTAGCCATTCCTGTTGCACTACTCTAAAAGACATTCAAAAGGTGCATTAGGCCTTCCAAATGACAGGCAGTGTTAACTGCCACTTTGGGCGAACAGATCCAAATTGAAAAATATTCCCATTAGTGGACACTTCCAAAACTCTCACAATCAATCCATAATGGGAATATTACTTTTTTTGGTTTCAAAATGAGAATTGGATAAATAACAAAACTGCTAAATTTAGCCATAAACAGCATTTTTTCATTTTGGCACGGCTATCGCAATATGGGATGCAAATCTAATATCATGCGTAATCTTCAATTCAAAAAACTTAAAACATTGTCGGGGTGGCTGGCATTAGCTGCGAGCTGGCTACTCCCGACTATATTAAACGCTGCTACCTACTACTCTAGGGGTACTGGTTTGTGGACCAATCCTGCTAGTTGGTCAACAGTAACTTATGGCGATCCTACTAACACCGGTACTTACCCTCAGGTAGGCGATAATGCTTTTATCGGAAATGGCCACTTAATTACATTTAATTCAAACGTTACACTGGCCAACTTAACTATTGGACAAGGTGCTAGTGGCTCTTTAGAGTTTGGTAATTTGGCAATTTATTGGCTCACTCTTTCTGGTAATTTGACTGTGAATGCGGGTGCTTCTCTTGTTTACAATGCTAACTCAAGCATCACACATCAAGTATTTTTGCAGGGAAGTTTAATAAACGATGGAACCATAGATTTCTATCGCGATGCTAATGACTTAGTAAACCTTACTTTCAATGGGGCTACCAGTGGTACAATTAGCGGTGCTGGTTTATGGGATTTAAACACCGTAACCCTTAACAAAACAACGCTTACTTCCTATAGTATTGATGTTCAAAGCAACGCTTTTGAGAACGCCATCCGGACACTTTCTTTAACCTATGGAACTTACATTCATAATAATGCTGGTACCTATAACATGAATGGGGCAGGTGGTACCGATTTTACAATCCCCTCAAACGTTATTATCGAAATTCCAGAAGGTAGAATTAATTTTTCTAGCCTTTCAAATAGTTTGATTTTGCAGGGTAGGCTTACTATCAATGGTGGTGATGTTTTTGTTGGAACAACCAATGGATCTGAAGGTATTAGAACTGATCAATCCTTGACCACAGTTATCCCCACGTTAAATATTTCTGATGGATCACTTACCGTATATGGTGGGATTACTTTTAGAAATACTCCTTCTTCATCGTTCAACGAACCTTTTGCTTATACACAATCAGGTGGTACTGTTTTGCTTAATAGTGGTTCTACAGGTACATCGCGCGAAGTTTTTTATGTGACCGACCGTGCTAATAGTGCATTTTCCATGTCGGCAGGCACCATGATTATTCAAAAGCGAAATACTTTTGGAAGTAGTGTTTGCGATTTTACAGTATGTGGTGGCACAGGTGTGGTAACTAGTACTGGTGGCACTATTCAATTCGGAAATATTTTAACTCCTAACAATTCATTCTTTACTTTCAGACCTTATGCTAGCGCTACTCTTCCTAACATTAAAATTACCGGTGCAACTAATAGCAATAACTTGCTTGCTCCGAATGCAAATGCTACCTCAAACTACCGATTCTTAAGTCTGTATATAGAAGCCGGCACCCGTTTTGATAACAGATCTATTTCAGGCCTTACAGCCAATAGTAAGACCATGAGTTTAAGAGGGAACTTTGATGGTCAAACAGCTTTCTATTGTGATGGTACTTTTTTGGCAAGAACCGGTACGGTACTTTTAGAAGGTAACGTGCGACAGGACATTGCCGGAAGTACTCGTGTTAGATTTTGGAGTATGACCATCAACAATACAAGTGCAGCGGGTGTCTACACAATGCAAAACTTAGTAATAGACAGTTATTTAAACATGACACAAGGAATAGTTTACTCAACTTATGGGGCCATGATCCACGCCAGTGAAAGTGGTAATGCCAATGTAGGCAATGCTACCTCCTACGTGATTGGCCCGTTTAATCAAGTTTATAAACAAACTTCACCAGCAGCTGGCTACTTTCCTGTGGGAAAAGGCAGCAATTGGCGCCCAATGGTTTTAACACCTACTCATACTACCAGTGATAGTATCAATTATGTGGGCGAAATGATTGAAACCAATCCTAATTCATTTGGATATTCACTTCCGCCTACTATTACTGCTATTTCTAATAGAAGATATTGGTTGATTACCAATACAAATCAATTAATTACTTCTAATGCATTTATACAATTATATTATGGTGCCGATGATGGTGTTACCGACCGAAATAATTTAAGAGTTGTTCAAGGTATTCCCAATGCTTGGTATAACCGTGGTGGTACTGGTACTGCTAATGGTTCTGGTAGCATTACTAGTTCTAACTTTACGAGTTGGGGAAGTTTGTACACGCTGTCGAATACGGTAGGTGGAACCAATGCTCTTCCAATAACCTTGCTTAGTTTTGATGCTCACAATGAAAAAGAATTTGTAGAATTAAAATGGATTACTGAAAGTGAAATTAATAATGATTACTTTACAGTAGAGCGTTCTGCAAATGGATTGGATTTTGTTCCAATAGGAGTGGTTAATGGAATTGGAACCACTACTACTACTCAATATTATAGCGAACGTGATTTGTATCCGCTTAATGGTACCAGCTACTATAGATTAAAGCAAACAGATTATGATGGCACTTTCAGCTATGCTATGCCCATCACAGTTTTTAGATCTGGGAATAAGGCAGTGCAAGTTTATCCCAACCCCAATGCCGGTGATGCTATCAATTTGTCTTGGTCAAATGTAAAAGGCGAAGTTACCATCCAAATTCATGATGCTATTGGACAATTGATGTATGAAAAAAGAATGGTGGCCGATGAAAATATGAGCGGTGTAAGCATCAATGACATCGATGAAATAAAATCTGGTTTGTATACACTTAGCATTGTAAATGACCAGGAAAAATTAAGCTCAAAAATTAAAATTAACTAATTCTACCTATTCAAAAATTACTTAACATAAACAAACAACAATAACATGAAAAAAATATCATTCTTATCCTTCGTAATTATAGCATTTATCTTAATGTTAGGTTTTGTAAGAGCAATGGCAAGTGGAAATGAAAGCACAAACCCTGTATCTATTGACGATGCATCACTTGCACAATTAATTAAACAGGCAGAGGCCACAGACCATAGAACCGCATCAGTTCAGTTAACCGCAGAGCAAAAATTAAAATTACCTACGGGATTTAAAACTACGGATACTGATGGAAATGGAATAATTTCTGTAGCTGAATTAAAGGCCGTGATTAAAAACTATCAACTTAACAAGGAAAAAATAAATGCTGCTGAAGTATATGGTTTAATTGATTATTATTTTGATCAATCAGCACAATTAAATATAAAATAACTAAAAATACGTTCTTCTATTTTACGCATAGATGGTTGAAAATCCCCTGCACGCAGCAGGGGTTTTCTTATTTATAGCCATTTATTTAGGGCAATGTCTTTTGCATGATAGGAAATGATCACACTTGCACCAGCACGCTTAAAGGCATGCATGTTTTCTATTACCAAAGTTTTTTCATCTATCCATCCGTTTGCAGAAGCGGCTTTTACCATACTGTATTCTGCACTTACATTATAGCAAGCTATGGGTAGCATAGTGTGTTCACTTATTTTTTTTATCACATCTAAGTAGGCCAGGGCAGGCTTCACCATCAGTATATCGGCACCTTCTTGCTCATCTATTAACGATTCTCTAATTGCTTCTCTTCCATTTCTGTAATCCATTTGATAGCTTTTTCTATCACCTTGGCCAGGCTTGCTATCAGCCGCATCTCTAAATGGACCATAATAAGCTGATGCAAATTTCGTGGAATAGCTCATGATGGGTGTTTGTGTGAATCCCTCTTTGTCAAGACATGATCTAATTGCTGCTACACGACCATCCATCATATCACTTGGTGCAATGATATCAGCTCCAGCCTGCACATGTGCCAAGGCCATAGCTTGTAAATGGGGAAGAGTAGCATCGTTTAATATTTGCCCATCGTGCAACACTCCACAGTGTCCATGATTCGTGTATGCGCACAAACATACATCTGTTATAACTAATAGGTCATTTCCAAATTCTTTTTTTAATGTACGAATAGCTGTGGGAATGAGCCCTGATGATGCAGCAGCACTTTCCCCCTGCGAAGTTTTATTTTCGCCTACTCCAAATAATAGAATTTTATTTATTCCATGTTTTAAGAGCAACCCTACATCTTGAAGAATACGGTCTATGCTCATTCTTTGGATGCCAGGCATTGATGGAATTGATTCAAGCTGATGTTCACCTCCAATTACGAAATAGGGATAAATAAAGTTTTCTAATTGTACAAATGTTTCTATTGCAGTTTGGCGCATTACCAATGACTGCCTTAGTCTTCTGGTTCTAATGGTATTCATCATTATTCTAGTCCTATTACTGCTCTAACCAATCCTGTATCATCAAAAGTGTCGGAAAGAGCGTTTACATTTATATTATGTCGCTGTAGGGCAGCAGCAGTAGCTTGTCCCATAGCAATTACTTTTTGTTGCTTGGTGATCATTTGTGCAGCAAGAAATGAATCAACATTGCTTGGGCTTGTAAAAAGTAAAATTTGAGACGATATATTTTCTGGTAGTGCATGATGAATTGTTTCATACACATTTAAATCAATCGCATTTTGAGGTCTTACAAATTGTTGCTGAACAGTACGCATACTTCCTTTTGCTTGTGGGAAAAGTACAGTTGCATGACCTGCTTTGGCTGCAAATTGTTTGGCTGTGAGTCTAGTGTCGGTACTGCTTCCTATAAATGTAGCTCGGTGCCCGTGCTTTCTTAATTCATCGGCAGTGTTTTTGGCAATACATCCAAACAACTGATTTTTTAATATCGGCTTTTGTCCAAAGAAAAAAGTTACAGCATTTTTACTACTAAAAAATATCCATTCCGTATCTGCAAAAGAGCTAAAGTTAATTGGCCGCATTTCGATCAATGTTTGGCCACTTACCTGATAACCCAAATTTTTAAGTGTGTAAAAGAAATAGTCATTTTTTCTTTCGTTGCGGGTAATGAATACTGAAGTTGGTTGATGTTGTGTAATTTTTTTATAAACCCTTTCTGCTAATGTGGTGATGTCATTGCTGCTAGCTATGGCGCTTGCAGGTGTGCCCGTAGCTGTGGCTGCATGACAAGCTCTGAGTATGTATTTCTCATTCTCATCATCATATAGGGCATATGCTCCAAGCGGTTCATGACATCCTCCTTTGAAGAGCTGTAGCATTTGTCTTTCTGCATTGATTAGTGTGGCAGTAAGTTGATGGTGCAGTTTTGAAAGACTATTAGCAAGTGCGCTATCAGATTTTCTTATTTGGATGGCCAGGGCACCCTGCGCTGGGGCTGGTAAAAATTCAGTAACGTTCAGCTTTTGTACATTTAAATCATCGAGCGAAAGGGCTAATCGTTCAACACCTGCAGCGGCTAGTAGTATAGCATCATAATTACCATCTCTTAATTTTTGTATTCTAGTAGGTACGTTGCCTCGCAAATCCACCACCGTGAGGTCTGGCCGAAAGGCCAGTAATTGCGATTGCCTGCGTGCACTTGAAGTTCCCACAAGGGCACTTTTTTTTAATCCCAATCGTTGGTACACATCCACACTTTCTTTTTTTGAAATCAAAAGTTCTGATGGGTCCTCACGTTCTGTTACGGCTGCGATCATTAAATCTGGGTGCGATGCAGTGGGTAAATCTTTGTGAGAATGAACTGCTATATCTGCTTCATTGGCTAGCAAAGCATCTTCAATTTCCTTGGTAAAAAATCCTTTCCCTTCTAATTTGTGTAAACTTAGATGCTGAACTTCATCTCCTTGGGTTTTAATTATTTTTAGTGTAGATGATATCCCTAAATCACTTAACGATGCTTTAATAAAATTAGCTTGCCACAATGCTAATTCACTCCCCCGCGTGGCTATCACTATTGGCTTCATTTCTAATTTTTAGTTTGGTGTATAGCTTTAATCGTTGGTGTCAAGAATAATTTCTTTTGCCAAAATCATGGGTACACTTATATATTTTTTTTCCATGTAATTAAGTACTTTTTCAAGAACTTCTCTACTATTGGGATCTAGGCCTTCAATGTCTTTTGCAAAAACACTGGCTACAGCATTTTCTTTGATTGCTTTTATTTGTTCGGGCACTTCACGCATTTTTAATTCTACCATTCTAGTTTTTAGCATTTGCTTAAAGTCGAGTAATGCTACCGCTATTATTTTTTCTGCTGCAATTAATTCACTATTTCTGAGAGCTAAATTTTCAGCAGCTTGCTGTTTTATTTCTTCCAGTCCAATGTATCGGTGTGCCAATCGGGTTGCGATGTTGCTTTCTACATCAGCTGGTAGCGCCAAGTCTACTATGAAGTGCGATTTGTTGGAGTTAGCCAGAAACTGATAATTTTCACTAGTGATGATTGGGGTTGCGCTTCCGGTACAGGTGATGAGCAAGTCGAAATCCGGACATTGATCTACAAGATCATCTAATGCATGAGGAGTGGCGGTTATGGTATTGCTTGAAAGGGTATCGGCTAAAAGCGCAGCATTATGCAGCGTTCGATTAAATATACTAAAATTAGCAAAACCCTCTTTGATTAAATATTTTGAAATGTTTATAATTGTTTCGCCTGCTCCTATTAAAACAATCTTTGAACGTTTATCTAATTTTAGGTTCACAATTTTTCTATGAGCTATAGACACTATGGATACCGGCTGTGTGGCTATATGCGTATCAGTATATACTTTTTTAGCTGCCGTTATTACACTTTTTATAACGAGCCTAATTAAGTCGCCTGTGAGTGATATGGCATTACACCTATCATAGGCTTTGCGAACTTGTGTGATTATTTCTCGCTCACCTAGCACCATCGAATCTAATGAGCTGGCCACTTGATAAAGATGGTGTATGGCTTGTTCTCCCTCAAAGCAAAGTGTATGCTTTATAGCACGTTCTATTTGATCCAAATTCCAATCAGGTCGAAAAGCTTGAAAAAACTTGTGTAAAAATTGATCGCTCAACCTTTCATTGGCACTAAAAATAAATGCAATTCGATTGCAGGTGGCTAAGTACATTAGCTCTTCTAAACCAGCCGTGAACTTCAAAAAACTCAATCGCTCATCATGGTTTTCATCATGTAGGAAAAAATGATTGAGCTCATGCAATGGAGCACTTTTATATGTAAGCGTAATGACCTTTAACCTATTCAATCTGGGACTGATTTTTCGGATGCAAATTTCGGTTTTGATGCCCTTTTTTCTGTCATTGGATTGTCATAGGCAGCCTTATTTAAATCAAAAATACATTTCTGATTCTCAAATTATTAGAAAAGTACTCCCAACTTTAGACCCCCAATTGCAAATTTCTTTTTCAATTTGGGTATTAGTGGGTTAATGTACCAATTGCCTGGCTAAAAAATGACTTATGATTAAAATTTGCTGTTATTTTTACCGTAATTAGCGTATGAAAAAACTTTGTTATTCATTTTTATTGTCTCTGCTGCTGTGTTTTCAGGCTTGTGCTCCTTTGAAACCTCCGACCATAAGTGGAATTTCTAATTTTAATACCTCCCAACTTATTAGCTCCAATCCTCAAATTAAATTTGATATACTGGTTAACAATCCGAACAAGATAGGTGTGAAGCTGCAAAAACTCGATCTTAACTTGTATTTAAATGATGAAATAATTTTTAGCAATCACACGGTAGGTGAAAAAAAAATTGTGGCCAGCGGTAGCACGCTCCTTCCATTTACCATAGAACCTAATATAGACGATATTCCAAAATTATTAAAAGGTGCTAAGGGGACCGCTGGAGTAAAAGGTAAGGGAAGCATTACAGTGAAAAAATTTTTGTTCAAGAA
>JBDKJS010000014.1:0-3013 GCA_039806065.1 Bacteroidota bacterium | reverse complement strand
AAATTGGCTAAATATACACTATCATAATTATAAAACAATCCGGTGCACCGGTCAAATTCCAGCAGCCCTACTCTATTTGAATCAGCAGATGACAATTGAACAAACTTATCACCACTTTTTGAAAATACAGATTTAAAGTCCAAAGCGCCACAATTATTAGTGCAATCTTCAAACAAACCTATTCTTTGTTTTAAAGGTGCCAGTGGGCCTTCTGGTGTAAATAAAGTTGTAATAAAGGTGTCGGCCAGGTAACTATGCCCCACCACCCACCAATCGCGCCCATTGGCGTGTTTGGTGCATTTCAATCCGCTCATAAACTCACCCGTCATTAATAAATTGCGCTTGCTCACCACTGCACCACGGCCGCTATCGGCCGTGATATCTACTATGGAGTAAAAAACGGAGTCGCGCAGGGCCCAAGGGTAGGTGCCTGAAGTTGAAACAACATAATACAAACTATCATCAAAACTAAATATAATGGGTGGATCGCCCATAATGGGAATATAAAAAGGGATGCTATCATAGATGAATTTATTGGATAATGTATCGCCATTTAGCATTACTTGACATGAAGCATTAAATACCCTATTGCCATCTGAGAATAATTTTATAACGCCTCCAATGCTAGAGACAGTAGAATAACGAGGATGCAAATCAATTGTCACACAACTATCTGTAACTAATTTGCTGACTAAGTTGAAATTATACACTTTTTCTTCTGGAAATGAAACTATATTTAAAATTACATTTTGATTTCTTTGGCCATAAGTATGGATCATGAAAGCCATCATGATCAATAGGAAATACAAAGCTTTCATGTTATTTGATGAATTTAACTACTTGATTGTTTATTCTAAGTAAGTATAAGCCTTGAGCTAGTATTGCATTTATTACAGCTGTTCCACTCTCAAGTAGTACTTTTCCACTGTAACATTCACTACCCTTTGAATCTATTATCTCAAAACTATATACACCACTTAAACTTTTATCACCCATTAATTGAATTTCATTGTTATTGACCTTAGCACTCATTGGACTTATTCCTTTTTGTTTTGCCTTTCTATATTGATAGCCTTCTAGTGCGCACATTTCATTGTCATTATATTGGTAATCATACCCTAATGCATCTAGTATTATTCGCGACTTAAAAACTCCCCTTCCTCCACTCACAGGGCATTGATTGGCTATGCCCATGACCGTTTCTAGTTCATAACTGCTTAGCTGGTAATCATGTTTTAATATTTTTCCAAAATATATTTCATTGGCTATGATTTCATTTTGTTCTATTAATTTAGAAGTATAAATGGTAGCTAAATTCTCAGCTGCTATTTGATCAAGCATTTGGTGATAGTTAGCAGATAGCGATTGGAGGTTGGTCTCATCGCTGTTAATCATTTGATTTAACTCAGTATATAATTGATTGATGTTTGCAGTGGCTATAGGGTCTGCCATTAGCGCATCATAATCTGAATACAAACTGATGATACTGTCCATAGATTGTGCAATTAAAGAATACCTAGCACTACCCTGCTGCAGGCCAGTAAGCGCTAGATCAAATACTTCACCTACCTCATCACTCTTTTTATCTATATCGGCAAGTTTAAATACATTTTCGCCAATATAGGTGTTATAAAATGATGCAAAATCTAGATTGGTTGTTGCAAGACTTACGTCTTTTAGCATTCTTTCTAGCAAGTATTTTTTATTTTCATATTTCAACTCTTCATTAAATTCATCGAACTGGATTGAATTATTTATTACGCCTTGATCCGTAGGACTTGAATTATATGAAACATTTGAATTCGACAATCCAGAAACGGCAAGAACACAGGCAGGAATGTAATGAAAGTTGCCACTCCATGGGACATTAGTTAGTGTTCCATTCAAACATCGGGTTAAATCTGGGATGGAGAAAGTTTGATCTAATATACTAGTTGGATTTGTACTCGCTATTGGATAACAAACTGGATAACTTGGATTTTCATAAAATATCTCACCATTACCAAGAAAGTTTCCATTAAACTGAGTATTTGCTTGAGAATTAAGTGCCCAGTTAGTACTACTGTAATTTCCTATGTAAAGATTAGCACTATTGGCAGGCTGTGCATCAAAACCGGTTGTAGTATTGGTCAATAGCAAGCCTCCTTGCTTATTGTTGGTCATTTCATTGCCTTTAAACAATTGAAAATTACTTATTCCACCATAACTAAAACCTGTTCCTCCATTTATGGCTCGGTTACAATCAACTATAGATCGTGTGCAATTAAAAAAGGAAAAACACCTATGCAGTATTCCCAAATTTAAATTGATACCATTTGAGGCAGTATTGCAGCTAACAAATAAATTATTGATTTGATTAAATAAATAGTTTGCTTGTACCAAGGGGCTAGAGCTAATTACGTTTGATGTAACTATTCTTACTCCAGAATTATCGCTCATTAACATGCCAACTCCCTTACCAAAAAGTTCAACCCTATTCGTTTCTATCCAAATTGAAAAAGGCATAGCTTGTACTCCTGCATGGCATCCAGTCATATAAATACCATATCCAGAAGAATTTGTTGATGAATTTATCATGTCAATATTATTTCCCTCTTGAATTTTACAATTAAACACCAGGTTATTAACCAATTTATAGCCAAATTTTTTAACCTCCATATAGTTGGCCCTGGTAAGGTAAGTTTTTGCATTTGAATTAATACATTCATGCCCGATTTGGCCCCCTATTAAAGTAGTACCAACAATACTTCCATTATAATTTTTAAGCACGGTTCCTCTATAACAACTCTCCATTCGAATGTTTCTAATAGCTGTATTCGTGACAAAACCATTAATATCGCAAGTAAAATTAGTATTCTCTTGCCCATCACAGGCTATGGCAGTTCCGTTATAGGGATAAGAAATATCATAATCCGGATCTGGGTTGATATTCTCGAATAAGCACCTGCGAACTGTAATGTTTGAATTGGTAGCAGTAATTCCATTGCTTAAACCTCTAAAGGTATTAAAGTTG
>JBDKJS010000013.1:0-5451 GCA_039806065.1 Bacteroidota bacterium | reverse complement strand
ACGCTGTTTAGCTCACGCACTCTGGCATATTGGGCACCATAGGCAAATAACTCGAGCCCTACTGTGAATTTATCGCGGAGGTTGTATTTTGTTTGAAATGTAATGACTGTATTAGGGCGTTGATATGCTTTGCTCAATCGTTCAGGATTGAAGGAGAATTGATCTACCATAAGAATGGCATTAAACTTCGATCCACTTTTATATCCCAATTCGCCATGGAAATTAACCACCGAGGCATCGTCATAAAGCACATTGAATGATGGAGGGAAATTGCGAAGTGTGTCATTAATGAAAAACTGCATGTTGGATACCTTTCCATAGCTAGTTCCAAGAACGAAGCTAAACTTCCTATTTATATTACCTTGAAGGCCACCACTTAACTCATACCGCTTAACACTATTTAAAGGAACGATAGCAGAGGTTATAAACGGGTTCTCTAATCGGATGGAGTTGAAATTATTTTTTTGAATTCCCCCTGTTACTTTTGCATAAAAGCTCAAAACTTGATCTGCTATTGGTAAAAACAATTGAATGTTCGGGAAAAGGTGCTGTGACGATTTTCTGTCTTTTTGTGTTTCGAAACTAATTCCAGCAGTGAGCAGCATTTTATCACGAACAAAGAAAAGGGATGGAGCAATTCTAATGATATTTCTATCTCTATTAGAATCTAAGGTTAGGTTTTGGAAATTTGCGTCACTTTTTTTAAAAAAATTTAATGACACATCTAATAATCCAGTAAAGTTTTCAAAATTTTTATTCAACCCACCTTTTAATAACAATTCATTTTCTACCACGCCATATTTATCCTTCAAACTACCATAATTAAAAGCAGCATTGTATTTAATATCATCCTTTGATGTAGCGGTACTATGAATTGCAGTTCCAAAGTTTAAATAATTAAACCGTTGCTTATAAGCCTTATCATCTACAACCGTATCTTCTGGATTAAATCCATAATATTGCAAACGTTGTTGATCAAAGTCAACAGTAGCAGATATAACTGCTTTGTCAAGAAAGTACTTGCCATAGATGCTTCCAATATTATTTCCAAATTTTGGATTCCCAACTTTGGCTAGATTTGGGTCGCCACTGAAATGCTTAAGGTGCAAGCCCGCTTGGTAATTTTTAGATCTTAATGAATTGACATACAGTTCTCCAAGAAATTTTTCATAATTTCCCAAGCCTAATTTCAAAAAAGATTTATACAATTTAGTGATGGGCTCATCCTTAACTTTTAATGCTTTAATAGCTGGAGTTTCATAAAAAGTTTGTAATTGAAATACCGAAGGGGCATAGTTAATTTTTGATGGCGACATGGTGCTGGTATCACCTTCTGGTTCATCAGAAAGTTTTACAGCATCTGCCAGTACCGGCTTATAATTTTTTACCGTAACGATTGTTTTACCATCAATATTACCATCCTGTGCCAATGTCCTTGATGGATTAAATGCACTGATGCTAAGGAGTAATAAGATATATTTATTAAAGTTCATTTCGTAAAGTTGATTGGGTGCTAGTTATCGGTTGAGTCTATTGGTATGGCCCTATTGCCCTCGATAATGCGTTTGCCATCGCTGGCAATTATATCATCGTACTTTTGTTGAGCGATTAATTTTATATTCTCCTCTTCGTCTGCTTCAGGCTTATAATTATCAATGATGCTTTTGAAAGTTTCCTTTGCTTGGAAATAATCTTTTTGCGCTACATAACTATCTCCCAGCAAAATAAAAGCTTTACCAATCCAGTAATTATAACTTGGCGACATTTTGGCGATCTCAAAAACTATACTCTGACACTCCTTAAAGCTGGATTCTTGAAAAGCTATTAGCGCAAGATTGTACTTTGCTTCGGCACTGATAGCACCAGCGTTTTTCTTTCCTACAAATGCAAATTCTTTTTTGGCCGTACTGATATCCTTTTCTATGTAAGCATGCTTGCCAAGGATAAAATGCGCTTCATTTATTAAAGCCTTATCAGTAGCCGCTTCTAATAATTTTTCTGCAGCACTAGCAGCCTTGTTAAAAATAGAAAGTTTATAGTTAGAACGCATAACCCCAAGCAATGCACCCTGTTGATTTTCTTTATCTTTGGCTATAGTAAGTAACTGTTCAAAATACTGAGCTGCTTCAGAATAATTTTTATTTCTATAGGTGATTAGAGCCGCATTACTAAGTGAAGTTTCAGAAAATTTAGACGAAGGCTGCCCAATTACATATTCAAAACCTGCAAGTGACTCATCAAATTTCTTCATCCTGTATAAGCAGTCAGAACGATAGTAATGAGCATTTAAAGTAAACATTCCCCGAGGATATTTTTCAAGATAATTTTTAAAATCTCTTATTGCTTCATCACAATTGTCATTAGTGTACCTGAATTCGGCTGCTACATAGGTAAGAGAGTCTTGTTCATTATTACTTACACTACCCTGCCCTGTTGTTTTAACATATGCCAAATATTCTTCAACTTTATTTTGTTCAACATAAATATTTTTAATTTTAACCAATGCTTCATTACATTCTGTGGTATTTGGAAATTGATTTACAACTGCCTTGTAAGTGAGCAGGGCTTGTTCATCATTGTCGCTATTCTCATAAGCAATACCGGTTCCTATTAGGGCGCGTTTGTAATATGGAGATGACGCATAGGTTGTTGTTATTTTTTTAAAATAATTTAGTGCTTGTTCATTTTTATCAATGATTAATGCCGCAGAACCTGCTTCATAAAGTGCATCATCAGTATATGAAGACTTAGGATATTTATCCATTAATGATTGTAGCGATGCTATTTTTTTATTCATATCACCTTGCACTCCATAAATGATTGCCTTTTGATAATAAGCATAATCGCTCCCCTTAGCCTTATTGTTGATTGCTTGTTGGTAATAATCTGCAGCACCATTGGCATCACGAAGCATAAATTTACAGTCGGCCAATCTTATCATAGCATCATTAAATCTATCTATATCAGCTGTGACTTTTAGTGAAGTGTATTTTTTAAAATATTCTTGAGCTTTTGAATAGGATTCTTGTTTAAGCAATGCATAGCCCATACCGTAATTTGCGGTATTGTATTCAGGTAAGCTGCTTGCCATTGGCGATACGATAAAATCTGTATAACTTTTTTCAGCATCAGAAAAACTTTTTAGCTTATAATAGGCTTCTGCCTTCCAATAATGGGCTAGCGCTGTAAGTTTAGCATCTACTGAATTTGCTATGGATTCATTAAACATTTTAAGCGCTTCTGGAACTTGGTCATCAGTAAATAAATCAATGCCACGGAAGTAAGTTACACGCTGCATGGCTTCTTTCATTCGTGGAGATTTGACCTTAGTGGTTGCAAGGGCTTCGTAAGCTTCCTTATAATTATGGGTATTTGTAAAAATTTCTATCAGTAATTCATTGGCTTCTTCTAAGTGTACGCTATTAGGAAATTCCTTGATGAAATTTTTCGTATTGGTAATAGCAGCATCATACATAGAGAGTTCATAAGTAAGCTTTGAAGAAAGGAAACTACTTTCTTCTTTTACTTCTTTACTGAAGGGTAATCGAGATGAACTTTGATAGGCCAAACGGGCATTCCTTTTGTCATCAAGCTTTAAATAAGCTGCGCCCATTTGGTAAGCAGCAAACTGGGCAATACTATCATTAGCCACTGAAGCCTCTTTAAACTGCGCCACAGCATTACGATATGCACCAGTCATGAAATAAGAATAGCCTAGCACATAATGGTCGGTGGATGTGACACCGCCAGAATTTTTTTCATAATCTTCTAGGTAAGGAATAGCTTCCTTAAATTGCTGCGCCTTATAGTGCGATTCTCCAACTAGCCTTTCAATCTCCAATCCATTTTTTGTAGCACCACTATCTAATTTTGGTGGGGCATACTTTACTACTTCTGCATATTTACCTTGCTTGTAATAAATTTGAGTAATGTAATAGGGCACCACTGAACCAAAACTTTCCGAATCTTTGAGTTTAATAAAATTTTTAAGAGCGGTCTCATAGTTTTTGTTCACAAATTGCATATGAGCATAATAATAAGTAGCTGCAGTAGCATACTTACTATCAGAATCAACTACGTTGAAAAAAGCACTGGCGGCCTTTTCATATTGATTATCGTTGTAATAGGCATAGCCCAGTCTAAAATAGTATTCAGGTTTTTCATCTGCTGTCAATGCAGATGGGGTTATGGATTCAAATATTTCAATGGCTTTCTTATTTTTTTTATTTCGATAGTAGTAATTACCCAGCGCAAGCTGAGCTTGTAGAAAAAATTTGTGCTCAGGATAATGTTCTAAAAATTTCAACAATCGGAACTCTGCATCTTTATTATATAGCTCTGCTGCACAGATAGCAGCATAAAATAGCGCATTTGATTTGTACTCATAGGGTAATACCGGCTGTTGCAATAGCTTGGCAAAGGATTGTTGAGCAGCAGCAAATTTTTGTTTCTGAAACAATTCAACGGCATCACGATACGATGCATCATTACCTTTATAAAATACTGTTTGTTGCGCCACTACATCAAACTGAATGATGGATGCACAGCTTATTACGAAAAAAATAAAATACTTAAACATGCTTAAATGAGATAACGCCCTAACCTCAAAATTATTGATTAACAAGGCATAAACCCTTAACATGCATATGCAATACCAACATAGTTTTACACATTAGCAGCTAACTTTGTCAAGTATAATTCAGCTAGCTTTTGGGCAACTACATCATTGGCAAAGGAACTTTTAATTTTAGAAACAGCAGCTGCAGAAAGTCCACTTTTATCAGCAGTTAATATAAACTTTAAGCCCACCGTTAAATCAGCTGTATCCTTATATCGAGCAACATATCCATTGATGCAATGATCAATAATTTCTGAAACTCCACCTGTATCAAATGCCAATGCCGGAGTACCACAAGCCATAGCCTCAATAATGGTGTTTGGCAAATTTTCCTCTAGCGAAGGGAGCATAAAAACATCGGCTCTATTGTAATAAGCAATCAGTAATTCTTTATTGGATATTAGCCCCTTAAGTGTATAAGAAATTTTTAACCGATTAAAAATTTTAGGGTCTTTTACAGTGCCAATGACAACTAAGTGCAAATTCTCATCAGGCATTGCATTGATGGCATCAATCAAATAATGTACACCCTTGTAAGGACTACTGGCATTGGCTGCTATGAATAGTATGATGCGTTTTTGAGAATCTAATTCAAGGTTGATGTTGACAGTTTGAGGCTTGTAAATTTGAAGATCAATTCCATTGGGTATAACAGTTAAGTCAACATACTTTCCAATTGCACTTTCGGCCACTGTTTTGGCCAGCCAATGGCTGGGTGTTATAACCGTGGGCCTAGAACTTGATATCATGCCAAGTTTAGTTTTAAAATGCAAATGGCTACAATCATTTGCACTTGGCGAGATTAAAAAATGACAATTACCACATTCATTTTT
>JBDKJS010000012.1:0-24683 GCA_039806065.1 Bacteroidota bacterium | reverse complement strand
CCGGCACAGCTCGATTTGATTCGGCTTTTGCTGCAATAACTTCTCGTAAATCATTCAAGGAAGGCGGCTCAGGTTTGTTTGATAGGTCGGCATTGTATCATGCTGTGGGCGAGTATAAGTTTACACCATCGTTTGGCGATATTACTGTGGGGGGCAATTTTAGAATGTACCGGCCAAATAGTGATGGAACCATTTTTAGTGACACCTTAGACAGACGGATTACTAATCAAGAGTATGGAGCCTATACAGGGATAGAAAAAAAGTTAAATGATGGAAAATATAAAATCAACCTCACAGCAAGATTAGATAAAAATCAAAATTTCGATTATTTATTTTCGCCAGCAGCCTCCTTAATCTATACACCAGACAAAAATCATATTCTTAGATTTTCTTTTGGATCGGCCATTCGAAATCCGACTTTAGCAGATCAATATTTATATTACAATGTAGGAAGAGCCATTCTATTGGGCAATACATCAGGTTACGATTCCTTGTTGACAGTGCCATCGGTAAGAAACTTTTTTGAGTATAATAGAGACAAAACGTATCTGCGTTATTTTAATTTAGATCCAGTAGCACCTGAACAGGTAAGAACCTTTGAAGTAGGTTACAGGGCTTCATTGTTTAAACGGTTGTATTTAGATGTTAACTATTATTATAGTATCTATAAAAATTTTATTGGTTATACCATTGGCGTTGATGCCGATGTCTACTCTACAATTTTTGGAATCAACGAACTATTAATTAACAATGTCTACAGGATAGCTAGTAATGCTACAGATTTGGTAAACACACAAGGTGCTTCATTGGGATTAAATTATTTTATTGGCAAATTTTATAGTCTTAATGGAAATTGGTCTTGGAATGAATTAAATAAGCGTGGCAGTGAAGATCCTATCATTCCGGCTTTTAACACACCTAGGAATAAATTTAATATCGGTATCAGTGGAAGAGATATTGAAACGATGTTATTCAATAAAATTAAAATAACTAACTATAGTTTCAGTGTAAACTATAAATGGGTACAAGGTTTTGAGTTTGAAGGATCGCCTCAGTTTACGGGAGCAATTCCCGCATATGATTTGCTAGATGCGCAGATTAGTAAATCAATACCCAAAATAAAATGCGTGTTTAAACTTGGATGCAGTAATATATTAGAAAACTTGCATTACGAAGTGTATGGTGGCCCGCTCATTGGCCGAATGGCATACGCTTGTGTTCTAGTTGATTTAAGTAAAAAATAGCACATGGGTTAACATTAGTGCCAACTTTTTTGTTTAATCTTCATGTTAAAAATTATAGTTCAATCCTTCACGTTGCTATGTTTAACGGTCACTGTACAGGCAGCTTCACTTGGGGGGCTCATTAAAGATGCAATTAGCAATGAACCATTGCCCTACGCAACAGTGGCATTGGATGGAACTTCAGTGGCTGTTAGCAGTGACGAGGCTGGAAAATTTTTGTTTGATGACATTCAGGCAGGCACTTATAATGTAAGTGTTAGGTTGGTGGGTTATCAGTCTAAAAAATTATTCAACGTATTGGTAAATGGCACCAGGAGGTTATCATTAGAAATAAGTATGGAGCCTGATCGAAAAGTGCTAGGTGAGGTAACCATCAATGCTGGGTTGTTCAATAAAATAGAGGAGGCTCCCATTTCGGTTTATGGAATAGGTGAAGCAGAAATAAAACGTAACCCAGGAGGAAATAGAGACATATCAAAAGCCATACAATCTTTGCCGGGAGTGGCCGCTGTGGCGGGCTTCAGAAATGATTTGATCATTAGAGGTGGATCAAGCAATGAAAATAGATTTTACTTAGATGGAATAGAAATTCCGAATATCAATCACTTTAGTACGCAAGGAGCCACAGGCGGACCTGTGGGATTGATCAATGTTGACTTTATTCGCAGTGTTGATTTTTTTGCTGGTTCATTTCCAGCCAATAGAGGTAACGCACTAAGTTCAATAATGGACTTTAAATTAAAAGAAGGAAGGAGTGATAGAAAAGCAGGGTATGCTTTTACTTTGGGAGCATCAGACCTGGCACTAACGGCCGATGGTTCGCCAACCGAAAAAAGTAATTTTATTGTCAGTTACCGTAGGAGCTATTTGCAATTTTTATTTCAACTATTACAACTTCCATTTTTGCCTACCTATGATGATGCCATGGTTAGGTATAAATTTAAAATAGACGATAAAAATGAGTTGACAATATTAGCTCTCGGAGCCCTTGATAGGGTAAGGTTAAATACAGCGGAAAATGAATCCGAACAACAAAAAATTATTTTAGAGACGATTCCCAGAAACAACCAATGGAACTATACCACCGGATTGGTTTATAAGCATTATAGAAAAAGCAGTTATGCCACACTCGTTTTGAGTAGAAATGAATTAAACAATGAGGCCATTAAATATAAAGACAACAATGAAAATAATCCAAGCGGACTCATTTTAAACTATAACAGCCGTGAAACGGAGAATAAAATTAGGTTGGAACACACAGCACGAACCACGAGTTTGAAAATCAATGGTGGCATACTTGCTGAGTATGTAAATTATACCAACAGCACGTTTAACAGACTGCCATTCGTAGGAACGATAGATTATTCAAGTGCCATTAATTTTTTCAAGTATGGATTTTTCGGTCAAGCATCAGGAAGTGTATTGAAGCGTAAATTAGGTATAACCTTTGGCTTCCGTGCCGATGGAAATACTTTCAACTCAAACATGGCCAATGTAATAAGGCAGCTTTCGCCAAGAGTTTCTTTTTCTTATGACATTACAAGTAGGGTAGCCCTTTCAACCAATATTGGCAGGTATTACCAATTGCCAGCTTATACTATTTTGGGATATAGAAACAATGCAGGCACTTTGGTGAATCGAAGTCAAGCAAAGTACGTCAGTAATGATCAAATAGTGCTAGGGGTGTCCTATACTAGTGCAAAAGCACTAAAGATAAGCATTGAGGCATTTGTAAAAAAATACAAAAACTATCCATTTGATTTAAAAGACAGTGTGAGCATTGCTAATTTAGGTAGCGATTTTGGTGTAATTGGCAATGTGCCAGTTGCCTACAATAATGATGGCATAGCACGGGGTGTTGAATTGCTGCTACAGCAAAGGCTCAACAAGTCTATGTATGGTATATTGGCCTATACTTTTGTGAATAGCGAGTTTGAAACAATTGAAGGAAACCTAGCACCCAGTAGTTGGGATTTCAGACATATTGTATCAGCCACTGCAGGTAAATATTTTAAAAGGAATTGGGAATTGGGAATGCGCTACAGATACAATTCAGGCGCCCCCTATACGCCAATCAATATACCTGCATCATCAATAAAAAGTAATTTTGATATTACGGGAGGTGGCATCCCTGATTTTTCCAGGGTAAATAGCCTACGAACAAATGCATTCCAACAATTGGATATGCGCATAGATAAGAAGTATTTTTTTAAAAGTTGGAGTTTGAATATATTTTTAGATATTCAAAATATTACCAATTCCAAAACCCTGCTAGATCCCACTTTTACTGTACAGCGCGATGCGAATGGGACCCCACTAACCGACCCACAAAATCCAGACGCCTATTTAACTAAGTTTCTTTCCAATGAAAGTGGAAGCACCATACCTACAATAGGTCTTATTATAGAATTTTGATAACAATCTTACACTTTAGTGTGTTTCGAATTGGTTTATAATACATTAAAGAAGCTAACTAAATCTCATCTAATTAAATTGTATTTACAAATATTGCATTCTCCAACGTATGTGCTATCTCCTTCCTTTACAAGCGTTCTACCAAATTCTCTCACGGTGTCTGGAAAATTAGCTAACCACATATCTTTTATAAGATAAATGTTTTCCTGTTTAAACACTTCATCAACAATATTGTAATTTCGAACTGCCCAAGTTGAATCATGAGGTGTTGCTTTCAGAGTTGATGGGTTTACACAAGAGATTATGTAAGAATTCCAATATTCAGAAATGATTCCAATTTCTCCTAATTTTTCAAACTCTCTAGATATATCTGCGCGCGGCCTTAAGGTTTTTGGCCACACAAACTTGATATTGAATATAGTGCCCGCCCCTCCAATTAGGACAGTAAACAAGATTAGTGCCTTCAACTTATTATTTAACAATACCAAGTCCAATAATAAGATTGTGGAAAACGAAATAGAAATATAGGAACAGGTAAAGTACCGCCTAGGAACCCCATTTAAGAAAGTCCATTTAGAGCTTAAAATTAGACAAAATAAAATCAAAGCATCAACAACAAAAAAAATAAAAATCCAATTTTTTTCGAGTTTAAGATTATGAAGTTTAATTATTCTGTACAAACTATAAAATAATAGAATAGATAGATATGAGTAGACACTTGTGAAAGGCTCATTTGCTTGGAACAAAAATATTTTTAAAACACTTCCAAAGAAAATTTTCAAATTAATTATGATCTCTTGAAAACTACTAAAATTAACATAATTTAAGCGACTTGAAGACGAACTTTTGGCAAATTGAATAAAAAGAATACAGAAAATCAAACCAAAAATGAAATAAAAAAATTCTAATCTAGTGAATAGTGATAAGCGTAATTCTTTTTTTTGAAATAATATATAAAGGTGGATAATTAAGAATAGGCTAACAGAAACAATTGCCATGTCTGATACCCAGATTGAGGCAATTAAAGTCAAAACGATTAAAATTAATATAAGGTGATTTAAGAATTTGTCATCCCGTATTTTTTTCTTTAATAAAATTTCATACAAAAGGCACGAAATAGCAATTAAACTATAGTGAATTCCAAATGCAAATTGAGTAACATCAATCAGTCTAAAAGGTGGAAAAAACCAAATGACAGCGAATACAAATTTTAAGAAGTAGGATTTTATAAAATATGCAAAAGAGATAAAACCTGCAAGTAGGATTAAATAATGGATTAAAGATTCTGCAATCAGAGGAGAAGCGTTCAAAAGCTTATTGGGTATTTGAGCTAATAAGGGAATTAAACTACCCATTCTATCCTGTCCCCAAAAATATAGGTCATTTGGAAGGTCAAAGTAATGAATCATTAATACTGTAACCGCATTATCAGAATTTAATACAGGATAGTAGTAAGCTGAATAAAGTCTGAAAGATAAAGCAAACAAAAAACTGATGCTTAGGAAACAAATTGTCTTAGATCTATTTTGCACTTTTTTTATTAAAAAGCAGATTAATTGTCAGTGAGAATCATTTGTTTCGATGCTAATAAATTACCATCTAAAAACAGGCTGTATATGTATGTGCCTGGATTAAACTCTGAGGCTTTAATAGAAAACGACCCATCCCCCCTTTGGGTAATTTCAAAACTTTTTAGTTGAGTTCCAACTAGGTCATAAATTCTAAGATTTGCGGTTTTAACAGAGTGACTTATTTTAAATTTTATCGAAGTAGTAGAATTGAAAGGATTTGGGTAATTTTGATATAAATGACTAAGTTCGCTATTTGAAGAATACTGGATAGAATTAGCTAAAAGAGAATTTGATTTTATAAAATTAGAAAGATCATCTACTTCAGTTTTTAAAATTTTTAATTCGTTGACTAGTAGTGGTATCATGGCAACATAGTCAATGCCTAACAACCCCTCACTATCCTCATATACAAGTTCTGGAAAAATATTTCGCACCTCTTGAGCTAGGAACCCGTAATGTTTTCTTGTGTTATCCTGAGGGGCAGTAGGAATGAGTTTCGATTCGTTCATTGTTTCAAACTCCTTTGATAAAGTATTTAAATCTTTCATTTGATAAGTTACCCCTCTTAATTGAAAGAGCTTTACACCTTCATCCTCCAATGTTGAAATATTATCCTTTAAGGTTGAATCTGAAGTGTAAATAGTCGTGTTAGCGCGAATGCTGCCATTAACATCTAGCTTGTAAGATGGGTTTCGGCCTATTCCGAAATCACCACTTGAGTTGAAGGTCATTATTGAACTTGGAGAGTGAATGTTTTTATAAATTTGACCAATTCCGTTGCCATCAATTCCAAATCCAAATCCATAGATGGAATTGATCGTCCAAAGGCGAGCAATGTTTGCAGTACTAGGAAAAATTCTTGCTTCTAGAGTTTGATTTGCTCCTGTAATTTCCAGGTTACCACCACTTGGCCAGGGTGTGCCATTTCCAATTTTAACTGTACCATTTGTTCTAACCTTTAATTGGCCAAAAGATAACATGGGTAATAGAACTAAAATAATAATTTTGTGGTTGAGATTTTTCATATTCACAATAGTGTTTAATTGTTAATTTAATTACAAGGTGTTGGGATTAAATTCAGTTCACTTCCAAGCGGCACATCGAAATTTCCAACAATATTTATTTCTTCAGTAGCTCGGAAAGTCTTATTATCACCAATGTTTAAAAATATTTGAGTAGAGTTATTGCCAATAAAAATATTTTTTTTAACAGAAAAAATGAAATTTTGCAAATCAAGATTTGATTGAATGAATGCGTCTGTGGAGCAATTCTTGTTTAGTTCATAATACCTAAAATAGTCTATTTTCATGAATTGAGGAAAAACTATGGAGGGGTTAAAGTCATTCACATTTATATCAATTTGGAGGTCAATTACTACAGTTTGAGGATCCATAATTAAACTGGGGTCATTAAAAGAAGAATAAAAAGGAGTATCATCGAAATAAAAAACAATTCTGTCAGAGTTCCATTCCATTCCAAATTTGTGGTAACCTGTGAACAAAGGGTTGGGGCTAGTAAATGAACCCTGGCCTACTTTATACCCTAAACAATTCCCATTGGATAATTCATTATGCCATCCTACAACATTCGTTTTTCCATCTGCATATTGGAACCCTGATGGTTCTAAAATATCAATTTCATCATGGACATACACACTACATGGGCGCTCAACGTGATAGGTCCAAAAAGCAGGCCAAAATTTTTGGCCATTCGGCAGGCCATTGTGATAATTTCCAGGCATTTTGGCAAGTATTTCATAGTAGCCATAATGATAATTTTCTATTAAAGAATTCACACCTCCGGTGTTACAGCAATTATTAAAAGTATAAGGGGGCGTTGCTCCATTAACAGGGGGGTCGGTTTTTAGGAGCAACTCACCTCCAGAAACAGAAACATTTGAAGTAACAAATCTAGAATTTCCTCCCCAATTACAGCATTCATTTGGTTGCCACAAGTCAATGACATTCCACTTGTTTAAATCTAATACATCAAATTCATCACTCTTAGATGAGTTTAAAACCCAATTCCCATCTGAAATTGGAGAAATTTGAGAGAATAGAGTGTTAACGAATAGTAGATTAAAACTAACAAAGTATAATTTTTTCATTGCAAAATTTTTATCAAAAATAAATGTTTAAATAAAGAAATCAAAATGTTTTTATTAACAAAATAACTGTACACTGTGTGATTCCATTTACATTGATTTTACGCCAACCGGAATGGAAGGGATTAGCAATAGTAATCCAAAACTATATATCTACCCCAACCCCATGCACGATCAAAGCCTGATGGTATTTCATCTCAATCAAAGTGCTGCTTGTAGCATGAAGATTTTTGATGCCAATGGCAGGTTGGTATCAATGCCATTGAATGAAGCGTTAAGCCCCGGAGCCTATCAATTTCCTATATCAAGGAATGGAATGGCAAGCGGTATTTATTTTTATCAATTTGAAGTAAATGAACATCATAAGAAAGGAAAGATAATTATTCAATAATAAAAGATGAAATAAAGTGGCAATTGGATGATGGCAGTTGGCCAAAAGTTAATCGGTAAGAAAGTTTTAAAAAAAGATTCTAAAACATGCTGAAACGAGCCATAGTAGCATGATTGGAGCTGGTTAAGAAACACAGAAAGAATATCACTTTAAGGTAAAATTCATAAAAAAATCAAAAATTTATGCAAAAAAGTAACGTTCTTGTGGTGGGAAAAGTATAAATCAAACCATTTCGAAAATAAATGGTGGATTTGGCATAGTTCGCCAAAAAATGTAGGGCTCACCCCGTACAAATTTTTAAATTTAAAATAAAATCAAACGCTCGTAGTATTTGCTCAAGCGCATGAAAAGATATTGTAAAATAATATTATGTAGCCTAATGGCCACTATGGGAGTTTCAATAGCTCAGGCTGCTGGTGTAATCATTCAGCCGTTTAACTATGAAGCCAATTCACAAGTAACCGTTGATGAATTTGCAATTAGAGGTGGATTGCTTTACGATGTAGAGGCAAAAAAAATTGTTTGGCAAAAAGATATGGGGATGTCCTATCCAATTGCATCACTCACTAAAATGATGGTGGCATTGCTTACCGTTGAAGATATTAATGCCGGAAAATTTACTTGGGAAGATAAAGTGAGTTGGGAACGAGTGGTAGTAACCCGAAAAAAAATAGGAAGGCGCAAATATAAAAGCACTTCGCATTTTCAAACGGTAACTTATTCACTTCGCGATGTTTTTAAGAACACCATGATAGCCAGTAACAATGAAGCAGCCGAACAAATGGCAAAATTTATAGGCTGTGGTGATATGAGCGCCACCATAGCCAGAATGAATGAAAGGGCCGTAGCATTGGGCATGGAAAAAACTTATTATGGCAATCCAAGTGGGCTTCCAGGTTCATCATTTATTTATGACAATTCGGCCAGTAGCACTGATCTATTAAAGTTGACATTAGAAATGTTAAACCATCCGGTAATTCTTGATATAGCTGGATTGGGCTATACAGACATAAGTAATGGCAAAGGCACTACTACCATTAGAAACCACAACCGGCTCACCATTGACTTTACAGGCGAAGTAGATGGTATGAAAACAGGCTATACCAAGCGCGCAGGATTCTGTTTGGTAGCAACTGTTAAAAAATGCGATCATCGCTTAATCAGTATTGTACTGGGCGCACGCGATAGAAACCAGCGTAATGAAGTGGTAAAGGATATGGTGAATGATTACTACGCTGCTATTGGCAAGGATCCATTAAATCCTTCCATAACTTATTATAAAGGATCTGTTAAGAAAGTGAATGGTAAAACACCCGAGGTTGATTTGGAGGAAGAGCCCTTAACCAATGCTTCATTTGATACAACAGAAAGTACGCTTGCCGATACTGCTACGCCTCTTGCTAACACCGCAGAAACGAAAAAGGTAGTTTATGAAACAACTAAAAAAATTCATAAAGTAAAAAGAGGTGAGCATTTAAATGCCATTGCCGATAAGTATAATTGCAGTGTAAGTGATCTAAAATCATGGAACAAACTGCGCACTAATAAAATTCTAGTAGGCCAACGAATAGTTATTCAAACAAAACAAAAGAAAATATTGCCAAACAAAGAATTGCACTTCAATAAAAATGAAATGCATGTACACATTGTGCAAAAGGGTGATACATTGTTTAACATAGCCCAGCGTTATAATTGCGCATCGGTAGAAAAACTAAAATCTATCAATGGAATTACTGATAGTCGTACCATAAAGGTGGGCGATAAGATAAAAGTTCCAGTAGGTAGCTAGTCTAAATTGGCAAGTAGCTTTTTTGCATCCTCTTTATACTTTCCTTCAGCAGTCACAATTTCTTGAAGTAGCGGTTTGGCTTTTCTATACTCTTTGTTTTTATAGTAAGATTGCGCCAACAACCATTCTGTTTCTTTATAAAATTGATTCGCAGCAAGGGCAAGTTCTAGTGGGGTAATTGCTTTCTTATATTGCTTGTTGTAAAAAAGTGATGCGCCATAATAATAATAGTTGTTATCTATAGGCAGTACTTTGGCATCATGTTCTATTTTTGTTATGACCCCTTTATAATTTCGATTATTAAAAAGTGTAGCTAGCGGCTGGTTGCTGATGGGATTTAAAATGGGTTGCGTATTTTTGGTGGCTACGGTAGTTACACTTTTGGTGGTTACCACTTCATCTTTAGCTTCACTAGTAGGATTTGCAAAATCCAAGCTTTCAGTGGTGGCACTTGCATCATTTTCATACTCACTTGGCACATCACTTTTTGCCAAGGTTTCCGTTTTAAATTTTTCCTCCACTGAATTTTCTTGCGCAGCAGCCGCCCCAGAAATATCATTGGTTGAAGGCGCTGAATAATTTTCAAAAGTACTGGCTAGGTTCTTCTTGTTGAGAATAACATTTGGTTCACGTTTGCTTTTAGATGGCAAATCTTCAGCTAGATTTTTAGTACCACCTACTACTGCCTGGTTACCTGGTGCCACGGGAACCATTTGCGAATCAACTGGGATGAGCTGTTTTGTATCGTTAGTGGGCGCGGATTCCTGCTTTATGGCAAGTTGATCAGCTTGTTGACTGCTAAATGTTTTGACCAATACCCAAGTACTAATGGCAAGTAGGGTAATGGTGGCAGCAATATTCACGAGCCTTTTATCCCAAGGGCGCATGTTTACAATTTTAGCACTTGGCGCGTGAGCATCAATTTTTTGATGAAGGGAATTTATAGCAATGTTTAATTCATCATGAGAATAAATTTCAAGGCCCGATATAATATCACTGCAAATTTCACAATTACTCGCATGCTTCTCAATTTCAATAAGAGTAGCATCATTTAGTTTACGATGCGCATACAGTTGCAGCACTTCATCTGAAGGGCAAACTCCTTTATTAAAACTGTTTAATTGATTAGGTTTCATAGGAAGCTAGGGGTAAACTTTAGGATATGCTTTTACTTAAACTATTTTTTAAATTTCTTTTTCCATTTTGTATATGACTTTTTACTTGCAGCATGGTGAAACCAGTAATTTGGGCTACTTCTTGGTAGGATTTGTTTTCAAGGTAAAATAGTTTGATACAAGTATTTTGTTCTGTATTCAATTGTGCTAATGCGTTTGTTAGCTTTATTAACCATTGTTCGTTTGATAATTCACCATCTTGATGCTGCCTAAGGTCTAATTCCACAACATCGGCTTCATTTTGAAGGTCAATGGGATTAAATTGAACCTTACTGCTAGACCGTAGCTCCATTAGACAGTGATTTTTAACTACGCTGTGAAGCCAAGGTCTAAAATTTTGGATTTGATGTTGGTGTAAAATGGTCAACAATTTTTCAAAAATAGCCATCACTACATCTTCAGCTTTACTGGTATCGTTAAAATATTTTCTGGCTATAGCCAATGACATAACCACATACCTTTTATAGAGGAGGCCTATCACACGTTTGTCATCTGTTTTTTTAAACAGCATGATGAGATCATGATCACTAAGGTGTGCTATGTCTAGGTCTTGAGGAGGCAATTAGCGGAGGTTGGTGGATCAAAAATAGTAAATTTATTTGCTGATCACCGCTGTGCCTTAAGGGAATTTAAGCAAGGTTACTAGTTTTTTGCTAAATGAGTTTTATAGTGTTTCAGGCAACGCTCTCTGGCAAATTTATGATCCACTATAGGCTTCGGATAGCTATCAGTAAGTAATTCCGGAATCCATTTTTTTATATAAATCATTGCAGGGTCAAATTTTTTAGTTTGTTCAGCAGGATTGAAAAATCGGAAATAGGGTGCAGCATCGCAGCCAGTGCTGGCACTCCATTGCCAGCCGCCATTATTGGCACTCAAATCAAAGTCTAATAGCTTTTGAGCAAAATAGGCTTCACCCCACCGCCAATCTATGAGTAAATGTTTACATAGGAAGCTGGCCGTGATCATCCTCACCCTATTGTGCATAAAACCTGTGGCATTTAATTCTCGCATGCCTGCATCCACAATAGGATAACCAGTAAGGCCATTACACCATTTTGTAAAAATGGCTTCATCATTCATCCATGGTATATTGTTATAGTCTTTTTTAAATGCTTGATGGTTAACATGAGGGAAGTGATACAATATAGCCATGTAAAAATCCCGCCATATCAGTTCATTTACCCATGCATCACTTACCGACCATGCATAGCTACAAAGCTCTCTAATGCTAACGGTTCCAAAGCGCAGGTGTACACTTAGTCGGCTGGTACCTTTCACAGAAGGAATATCTCGTTGGGAGGCATAGTTTTCTAGCAAATTTTTTGAAAGTGCAGGCTCATAAAAAGTTAGGGAGCTGGAATTGAAACCCAATTCAGGTAGGGTGGGCATGGCAAACGCTTTAGCCTTTAAAAAATTATTAAAATATTTTTTGTTTGGATATGATTTTAGGTAGAATGGGCTAATCTTGCTGCGCCATTTGTTTTTGAAGGGGGTAAAAACGGTATAGGGTTTGCCATCATCTTTGGTCACTTCATTTTTCTCAAAAATGCTTTGATCTTTAAAAGTGTAAAATGCTATACCCTGTTGCTGTAATAGAAGGCCTATCTTGGCATCTCTAGAAATGGCATAAGGTTCGTAATCATGATTGGTGAACACTGCATTGACTTGGAAGCGGTTTATCAACTGCTGCCAGGCTTGTGCTGGTGTATCATGCATAACCAATAGGGATGATTGAAAGGTAGCCAGTCTATCATTCAGTTTATTTAACTGATAATGAATAAAGGCAACGCGCTTATCAGCTTTATCACTTAGCTTATCCAATATTTCTTTATCGAAAATGAAAACACAAAGAACAGGTAAGCCTGATTTCAAAGCATGGTAAAGAGCAGCTTGATCATCAAGGCGAAGGTCGCGCCTGAGCCAGCAGATATTAATTTTAGGACCCATCGTAGCTATTTTGCAGTGCTTCAAAAAGTTTAATAAATTTAAAATTATATCCAGTATTAATAATTTTACTGGAATCAATATTTTGTCCGTGCAATACGATTGCGGATTTTTCTCCTAATAAAGCGCGAAGAAAAAAAGCAGGTACTGGAAAATTCCAGAAAGGCCTTTTAAAAAATTGAGACAATGTTTTTATAAAAAGTGCATTGGAAGTAATTGAGGGGGCAGCAGCATTGTAGCTGCCACTGAGTTGATGTTCTATAACGTGTAAGTAGATATTACACAAATCATCAAGATCTATCCATGGAATAATTTGATGTCCGCTACCGAGGGGTGCTCCTAAAAAAAATTTGACAGGAGCGGCCATCACCGGAAGCGCACCACCCTTACTACTGAGCACTACTCCGGTTCTGATGCAGCAGGTAAATTGGCTAATTTTGTGAAATTGTAAGCCGGCTTCTTCCCAAGCAAGGCAAGTAGCCCCTAAAAAATCGTTGGCCGCAGGAAGTGTTTCATTGCAAGGTGTAGATTTATTGCCATACCATCCCGTAGCTGAGCTAGTGATGAAGCCTATTAGTTTTTTTCGGTTTGAACAGAATTTTTCAAATAAAAAGTTGGCGGTGCCAATGCGGCTGTTGTAAATTTCTTTTTTGCGATTAGCGGTCCATCTACCATCGGCCACACTGGCACCGGCAAGATGGATGATATAATCTATGTGAGGGATGATGTGATCAGGGAAAATATTATTTTGATAATCCCATTTAAATATTTTTTTTTCAGGATGGTGTACTGTACTACTCAATTGGAAAACATGATAACCTCTTTGGTGAAGCAATGCCACTAACGCTGTTCCCACCAAACCGGAAGCTCCTGTTATTAATACTCCTCTATTCATACTTAGATTACAAAAGAAAAGAAAAAAAGTTTATTTAGCATCAAAATCAAAAATGGATGTAAAAACTCATTGAAACGAATGGACTACCTGATTTTTTTATACATTTAGCGCATATTATGCTTAGAAAATTTGCATCTGTTATATTACGCTACCGGGTTGCATTCATAGTAAGTTTGCTGGCGCTAACATTACTCGCTGGGTATACTGCTACCTTTGTTCAGCTTACTTATGATGGCGCTAAAATATTGCCCAATGACGACCCGGATTATGTGAACTACCTAACCTTTAAAAAGCAATTTGGCGAAGATGCAGCAGTACTTGTAATAGGCTTTAAAAGTGATAAAACATGGCAACTAAACACCTACAATGCTTGGTACCACCTAACTGCAGCAATTAAAAAGACTGATGGTATTCAGGATGTGCTCTCCATTGCCCGCTGTTATAGACCCTACCGTAATGATAGTTTACAAATAATACAGCTTACCCAGTTTCCGCAGCAGCAGCCTACCACTCAACAGGCATTAAATGAAATCAAAGATCAGTTTTTAGACTTAAGGTTTTATGAAGGGTTATTGTACAATCAAGATAGCAATGCCACATTGATGGCCATAACTTTTGATCAACAGAAATTAAATTCTAAAAGTAGAATAGATATTGTGGCCCAGATAGTGGCACATGCCAGACAATTTGAAGTTACAAGTGGAGAGACGATACATTATAGTGGACTCCCGTTTATTCGCACTGCGGTAATGAAGAAAATAGTTGAGGAAATGAAACTCTTCAGCGCATTGGCAATTTTAATTACTGCGTTAATATTGTTATTGTTTTTCAGATCGGGCTATGCAGTTTTTTATCCATTAATAGTGGTGATTATAGCTGTGGTTTGGTCATTTGCTACCATGGTTTTGTTTGGCTATAAGATTTCTATTCTTACCTCCCTCATCTCGCCATTGCTCATAGTCATAGGCATTCCCAATTCAATACTTTTTTTAAACAGGTATCAACAAGAATATGCCAAGCATGGCAATAAGATGAAGGCCTTGGCAAGAGGTATAGAAAAAATAGGCGCAACAACTTTTTTTGCTAATGTAACTACATCGATTGGCTTTTTAGTATTTGCCTTTACAGGAAGTGAAGTGCTCACCCAATTTGGAGTAACTGCTGCAGTAAACGTGATGTTAACCTGGCTTTTATGTTTGATTTTAATCCCCATTGTATTTAGTTATTTACCTGCTCCCAATGCAAGGCAAACCAGCCACTTGGAGGGAAGAAAAATTACAGCATTGCTCTCTTGGGTAGAACGTGTGGTGCATTTCCACCGGCCAAAAATCTATTTGTTTGTACTGTTATGTGTAATCGTAAGTTTGATAGGCATGAACCGGGTAACCAGTGTGGGCTATGTAGTAGACGACTTGCCTAAGGACGATGTAATTTATACTGATTTAAAATTTTTTGAACGAAATTTTAAGGGCGTAATTCCATTAGAGATAAGTATAGACACACGCAAAGCAGGCGGAGTTTTAAAGCCACAGACACTTCAAAAAATTAATGCACTACAAAAAAAGATAGCCAAGCGGCCAGAGTTTTCCAAACCGGTTTCAATAGTAGAGTTAATTAAATTTTCGTATCAAGGGTTGAATGATAACAATCCTTCGCGTTACATCCTTCCTCCGGTGGATGAGTTGCAGCGGCTGAGTACTTATAGTGGCAATGTGAAAGGAAATAAGAGCTTATTTAAATCGCTCATAGATTCTTCAAATGCCATTACGAGGGTGAGTTTTCAAATGGCCGATGTGGGAAGCTTGCGCATGAAGGAGATCATGAAAGAAATTAGGCCCCAGATAGACAGTTTATTTCCCTCTACTGATTACCAAGTTACCATTACAGGAAGTTCGCTGTTGTTTTTAAAAAATAATGACTATTTATTAATCAACCTCCGTGAGAGTGTGTTAATGGCTATCTTGATGATAGCTAGTGTGATGTGTATTTTATTCATGTCCTTACGGATGAGTCTTATTGCGATGATCCCAAGCTTAATTCCACTCATGATTACAGCAGCCATCATGGGCTTCACCGGCATACCATTAAAGCCGAGCACAATATTAATTTTTTCCATAGCATTTGGCATAGCGAGTGATGGAACCATGTATTTTCTTACCAAGTATCGGCAAGAGTTGCGCAGTCATGGAGGCAGTATTTCAAAAACGGTAGCTACCACCATTCAAGAAACAGGAGTGAGCATGGTCTATACGGCTGTAATTTTATTTTGCGGATTTTTTATTTTCACAGCATCCAGCTTCGGAGGCACATCAGCATTAGGGATTTTAATTAGTGTTACCTTATTAATTGCCATGCTCAGCAACCTTATTTTTCTTCCTACTTTATTGCGCACCCTCGAACGCATAGTGATTAGCAGGGCTTTTATGAAAGAGCCCTTAATTCAAATTTACGATGAGGAAGAGGATGTGGAGCTAGACCATTTAGAGATTAGAAAAGAAGAAGAATAAGTCAACCGAAAGCAACCGAAGCCAGATCAGTTCGTATAGAAAGCCGGAGAAAACTCCAACTGTCTGAATAAGAAATTAAACCATTCTAAAAGAATAGCACAATGAAAGGAATAGTATTAGCCGGTGGATCGGGCACCAGGTTGCATCCGCTGACCTTGGCCATGAGTAAGCAAATGATGCCAATTTATGATAAGCCCATGATTTATTATCCATTATCAGTATTAATGATGGCAGGCATCAATGAGATATTAATCATTTCTACACCACATGATCTTCCCCATTTCAAAAAACTATTGGGAGATGGAAGCACCATAGGCTGTAAATTTACGTATGCTGAACAGTTGGTCCCCAACGGATTGGCACAAGCCTTTGTGATAGGAGAAAAATTTATCGGTACTGATAAAGTAGCCTTAATTCTGGGCGACAATATTTTTTACGGCACTGGAATGCAACAATTGTTGTTAGAAAACAACAATCCTGATGGAGGCGTTGTTTTTGCTTATCACGTATCAGACCCAGAACGGTATGGAGTAGTAGAATTTGATGCAAAGAATACAGCAATCAGTATAGAAGAGAAGCCCGAACAGCCAAAGAGTAATTATGCGGTACCAGGGTTGTATTTTTATGATAATAAAGTTGTAGAAATAGCTAAATCATTAAAACCAAGCGCTCGAGGCGAATATGAAATCACAGATGTCAATAAAATTTATTTAGAGCAGGGTAAGTTGAAAGTGGGAATATTGGATAAGGGTACAGCCTGGCTCGATACGGGAACATTTACCTCACTCATGCAAGCTGGCCAATTTGTACAGGTAATAGAAGAGCGCCAAGGACTTAAAATAGGATGTATAGAAGAGGTAGCTTATAGAATGGGCTACATTACCACAGCACAGTTAAAAGAGATAGCCACACCGCTGGTAAAAAGCGGATATGGCAGGTATTTGCTTTCTTTAAAATAAAAGGGCCGCGTAGCAGTGGAAATACCATTTATTTTTTTGACCTCTGATAGCTTCGATCATTAAGGTTTGAAAATCAAATTAATTTATTTATGAAACCTTAATTTGAATAGTTTCATTGGTTTTTAAAGTGCTTTATATTTTGTATTTTGGTGCCATCACAATTGCAACTTTCTATGCAACAATCAAATTCCATAAAGGATAATTTTGCCAATGGAAGTGTGGGTCAATTTCTAAAAGAAAAAATTATTGATAGTAGTACTCTTTCTTTTGTAACCGCCTACTTTACCATTTACGCTTACGAAAAACTAAAGCCTCAACTTGATAATGTAAATTCATTGCGACTTCTATTTGGCGAACCTCGTTTTATTAAAAGTGTAGCTTCTTCGACAGATTCTAAGAATTATCAAATCGAGGACGACAAATTGGTTATACCTATTGAGAACAGGCTGCAACAAAAAGTATTAGCCAAACAATGTGCAAACTGGATAAGAGAAAAGGTTGAAATTAAATCAATGGTTCGACCAGATTTTTTACACGGCAAACTTTACCACATCGAAAAACCAAACGGAGTTGAAGATGCCGTAACCGGCAGCTCCAACTTCACGGTTAATGGTCTTGGTTTAGGCTCACGCCCAAACATAGAGCTTAACCTTGTGGTGAATGACCGCAGAGATTTATCCGCCTTGAAAGCATGGTTTGACAAGCTTTGGAACAACGAAATGCCCGAAGTGGAAGTGGAAAATGTAAAAGACCAGGTTCTGAAATACATTGAACTGCTTCATCGCGACAACAGCCCTGAATTTGTTTATTACAAGACACTGTTCCATATTTTTGAGCAATACATCAATGAAACTGATGCTTCCGGACTCTCTGACATCAAAGCCAATCTTTACGATTCAGAAATTTGGAAAACGCTTTTTACCTTCCAGCAACATGGTGCTAGAGGTGCAATCAACAAGATTTTAAAATACAATGGTTGTATCATTGCCGACAGTGTTGGATTGGGTAAAACCTATGAAGCATTAGCAGTCATCAAGTATTTCGAAATGCTTAATTATCGCATTTTGGTTTTAACACCAAAAAAATTGCGTGACAACTGGACAGTTTATCAAGCACACAAAGGACATACTTTAAACCCCTTTCCTAAAGACCGTTTTTCATACACGGTTATGTATCACACAGACCTTAGCCGTGAGAAAGGACACACGGAAGCCGACAATATTGATTTATCAAATTTCAATTGGGGTGCTTATGATTTGGTGGTAATTGATGAAAGTCACAATTTCAGAAATAATACAAAGGGAAAGAAAGATGAAGAAGGCAACACCATACGTAAAAGTCGTTTCGAAAGACTGATGCAAGACATCATTCTTGGAGGCAAAAAAACAAAGGTGCTCTTATTAAGTGCAACACCAGTAAATAATGAATTAAAAGATCTTCGTAATCAGTTAATGTATATCACTGCAGAAAATGACAATGCTTTTGCCGGTGATGATGAAGGAAAATTAGGCATTGAAAGTATTGGCGAATTGTTGAAACAATCGCAATTGCGATTTACCAATTGGGCAAAGGCAAGAATGAAGGAAGAGCGAACAACAAGGGATTTGTTGAACGATTTAGATTCTGCTTTCTTTAAATTGTTAGATGCTCTAACCATTGCCCGTTCTCGGAAACACATTACCAAATATTACAAATCAGAAATGGAACGCATTGGTGGTTTCCCCGACCACGAACCTGTTCATTCTATTTACCCTGAAATTGACACTGAGCATAAATTCCTTACTTACGAAAAACTGAATGAAAAAATAAGCAAATACAAACTGGTTCACTTTACACCGAGCTCTTTTGTATTGCCCGAACACAAGGCATTGTATGAGGAAAAGGTAATGAAGAAATCAGGACCTGCTGCTGTTAAAATGTTTTCACAGGAGTTACGTGAAAGTTACTTAATCGGAATGATGAAAGTGAATTTTATGAAACGCTTGGAGAGTTCCATCTATTCGTTCCGTGAAACTTTACAGCGAACTATAAACCGCATTGAAAATTTAGAAACCAGAATTGACCGTTTCCAAAAATACAAGGATGAAAATCCAGACTTGGAATTAGAAGACATAGACATTGATGCTATTGAAGATGATGATTTGAGGGAAGCTTTGGAAGTGGGTGAAAAACTTACTTTTAAAATGAACCATTTAAGATTAGACGATTGGAAAGCAGCAATGCAAGATGATAAAGACCAATTGTATGAATTGCTTTTGAGAGCAAAAGATGTAGATGCCAAACGAGATGCGAAAATGAAGGAACTGAAAGCCTTAATCAAAAATAAAGTTCAAAATCCTACCATTACAAAAACAGGCACAGAAAATAAAAAGGTATTAGTTTTTACAGCATTTGCCGACACTGCAAAATATCTGTATGATAATTTGGAGCAATGGGCAAAGGATGAACTTCGGGTAAACATTGCTTTGGTAACTGGCGGAAGTGAAAACAAAACGACATTCAAACCAAAAGGTTATTCTGAAAATACGGAATACAATCACATCCTTACCAACTTTTCACCAATCAGCAAAAAGCGGAGTTCTCAAATAACAATGCCGAAAGATGAAGATGGAGAAATTGATATTCTCATTGCCACTGATTGTATAAGCGAAGGGCAAAACTTGCAAGACTGCGACTACTTGGTAAACTATGATATTCACTGGAATCCTGTTCGTATCATTCAGCGTTTTGGACGTATAGACCGTATTGGTTCTATCAACAACAAAGTGCATTTGGTAAACTTTTGGCCTACTAAAGACCTTGACAATTACATAAAACTAAAGTCAAGGGTTGAGGCAAGAATGGCTTTGGTGGACATCAGCGGAACAAACGAAGACAATCTTTTGAACAAGGAACAGATTCAGGAACTGGTTGAGGATGATTTGAAATTCCGTGATAAGCAATTGAAACGCTTGCAGGATGAAGTGTTGGATATGGACGAACTGAATGAAGGTGGCGTTTCGTTAAGCAACTTTTCTTTGGACGATTTCCGCATGGATTTACTGAATTTCATCGAAGCCAATCGAAAGGAATTAGAAGCAGCACCACTTGGCATTTATGCTTTAGTTCCTTACAAATTAGATTCAACACTTTTCAATCAGGATGTTTCGGAAGTGGTAAAGCCCGGAGTAATATTTTGCTTGCGACAATTGGGCGATAGTGCAGGAAACGAAAAAGTAAACCCATTGCAACCATATTTCTTAGTGTATGTTCGCAATGATGGAACAGTGCGTTACAACTTCACTCATCCGAAGCAAATACTCGATATTTACCGCTTGCTTTGCACAGGAAAGAGTGAACCAATTCAGCAATTGTGTGATTTGTTTAATGAAGAAACCAACAACGGACTAGATACAAGCCAATATGCGGCTTTGCTTACTGAATCGGTTAAGGCAATAACTGGCACTTTCAAGAAAAAGAATTTAGGAATGTTATCAGGCAGCCGGAACGCTACTATTATTCCGCAGGAAAAACAAATTGATGGTGCTAATAAATTTGAATTGATTACCTGGTTGGTATTAAAATAGAATATGGAATACAGGAACCTAAGTTTACAAATTCAAGAAACACACAATGTACTTTATCAAAAGTCGGTAAGGGCTGTTAATACGAATATCACCATTCGCAACTGGCTCATTGGCTTATACATTGTTGAGTTTGAACAAAAGGGAGCCGACAGAGCAAAGTATGGAACCAAATTACTACCACAACTCGCAAAAGATATTGCTATTAAAGGTCTTACTGCCCCTGAACTTTCAAGGTGCCGCCAATTTTACCAATGTTACCCGGCAATTCTTGGGTCACTGACCCAAGAATTCAAAAACCTATTGCCTGATAACATTCTTGGGTCAGCGACCCAAATAATCGCACCCGCACCTTCCATAAAACTTCCTGACAATTACTTTCAAGAATTGATTAGCAAAGTATCCTATACGCACATAGTAGAATTAATTAAAATAAAGGACATTACCAAAAGGACTTTTTATGAAATGATGATTATTAAAAACACCCTTTCGGTACGAGAACTGGAAAAACAAATTGCAACCATGGCATTTGAACGGGTGGGATTATCTGAAAACACAGAAAGTGCAGTAGCAGAATTGCAGAATAAAATAGTACCGTCAAATGCTGATGATGCAGTAAAATCAATTTACTTTTTTGACTTCTTAAATCTTCCAAAAGAAAACCTCTTGCATGAAAATGAATTAGAAGAAGCACTTATTAATCATTTAGAAAAATTTATTTTAGAATTGGGTAATGGGTTTTGTTTTGAAGCCAGACAAAAACGAATCCTTATTGACGAGGAATATTGTTTTATTGATTTGGTGTTCTATCATCGAATATTAAAATGCCATGTGCTGTTGGAATTAAAAGTAGATAAATTTAAGCATGAATATTTATCGCAATTAAACGCTTATGCTGCCTACTATAATCACAACGAAAAAAGAGCTGACGATAACCCCACCATAGGTATATTGCTATGTGCTGAAAAAGGTAAACAGATGGTGGAATACGCTATGGCAGGTATCACACAAAAACTATTTGTAAGCAAATATTTGGTAGCATTACCAAGCAAAGAAGTACTCGCTACATTTATTGAAAATGAACTCAAAAATTTATAGAAGGGCCGGATAATATTAAATAACAATGACAGATAAAGATTACGATAAACTTAAGCAGATAGAAGAAGCTATTCAGGGTTTCAACAGTAAAAAACTGTATGAAAGCAGTTTGGCTTTATACAAGGCTTTAGACTACACCAGTAATAAAACCGAACGCATTAGCCCCGCTACTTTTGATGGCTTTATGGATAGTTTCAATCTTTCTAAAAATGCCATCAACAAAGAGAAAGCATTAGTAGGCCACTGGAAACACATTGAGTTTATTTTTCAGGTTACCGATTCTGAAATTAGCCGTGTGCAATCGTTGTTCGATAAGGGTGAAGTAGACAGAAACGAATACCAAAGTTTCCTATTTTTTACCATTCAACTAAAAGAACAAAGCTACAAACGAAGCGAACTAGTAAAGATTACACGAGAACTGAATGTGCCTTTTAAGATGCCTGTGATTGTGTTATTTCACTATGGGAACAAGCTTACATTATCCATTATTGACCGTAGGTTACACAAGAAGGACACCAGCAAAGATGTATTAGAGAAAGTAACCTTAATCAAAGACATTGACATTACCAATCCGCAACGGGCACACAAAGAAATATTGAAAGACTTAAGCCTGAATGAGCTTTACAAGAAATTTGAATTTCACAGTTTTGTAAAACTGCACGAAGCGTGGAAAGCCACACTCAATATTTCAGAACTCAACAAGAAGTTTTACAAAGAGCTTGCCTATTGGTATTTCTGGGCATTGCAAGAAGTGGAGTTTCCGGATGATGAACTAAAGGATGATAAAACCCGAAACCCTGTAAATGTTATTCGCCTAATTACCCGTTTGATTTTTGTCTGGTTTTTGAAAGAGAAAAATTTAATTCCTGATGACCTTTTCAATAAACGAGAACTGGATAAAATACTCGACTATAAAGACAAAACAGGCAGCACCTATTACAAAGCCATTTTACAAAACCTTTTCTTTGCTACGCTGAACACTGAAATGAACAAGGATGTAAAAGACAAAAATAAAATCAGTCGAACCTTTGTAAACCGCAACACAGGTGTGCCGCATTATTTCCGTTACAGTCGTTTTATAAAAGACCAAGACAAGTTTGCAAAATGGATGGACAATATTCCTTTCCTCAATGGCGGTTTGTTCGAGTGTTTGGATAAAAGAACCAAAGATCAAAGCATATACATTGACGGATTTACCCAACAGCTAAAAAATGAAACATTGGTTACCGTTCCCGATTATTTGTTTTTTAGCGATGCACCCCGAAACATTGACTTAAATAATACTTTCCACACTAAAGGCAAGAAATATGAAGTGCGTGGCTTGATAGATATTTTGAGCCGATACAAATTTACCATTGAAGAAAATACGCCAGTAGAAGAAGAAGTTGCCCTTGACCCTGAATTACTTGGTAAGGTATTTGAAAACCTGTTGGCAAGCTACAACGAGGAAACCGAAACAACAGCTCGTAAACTTACTGGTTCTTTCTATACGCCAAGAGAGATTGTAAACTATATGGTGGACGAAAGTCTGATTACCTACCTGTGTAATAAGCTCTCCTCCTTGCAAGGAGGAGTACCCGAAGGGGGAGGTGGTTATATTCAAAATCCTAATCAAAACATATCAGAAAATTATAAATATGAAAGCTCTATAAATAACCTACCCTATCTTAAAACATTCCGTAAAAATCTTAGAAACAATTTAACCCCTGCTGAAGCAAAACTTTGGACTTTACTTAAAGGAAAACAATTAGACAATCGAAAATTTAGAAGGCAACACAGTGTGGCGAATTATATTTTGGACTTTTATTGTCCTGAAGAAAAAATTGCCATAGAGCTAGATGGTCAAGGTCATTTTGAGGCAACCCAAGCGGAGTATGATGCTGAAAGAGACCTGTTTTTAAAACATTGTGGTATAAAAGTTTTAAGATTTGAAAACAAATGGGTTTGGGATAATCCAGATGGCTTGTTGGAAATAGTGAAAAAAAATTTTGGATGGCAACCACCCCGTCCTGCGGACACCCCTCCTTTAGAAGGAGGGGAGCTTTTGAATACAAGATTGCACCACTTGTTTAGCTACACGGCCGAAGAACCACAATTTACAGATGCAGAAAAGAAAGAATTGATTGATGCCATTGATACCTGCAAAATATTAGACCCCGCCTGTGGTTCGGGTGCTTTCCCAATGGGTATTTTACATAAACTGGTTTTTATACTCGGCAAGCTCGACCCCAACAACAAACGTTGGAAACAAAAGCAGCAAGACAAAGCCAAACGAGACAAGGCATTGGCAGAAAAAATGGAGGACGACAAAAACCGTGATGCTGCAATAAAAGAAATTGATAAACGCATTGACGATATTGCAAAAGCCTTTAACCAAAACAACCACGAATTAGATTTTGCCAGAAAGCTTTACCTGATTGAGAATTGCATTTATGGTGTGGACAAGCAACCCGTGGCAATACAAATTTCTAAACTCCGCTTTTTTATTGCCTTGATTGTTGACCAAAAAACAGGCTCCTCCCCCGATGGGGGAGGCTGGGAGGGGGACGAACCCAACAGAGGCATAAGGCCATTGCCAAACTTGGAAACGAAATTTGTTGCTGCTGACACTTTAAAATATTTAGAAAAAGAGCACACTACCTTATTCACAAATCCTGAAATTGATATAAAGAAAAACCAACTAAAGAAGGTTAGAACAGAACATTTCCGTGTTAGAACAACAAATGGAAAAGAATCATTAAGGATAAAAGATGAAGTATTACGCAATGAGCTTAGTAGTTTACTGGTTTTAAATAATGAATTACAGCCAGCAACGGCAAAAAAAATAGCTAATTGGAATCCTTATGACCAAAATTCATTTGCTGAGTTTTTCGACACTGAGTGGATGTTTGAAATAGATGGTGGGTTTGATGTAATATTAGGCAATCCGCCATATGTAAGTGCAAATAACATGTCTATTCATGATAGAAATTATTTTAATGCTTCTACCGATTACAAAACACTAAAAGGTAAATGGGACTTGTAT
>JBDKJS010000011.1:0-7564 GCA_039806065.1 Bacteroidota bacterium | reverse complement strand
AAGTACCGATAATGCATTTCCTTATAATGTATATGGCGGACAACAAGAGAGCGGATCTGTTGGTATTGCTTCGCGTGGTAACGACGGACAAATAACATTCCATGAGTGGCACCCTGTTGGTGTTGAAGAATATGGTTATGTAGCCCCCGACCCACTCGATCCGAATATTATTTATGGAGGAAAAATTACACGGTATGATAAACGTACCGGACAAACACAAAATATTGCTCCAGAAGCCGTGCGAAGTGGGCAATATCGTTTCTTACGTACAGCACCCGTTGTGTTTTCACCTGTAGATCCTAAAGCATTATACTTTGCAGGTAATGTAATTTTTAAAACCATCAATGGCGGACAAAAATGGGATGTGATTAGCGGTGATTTATCGCGCGAAGCTTGGGATATACCTGCTAGTGTTGGTATTTATACAACAGAGGAAATGAAGAAAATGCCTCGCCGTGGTGTGGTGTATACGGTTGCACCCTCTTATAAAGATGCGAATACTATTTGGGCGGGTACCGATGATGGATTAATTCACGTTACTAGAGACGGTGGAAAAAAATGGACGAATACAACGCCTGCTGCTATTAGCTCTTGGAGTAAAATTTCTTTGATAGAAGCTTCGCACTACGATTTGAATACCGCTTTTGCGGCGGTGAATAGAATTCGTTGTGATGATATGCAACCCTATATCTACAAAACAAATGATGGTGGTAAAACCTGGAAATTAATTGTGAATGGGTTACCTACTAATGGTCCTATCAATGCCGTGCGTGAAGATCCGGTAAGAAAAGGATTGTTATTTGCAGGTTCTGAAAATGCCGTATATATTTCTTTTGATGAGGGAGAAAATTGGCAATCGCTTCGCTTGAATATGCCTTCAACTTCTATTCGCGATTTAGTAATTAAAGATGATGATTTAGTATTGGGCACACATGGCCGTGGTTTTTGGATAATGGATGATATAACAACTTTGCGCCAACTTACTACAGCAACATTACAAACACAATTATTTAAACCACAAACAGCTATACGTGTTCGTTGGAATATGTGGACCGATACGCCGCTACCACAAGAAGAACCCGCAGGCACCAATCCGCCCGATGGCGCTATCATCGATTATTTTTTAGTGGAAGAAGCAAAGGGAGAAATAAAATTAGACATTACAGATAATGCGGGAAAACTTATTCGCACTTATAGTAGTAGAGATACTTTATACAATATTCCAAAATCAAATACACCCGAGTATTGGATAAGAGAACAAAAAATATTGTCGGGCAAAGCTGGAGCGCATCGTTTTTTATGGGATATGCATCACCAACCATTGAATGAACCTGCTACTTACCCCATTGCGGCAATTTATACAAACACCGCTCCTGAAACTACTTCTCCTTGGGTAATGCCCGGTAGTTATTCTGTAACATTAACCGTAAACGGAGAGAAGTATTCAAAAACATTCATAGTAAAAATGGATCCGCGTGTAACTACCTCTACCGCTGCATTACAGCAACAGTATGATTTATCGATGATTTGTTACAATTCAAAATTGAAAATAGAATCCGCTCTAAAAGCAGGAAATATAGATGCAACAAAAGCCTCGAGCTTACGCAAATTACAATCGAGCTTTTCTTCGGTATTGAATATTTTACAAGATGCAGATGTAGCACCTACTTCGCAAGTGGTTCAAGCGGTGAATACACTATCGATTGAAATGAAAAAATTATATCCATAGCTGTTGGTCGCCGACCAACAGCGGCAACTGAATTAAAAATTTTTTTATCATGACAACCCTCTTAATGAAAATCTTCAATCTTTCGAATGCCATTGTTGGTCGCCGACCAACAATATTATTTATTGTTCTTTTTATTATAAACTGCAGTTATGCCCAAACCCTAACTAATCAAGAAGAAAAAATAATTTCTACAATTGAGCAGGGGATGCCCACCATGACTGAACTACTAAAAAACTCAGTAAACATCAACAGCGGTACATTTAATATAAAAGGTGTTCGGGCAGTTGGGGAATTGTATGCAACTGAGCTCAAAAAATTAGGCTTTACGATTGAATGGATTGTATTACCCGATTCGTTGAAACGCGCACCACATTTAGTAGCTACGCGTAAAGGCAAGAAGGGTAAAAAATTATTTTTGATCGGACATTTAGATACCGTGTTTGAACCCGATATGCCGCCTAATCCTTACAAACAACTAACCGATAGTACTGCAACCGGACAAGGCGTGAACGATATGAAAGGCGGTGATGTAATGATCATTGGTGCGCTAAAAGCCTTGCAGGAATTGCGTTTGCTAGATGATGCTACCATTACTGTTTACATGACCAGTGATGAAGAAAATGCAGGTGAACCCCGTAGTATTTCTCGGGGTGATTTTATTATGCGTGCTAAACAGCATGATATTGCATTGGCATTTGAGGGTGGTAATTTAGCTACTGTGGCTACAGCTCGTAGAGGTGCAAGTGGTTGGCAGTTAGAAGTTACTGGAAGGCAAGCCCATTCGTCGGGCGTTTTTGGCGGTAATAATTATGGAAGTATTTATGAGGCTACGCGCATCGTAAATAGTTTTCGCGAAACATTTGTGAAAGAAGAATTTTTAAGTATCAACCCTGGTTTAATGATTGGCGGTTCAGAAGTAAATGTAGATTGGGAGAATCAATTAGGCAATGCATCGGGTAAAACAAATATCATTTCTCCCCGTACGATTGTAATCGGTGATTTGCGTTTTTTAACAGAAGAACAAAAAAATAAAGCCCGCGAAAAAATGAGCAGTATCGTTAACCAATCGCTCAACGGTGCTAAAGCATCCATCAAGTTCATGGATGGTATTCCTTCGATGGCACCAACAGCAGGTAATGAAGCATTGGCCAAACAATTGAGCAGTATTAGTGAAGCCATGGGCATCGGCAAAGTTGTACCCGGCAATGCAGGTAGTAGAGGCGCAGGTGATATTTCTTATATAGCAGCCTATGTAGATTGTTTGGATGGGCTAGGTGCTTCTGGTAGAGGTGCACATGCACCGGGAGAAATTATTAATTTGAAAGAGTTTCCTATTTTGATGAAGCGAAGTGCGTTGCTCATTTATCGGTTAATTCAATAAGAATCTGATCTGCATAGGCTGATTAATTAAAAAATAATTATGAAAAAGACCTTACTCCTTAGCTCTTTCACCCTACTCCTTTTTCAGCTTCATGCCCAAGTACTCCCCCTTCGCGAGCAGGCAAAAGTGATTGATGAAATTACGAGTGAGCGATTGAATACCGTGTTGCCTACACTTATGCAACAACAAGGCATTGATATGTGGGTACTAATTACCAGAGAGTATAATGAAGATCCGATTGTACGTACTATGTTGCCCGCTACTTGGATAAGTGCGAGAAGAAGAACCATATTGGTTTTTGTACATCAGCCCGAAAAAAAAGTATTTAAAAAATTAGCCGTTGCACGCTATAGTGTAGGCAGTGAAATTACAGCTGCATGGGATATGCAAAAGTTTCCTGATCAATGGGATGCTTTAATAGATATTGTAAATACCCATCAACCTAAAAAAATTGCACTTAATACTTCGGAGCGTTTCGGACATGCAGATGGATTAGATCATACGGAATACACGCTCTTCACCAAAAAATTACCGGACGCCTTTAAAAATAAGGTAGTATCCAGCGAGTCGTTGGCCGTAGGTTGGTTGGAAACACGCACCCAGCGGGAGATGCAGCTATGGCCACAATTAATTAAATTATCGAAAGATATTATTGCAGAAGGGTTTAGTAATAAAGTAATTACGCCTGGTATTACTACATCAGAAGATTTGGTTTGGTGGTACCGACAAAAAATTCAAAGCTTAGGGTTAAGCACTTGGTTTCATCCATCAGTAGAAATACAAAGAAATGATTCGGTTGTGTTTGATCATTTAAAAGCTTTTAGCAGTAAGGGTTGGGATAATAGCAATATTATTCGTCCAGGTGATTTATTACATGTAGATTTTGGTATTACTTATTTGCGATTGAATACAGATATTCAAGAGCATGCGTACGTATTAATGCCGGGAGAAAAGCAAGCACCTGCTTATTTACAAAATGCTATGCAAGTAGGTAATCGTTTACAAGATATTTTAACAGAACAATTTAAAGTAGGCAAAACAGGTAATCAAATTTTAGCAGATGCATTGGCGCAAGCAAAAACAGAAAATATCAACGCAACGATTTATACGCACCCTATTGGCTATCATGGTCATGCAGCCGGACCAACCATTGGTTTATGGGATCAACAAAGTGGCGTGCCCGGTAGTGGCGATTTTCCTTTGCATTATAAAACAGCTTATTCCATAGAACTCAATGCAGCTGTACCCATTAAAGAATGGAAAAAAACCGTTCGTATTATGTTAGAACAAGACGGTTATTTTGACGAAACCGGTTTTCGCTATATTGCTGGGAGGCAATCGCAGTTGCATTTGGTTAACTATGAGTAGTAGCAAAAAAGTTTTATATCTTTACATTAAATGACCGCTATTACAATATATCCGGAAACAAAAGAGCAAGAAAGTTTATATAAACAACTTGCTAAAACACTTAACAATAAAATTGAGAAAAGTGTATATAATCCGGCATTTGTAGAAAAAATAGAGAAAGGAAAAAAGCAAAAAAAAGAAAAACAAATAAAATCTATTCGCACTAAAGACCTTTGGAAATAGTTTACGTTAAAGAAGCTTTGGCAGATATTGAGTATTGGAAGAAGTCTGGGAACAAAATCATACAAAATAAAATTAAACGTTTACTAAACGACATCATTGCAAACCCCTTTACCGGAATAGGGAAACCTGAGCCGCTACAACACCAGTTAAGTGGTTTATGGTCGAGAAGAATTACACAAGAACATAGGCTTATTTATGAAGTAGAAGAAAATAGTATTACAGTATATTCACTAAAGGGTCATTATAATTAGTAATTTTCTTCTATTGACCATCGGCTACTTATATGTGATAACAGGCGTAATCTTCATATTGCGGTATTCAATTGGTCCGTGATCGCCTTGAAGCATGATGGGGCCGGGTAGGGCTTCTTTACTATCCAATGCGCCACCCGTTATTCCCGGAATAATTTGATCGTAGATGATTGTTTTCCCATTAGCAACAACAGTAACTCTTCTTCCGATCAAAGTAATTTCATATCGCTGCCATTCGCCCGGTGATTTCGCTACCATTTCATTGGGTGTGAGAAAGCCATAAATGCCACCAAAATAAGTAGATGATGGTTCAAGCCCCTTATTATCTTCTACCTGCACTTCATATCTGCCGCGCAAATACACGCCACTATTGCTTCCTGCAGGATAGCGGAATTCAACCTGTAATTTAAAATCTTCAAATGTTTGTTCGGTAATAAGGTTCACACCCGATTTTTTACTCGTGAGCACGCCATCAATTACTTCCCATTGATTGTTAGTACCCGAACCTTTCCATCCTGTTAAACCAGTAGTTGGAATAAGATTTATAGTTTTGCCCCAAACAGGTACACCTGTTCTTTTTAATAAGGGTGCTCTTTCGCCAGTGAAGTTATAGTTGTTTCCATTGCTTGCTTTAATAACGCCAGTAAGTTTATCATTCTCCACTGTTGCTTCTAACTCCATGTATTTAGCAAAACCATCCCATTGTGTAGGAATGCTGAAATTTATTTTCCCGTCTTTATAGATGATATGCGATACAGGCCTTGCGCTACCACCTTCCGCCACAAAATAACCAACCAATGTTTTAAAGCCCGATAATTTTACTTCTAACCAAGATGGTCTTTCTGTATTCCCCATCATCACATTTAAATCCCATCTGCCGATAACTGCTTTTTGATCGTTTTGTGCAATGGCAGTGGTACTGCAAATACTGGCTACTAATAGGGCAGCTATTCCTAATTTTTTCATACAATCGCTTTGCGGGAAGATACGAATTTTATATAGCATATTCATTCACCGCAAATGCAAATTGATCCATAAATATTTTTTTGAAAACGCTTACATTATTCTGTTCATAAAAAATAAGCATCGCTTTTTTATAATCAAGTGGATCAAGTGTACGGTACGAAAGCGGACAAGAACCATACTGCAGAAGAATGGCATTCGATAGTATTCTCGCCGTTCTTTTATTGCCGTCTTCAAAGGGTTGTATATAAGCAATCATGATTAATAATAAAAAAGCTTTCTCAAAAAAATGAGCTTGCTTGTTTGCCACCACACATAGCAATTCTAATGCTTCTTTAATTTGAAATACATTATCTAAGGGCCGATAATTAGTACCTGTAATAGCTACGCCATACGAACGAATATTTCTCTCGATTTGTAAATCTTTAATTAATAAACTATGCACATCTTCAATGGCAGATCGGGTTAGCGGCTGTACATATTCGGGGTGCGCTAAAATAAAATCAATAGCCACTTTGTGATTTAGCAGCATGGTTGCTTCATCCTGCGTTTTGCCTTCGGCCGTTCTTTTTTCTAAGAGTAATCTTTCTGTTTCTAAAAGCGAATAAGTATTTCCTTCAATTTGAGATGATTTCCAACTTAAATCTACCGCCCATCGCTCAAATGATTTCCATTTTTGATCGGCACTCATCTGGGATAATTTGTCTATCCAATTTGTGTTCAACTCATGCAGAAAATGGAGCTCTTCAGCTGTAAATAAGCTAACCCCCGCTAATAATTCATGCAAAATTGAGAAATTAAACCCCTGCTTAATTTTCCGAGCATCTTGCTCTACTAAAAAATAATCGTTTTGATTGATGGGGTGAATAAATTGATATTGGCGTGAAATGGTGTACCTGGCTGCCCTTGCTTTTCCAGTTACTGCAATGAGACCCTCTTCAACCAATTGCTTTAGTATTCTTTTAACCGTAGCATAGCTTGCTTCACTGGTAAATTGCTCCGCTGTTTGCGTAGAACTACTTGCGGGGTTTGCCTGTAAATAATTGATAATCTGCTCTTTCACTAATCTAATTATATAAATTAGCTCAAAATTAAGAATAAATTAGCTCATTAATAAGATTTTTTGAGCTGATTTAGATATTTTTTTGAGCCGATATTTTTTATTAGATCAATGTAACATTATCGTTCCTTCCATATCTTCTAATGCCAAACCCTTGGTTTCTGGCATCATCTTCCAAACATATAGCAACTGCAATACCATCATCACCGCAAAAAAGCCAAAGATATAGGTCCCTGAAACGGTGGCCGCAAAATAGGGAAATACCTGTGCTACCAAGGCTGCAAAAACCCAGTGAGTGAGGCAGCCAAAACTCGTACCTGCTGCACGAACTGCATTGGGGAATAGTTCCGATAAAAACACCCATATTACCGCACCCTGACCAACTGCATGCGCTGCAATAAACATAAACACATAATATACAATGGCACTATGATCCGTTCCATTAAAAGAAATCGCAATCAGGGATAAAGAAATGATATAACCAATAGAGCCAATAAACATCAAAGTTCTTCTACCAAAACGATCTATCAAGTACCAGCCTGTGATCGTAAATAATAAATTCACCACCCCAATACCAACAGTAGAAAGCA
>JBDKJS010000010.1:0-11316 GCA_039806065.1 Bacteroidota bacterium | reverse complement strand
CCACCAAATTTACCATACGCTTCATGAGGAACCGTACCGTTAATGATCGGAACTTTAACCAAGCTCTTCTTAGCATCATCTATTCCTTTTTGAACAGCATCAGTTACCTCTTTTGCTTTTCCTAGGCCATGTCCAACTACTCCTTTTTCATCTCCCACTACTATGATGGCAGCAAAGCTAAAGGCTCTTCCTCCTTTTGTTACTTTGGTAACACGGTTTACAGCTACTAAGCGATCTTTGAGTTCTATTTCGCTGGTCTTTACTTTTTTTACGGTTGCTACTGACATTTTATGTTTATATAACTTTTGAATTTATTAAAATACTAATCCACCTTCTCTTGCTCCTTCAGCGAGAGACTTCACTCTCCCGTGATAGAGGTATCCACCGCGATCAAATACAACTTTGGTCACTCCAACTCCTTGTGCCTTTGTAGCTATTAATTTTCCTACCTCTTTGGCAAGATCACATTTTGGCCCTTTGGCTACGAAGTCTTTTTGACCTGATGATGCAGCGGCCAATGTTACACCACGAACATCATCAATTATTTGAACTGAAATTTGCTTGTTGCTTCTAAACACTGAAAGACGTGGCATTTCAGTAGTTCCTTTAACTTTTTTTCGTACACGCGCGTGAACGGCTTTTCTTCTGATTGTTTTCTTTAGCATGACTTATTATTTTTTAGCTGCTGATTTACCTGCTTTTCTTCTTAATTGTTCGCCAACGAATTTCACACCTTTGCCTTTGTATGGTTCAGGAGTTCTTAGTGATCTTATCTTGGCCGCCACCTGACCCAACAACTGATTGTCGGCACATTCAATGGTGATAACCGGATTTTGTCCCTTGTCTTGACGTGTAGCCAATTTAATTTCTGAAGGCATTTCAAAAATTACGTGGTGAGAATAGCCCAACACCAAATCAAGCATGTTGCCTTGGTTGGTGGCACGATAACCTACCCCAACTAATTCCTGTTCAATCTTGAACCCTTCGCTAACTCCTTTTACCATGTTGGCAATAAGTGCTCTTGAAAGTCCGTGCAATGCCTTGTGACGTTTTTGCTCTGTGGCTCTGGTCACTATAAGTTCATTACCCTCTTGGGTTACGGATATGCCATCTTCTAGTTTACGGCTCAATTCTCCTTTAGGGCCTTTTACTGTGATGGTGCCTTTATTGATCGTAATTTCAACTTTGGCGGGTATAGTTATCGGAAGTTTTCCTATTCTAGACATTTCGTTTTATCTTTAATTTTGTTAACTATTAATATACGTAGCAAAGTACTTCACCGCCTACATTTTGTTCTTTCGCCTCTTTATCTGTCATTACTCCCTTAGAGGTTGAAATGATTGCTATACCAAGGCCATTTATTACACGTGGCATTCTATCGGCACCCGTATATTTTCGCAAGCCCGGCTTGCTGATACGGCTAATACTTCTAATAGCTGGCACTTTGGTTACCGGATGGTATTTTAATGCTATCTTAATTAATCCTTGTGCCGATGCATCTTCAAACTTATAATCAAGAATAAAACCTTTATCTTTTAAGATTTTGGTCATTTCCTTCTTCAAGTTGGATGCAGGGATTTCCACAACGCGGTGGTTGGCTTTTACTGCATTGCGTATGCGGGTTAGGAAATCTGCAATAGTATCGGTCATTGTATTATTTTTTAATTATTGTTTTATTTATTATTGATTACCAGCTTGATTTTGTTACACCTGGAATTTGTCCATCAAGTGCCATTTTACGAAAAAGCACGCGGCTTATTCCAAATGTGCGCATATAACCTCTCGGACGCCCAGTAAGTTTGCATCTATTATGCGCTCTTACGGGTGAAGCATTTTTCGGAAGCTTATCTAGTGCCTCGTAATTGCCAGCATTTTTTAATGCTTCGCGTTTTGCAGCATAGCGTGCTATCATTTTTGCGCGCTTTAACTCGCGGGCTTTCATTGATTCTTTTGCCATCTTATATTCTTAGGTTAATTAGTTTGCTTTAAATGGTAATCCAAATTCTTTTAATAACTCTATAGCTTCTTCATCGGTGCTGGCGCTGGTCACAAATGTGATATCCATCCCCGTGATTTTTGCTACCTTATCAATGTCTATTTCTGGAAAAATAATTTGCTCAGTCACTCCCATTGTATAGTTACCATTTCCATCAAATCCTTTTGCATTGATTCCTCTGAAATCACGAATACGAGGCAGTGAAACAGATATGAATCTATCTAAAAATTCGTACATGTTTACATCACGTAGGGTTACTCTAGCACCAATGTTCACACCAACACGTAATTTAAAGTTGGCTATATCTTTCTTTGATTTAGTGGGCACCGCCTTTTGACCTGTGATAGCCGACATTTCAGTAATGGCTGATTCTATCAACTTCTTATCAGAAACCGCATCTCCAACACCTTGGTTAACACAAATTTTTAAAAGCTTTGGAACTTGCATTGGCGAAGAATATTGAAACTTCTTTTGCAAGGCAGGGATTACTTCTTCCCTATATTTTTTCTTTAGTCTGGGTACGTAAGCCATTATTTGATTACCTCCTTAGATTTTTTTGAATAACGAACTATTTTATCTCCTTCTATTCTTCTTCCAACTCTTGTAGTATTGCCTTTAGCATCTACAAGCATTAGGTTAGATAAATGAATGGGAGCCTCTTGTTTAATGATACCACCATTGGGGTGCTTACTGCTGGGCTTTGAGCTTTTGCTTACCATGTTCACACCTTCTACTATGGCTTTGCGTTTTTGAATGTTCATTTCAAGTATTCGACCTTGCTGACCTTTTGAGTCACCTGCCATTACTTTTACCACATCGCCTTTGCGAAGCTTTAGTTTGGGTATGCTATTTTTCTTTCTTTCCATTATAATCCTGGTAGTTTATTTGTAAAAATTATAGAACTTCTGGTGCTAGTGAAACGATTTTCATAAACTGTTTTTCGCGCAATTCACGGGCAACTGGTCCAAAAATACGAGTTCCTCTTAATTCATCTTGGGCATTTAACAATACTACTGCATTGTCATCAAATCGAATGTAAGATCCATCAGCACGTCCAACTTCTTTTCTAGTGCGAACAACTACAGCTTTGGTTACTGTTCCCTTCTTAACATTTCCGGCAGGAATGGCATGTTTAACTGTCACTACAATTTTATCGCCAACAGATGCATAGCGTTTCTTAGTACCACCCAATACTCTTATACATAGTACTTCTTTGGCACCGCTATTATCAGCTACTGTTAGTCTTGACTCTGCTTGTATCATAGTTTATTTATTATTATGCTTATTATTTATTATTCTAAATTCTACTTAGCTTTTTCTAGAATTTGTTTTAATCTCCAGTTCTTATTCTTGCTAAGCGGACGAGTTTCTGTGATTATCACTACATCTCCAATACCTGCCTCATTTTTTTCATCATGAGCCATAAATTTGTTGGTAGTTTTAATGAACTTACCATATTTTGGATGTTTTACTTTACGCTCTACTGCAACCACGATAGATTTATCCATCTTATTGCTGGTAACAACTCCAGTTTTTTCCTTACGTAGGCCTCTATTTATTGTTGAATTTTCCATCTTTTGTTTCTTCTAAAGATTAGTTATTTGTTGCTTTACCAGCACGCTTTGAAATTTCTGTTTTTATTCTGGCAATGCCCCTTCTTACCCAACGGATTTTCATTGGATTCTCAATAGGTGATACAGCATGCGTCATCACTAATTTATTGAGTTGGTGCTGCTCATCTGCCAGTCTAGCTACCAATTCTTCTGATGATAATTCTTTTATATCCTGTTGTTTCATTTCTTTGATGATTTTTTAGGTTTAGTTAGCTGCGTAATCTCTTCTAACAATAAATTTAGTAGAAACAGAAAGCTTTTGTGCTGCTAAGCGCATGGCCTCTTTTGCAGTGGCTTCTGAAACGCCTTCAGCTTCAAAAATAATGGTGCCCGGCTTTACTACTGCTACCCAATACTCAGGTGCTCCTTTTCCTTTTCCCATACGTACCTCTTGAGGCTTTTTAGTTATGGGTTTATCAGGAAATATACGACACCAGATTTGTCCCTCACGCTTCATGTAACGTGTTACCGCTACACGGGCTGCTTCAATTTGTCTGCTTGGAAGCCAACCTGTTTCCATTGATTTTATTCCAAAAGTTCCAAAGCTCAATGAATGACCTCTGGTGGCATTCCCTTTGGCTTTCATTTTATGCTGCTTTCTAAATTTAGTTTTTTTAGGCTGTAACATTATTTTATAATTGTATTAATGCTTGTTGTTTATTATCTTTTATTTCCACCTCTTCTGTCGCCACCACCTCTACGTTCACCACCACGGCCTCCTCTATCTCTTCTGTCACCACCACCTCTACGATCGCCTCCACGATTATCTCCTGCGTTGGCCTGCAAACCGGTCATACCTAAATTAGGACTTAAATCACGTTTACCATAAACCTCGCCTCTACATATCCACACCTTAATACCTATTTTACCATAACTGGTTTGAGCTTCAGCAATAGCGAAATCTATATCGGCTCTCAAAGTATGCAAAGGTGTTCTTCCTTCTTTGTATTGCTCTGTACGCGCCATCTCTGCACCGCCTAGTCTTCCTGCACACATCACCTTAATTCCTTGGGCACCTACACGCATGCTTGAAGAAATGGCTGTTTTGGTAGCTCTTCTAAATGATATGCGGGCTTCAATTTGACGTGCCACTCCATCAGCTACTAACTGTGCATCTAGCTCAGGACGCTTAATTTCAAAAATATTTATTTGAACTTCCTTCTTGGTGATACCCTTTAATTCTTCTTTAAGTTTATCCACCTCGGTTCCACCACGGCCAATTACGATACCCGGACGGGCGGTGTGAATAGTTACGGTTATTAATTTTAAGGTACGCTCTATAACTATTTTTGAGATCCCTCCTTTTGATAAACGCGCATTTAAATATTTGCGAATATTTTGGTCTTCTACCAGTTTATCACCGTAGTTTTTACCACCGAACCAGGCAGAATCCCAGCCTCTAATGATACCTAATCTTAAACCTATTGGATTTGCTTTTTGACCCATTTGTTGATTTGAATATACTTATTTATTTATCTTCTTTTTTTGTTGTTTTCTTCACCGCCTTTTTTGCCGGCTTCTTTGCTGGTTCCTCAGCAACAATCGGTGCAGCTGTAACTGGAGCCTTTGAGGCTATGTTATCAAGTATGATAGTTACGTGGTTAGAACGTTTGCGAATTCTATGACCGCGACCTTGAGGTGCAGGTCTTAGTCGCTTAAGCATTCTAGCACTATCTACATTGATTGTTTTGATGTAGATTTTTCCTTCTTCTATTTTATCGCCTGACTTTGCTTCCCAGTTGAAAATAGCGGTTTGAAGTAATTTTTGTAATGGCCCAGCTGGAGCTTTGGCATTGTATCGTAATATATTCATGGCTTGCGTAACTTCCTTGCCTCTGATTAGATCTGCTACCACACGCATCTTCCGTGGCGATGTTGGAACATTCACCAAGCGCGCTATCGCGGTTGATTTCAATATTTCTTTGCGCTTCTCAGCTGTTTCTCTTTTTCTTGCTCCCATTTTATTGTATATAATTTGATAGTTGGGTGTATTAGTTATTTACGGTTTCCACCATGTCCTCTAAATGTACGAGTAGGTGCAAATTCACCTAACTTATGGCCTACCATATTTTCAGTAACATATACCGGTATAAATTTATTACCATTATGAACTGCAAATGTATGACCTACAAAATCTGGAGAAATCATACTTCTACGTGACCATGTTTTGATAACAGTTTTTTTCTTGCTGTCATTCATGGTTACTACCTTCTTCTCAAGATGATGAGCTATATAGGGTCCTTTTTTGAGTGAACGTGGCATTCTATTTAGTGCTTATATTATTGGTTAATTAGATTATTTTTTTCTCTTCTCTATAATGTACTTATTAGAGTCCTTTTTTGGCGTTCTAGTCTTATAGCCTTTTGCAAGTAATCCCTTACGTGAACGTGGATGACCTCCTGATGCGCGACCTTCGCCACCACCCATTGGGTGATCTACAGGATTCATCGCTACACCTCTAACTCTTGGTCTACGACCTGCCCAACGGCTTCTCCCTGCTTTACCCAAACTTTCCTGGTTGTGGTCAGCATTGGATACAGTACCTATGGTGGCGAGGCATGAAATAAGAATCATACGTGTTTCACCTGAAGGCATTTTAATAACTGCATACTTTCCATCGCGTGCTAACAATTGAGCGTAGGATCCTGCACTGCGTGCCAATATAGCTCCTTGACCTGGTCTCAATTCAATATTGTGAATCAAGGTTCCCAATGGAACATCTTTTAGATAAAGTGAATTTCCAATCTCTGGTGCAGCAGTACTTCCCGACATGATCTTTTGATCTACCTTTAGTCCGTTTGGAGCTATGATATAACGCTTCTCCCCATCCTTGTAAAATACGAGTGCTATACGTGCAGTTCTGTTCGGATCATACTCTATCGTTTTCACGGTTCCTTCTATGCCAAACTTTTCACGCTTGAAATCAATCAAACGGTAACGCTGCTTATGACCGCCTCCTAAATAGCGCATGGTCATTTTACCTGTGTTATTTCTACCGCCCGACTTTTTTATCGGAACTAACAACGATTTCTCTGGAATATTGGTAGTGATATCGTCATACGAGTCAACTGTTGTGTGGCGTTGACTGGGAGTAATTGGTTTTAATTTTTTTACTGCCATTGTAATTTTTTCTTAATGGATTTAAATATTACTATAGAAATCAATGGTTTCTCCTTTTTTCAATGTAATGACTGCTTTTTTAATGCCGCCCTTACGCCCAACGGTCATCCCTTTGGTAGTATAGCGCGTTTTAATTTTTGCAGGCATGGTAATAGTATTTACCTCTTCTACAGTAACATTGTACATTTTTTCTACTGCATTCTTTATCTCGATCTTGTTAGCTTCTTTTGCTACCACGAAAGAGTATTTGCCGGTCTTCTCGCTTAGGCGAGTTGCCTTCTCAGTAATAATAGGCCTTTTAAGTGTGCTCATTTATTTGAGTAGATTTGATTCTAAAATTGAAATTGAACTCTGAGTTAATACTATGCTTGCTGCATTTACCACATCATAGGTATTGATGTCTATGGCATTAACTACCTTATTTTTTTGAACGTTGCGTGCTGATAAAACTACATTCTTGTCATTACCCGGCAAAATTACCAGTACACGTTTATCATTAAGCTTTAAATTATTAAGCATATCTACATAGTTCTTTGTTTTAGGTGAATCCATTTTAAGATCTTCTAATACAACTATGCCGCTAGCTTTTGCCTTGTAGCTCAATGCTGATATACGGGCTAAACGCTTTAATTTTTTATTTAACTTAAATGAGTAATCACGAGGGCGAGGTCCAAATGCACGACCACCTCCAACAAACAATGGTGACTTCATAGATCCTGCACGAGCTCCTCCTGTACCTTTCTGTCTCTTTAACTTTTTTGTGGTGCGAGCAATTTCTGCACGCTCTTTTGATTTGTGTGTTCCTTGACGTTGGTGCGCTAAAAACTGCTTTACATCCAAATAAATTGCGTGATCATTGGGCTCAGCTCCAAAAATGCTATCGTTGAGCTTCACTTTCTTTCCGGTTTCTTTTCCGGCTATGTTTAATACTGATAATTCCATCTTACTTTTCAAGTATTACGTATGAACCATTATGTCCTGGAAGGGCTCCTTTGATGAGTATCAAATTTTGCTCTGCCATTACTTTTACTATTTCTAAGTTTTGCACTTTCACTCGCGCGTGTCCCATATGACCTGCCATGCGCATTCCCTTGAATACGCGTGATGGCCATGAGGATGCTCCCAATGATCCGGGTGCTCGCAACCTGTTATGCTGTCCGTGGGTTTGCATACCTACCCCGCTGAAGTTATGTCTTTTTACTACTCCTTGAAAACCTTTTCCCTTACTTGTTCCCACCACATCTACAAAATCTCCTGCAGCAAATAAATCAGCACTTACTGTTGTGCCTAGTGCCGGAACATTCTCAAAGTTCCTGAATTCTACAAGCTTGCGCTTTGGTGTAGTTGATGCCTTTTTAAAATGACCTTGTGCTGCTTTAGTTGTGTGCTTTTCTTTCTTCTCGTCAAAGCTTAATTGAACTGCATCATAACCATCAGTAGCCACAGTTTTTACCTGAGTTACCACGCATGGGCCAGCGGCTATAACGGTGCAAGGGATATTATTACCCTCTGCACTGTAGATGCTAGTCATCCCAACTTTTTTTCCGATGATACCTGACATTATATTTTTATTTAATTATATAATTTAATAGTTTACTTAATTTACGAAGCTTTTATTTCAACTTCCACTCCACTTGGCAGCTCTAATTTCATAAGTGCATCAACAGTTTTGGCTGATGAATTATAAATGTCTAGCAAACGCTTATACGAACATAACTGAAATTGCTCACGTGCCTTTTTGTTTACATGGGGCGAACGCAACACTGTAAAGATTTTCTTATTAGTGGGTAATGGAATTGGTCCATTTACTACTGCGCCTGTGATTTTTACAGTTTTTACAATTTTTTCTGCTGACTTGTCCACTAAATTGTGATCGTATGATTTCAGCTTTATTCTGATTCTTTGAGCCATAGTTTTAAGAACGACTTTAATTGGTTTAAATATTAACTTACGTTTTCTGTTTTAGATTTTCCTTTTGCCTTAGCTATTACCTCTTCTGCCATATTTCTTGGTGCTTCAGCAAAATGGCTGAATTCCATTGTTGATGTAGCACGACCAGAGGTAATGGTTCTTAGCGTGGTTACATAGCCAAACATTTCGGCTAATGGTACCTTGGCCTTTATTACTTGTGCACCAGCACGAGTATCCATTCCTTCTAATTGTCCTCTTCTTCTATTTAAATCTCCCATTACATCTCCCATGTTTGCATCAGGCGTTACCACTTCTACTTTCATGATGGGTTCAAGTAATACTGGCTTACATTTCACTGCCGCATCCTTAAATCCAATTCTTGCAGCTATTTCAAAGGAAAGTGAATCTGAATCGACCGCATGGTAGGATCCATCAAACAATCTTACCTTCATGGTATCGATGGTGTAGCCTGCTAGCACTCCATTGCTCATGGCTGAGTCAAAGCCTTTCTGCACCGAAGGAATAAATTCTCTTGGAATATTACCACCAGTAATTTCATTTACAAACTGCAATCCTTTGCCTCCTTTTTCTACCCAATCTTGATCTACTGGACCTAATTCAAACTGTATATCTGCAAATTTACCGCGACCACCTGTTTGCTTCTTATACGTTTCGCGATGGGTGGCGCTAGCAGTAAGCGTTTCTTTATATGATACCTGAGGAGCTCCCTGGTTACACTCTACCTTGAATTCACGTCTCAAACGATCTACTATAATTTCTAAGTGAAGTTCTCCCATTCCGCTGATGATGGTTTGGCCCGAATCTTCATCCGTTGATACTTTAAAGGTTGGATCTTCTTCTGCTAATTTAGCCAATGCCATTCCCAATTTATCAGAGTCGGCTTGCGTTTTTGGTTCAACGGCCAATCCAATTACTGGATCAGGGAAGTTCATCGCTTCTAATACGATAGGATTTTTCTCATCGCAAAGCGTATCGCCTGTTTTAATATCTTTAAATCCTACAGCAGCTCCAATATCACCCGCGCCTAACGATTCGATAGGATTTTGCTTATTGGCATGCATTTGAAAAATACGAGAAATACGCTCCTTGTTACCACTACGTGTGTTCAGCACATACGATCCAGCATCTAGTTTACCTGAATAGGCGCGCATAAACGCTAGGCGCCCCACGAATGGATCAGTAGCTATTTTAAATGCCAAAGCAGTAAAAGGTTCATCATAGCTAGGTTTTCTAGTTACTTCTTCGCCTGTATCTGGGTTGGTACCGGTAATGTTTTTCTTGTCTAGTGGGCTTGGCAAAAGTTCCATCACTAAATCAAGCATGGTTTGCACTCCCTTATTTTTAAATGATGAACCGCAAAGCATCGGCACAATCTTCATATCGATTACTGCCTTGCGCAACGCATCCAATATTTCACGTTCAGATATGGAGGTGGGATCTTCAAAGAATTTTTCCATCAGCTTATCGTCATACTCTGATACTGCTTCAAGTAATTTTTCTCTCCACTCCTTAGCTTCTTCTATCATTTCTGCTGGTATTTCTACCACTTCATAGGTCATTCCTTTGTCTGCTTCATTCCAAATCATTCCTCGGAAGTTGATCAAATCAACCACTCCTTTGAAATTGTCTTCAGCACCTATTGGCAATTGCAATGGAACAGCATTACTGCCCAACATTTCTTTTACTTGTTTTACTACATTTAAAAAATCGGCTCCCGAACGATCCATTTTATTCACAAATCCTAAACGGGCCACATTGTAGTTATTCGCCAAACGCCAGTTAGTTTCTGACTGAGGCTCTACGCCATCAACTGCACTAAATAAAAATACCAACCCATCCAATACACGTAGTGAACGATTTACCTCAACCGTAAAGTCAACGTGACCTGGAGTATCTATAATATTAATCTGATATTTATTATTGCGGTAATTCCATGGAACTGTAGTGGCTGCTGATGTTATGGTGATACCACGCTCAGCCTCTTGCACCATCCAATCCATAGTAGATGCTCCATCGTGTACTTCACCTATTTTGTGGTTCACGCCAGAGTAATATAATATACGCTCGGTAGTAGTTGTTTTACCAGCATCGATATGGGCCGCTATCCCAATGTTTCTTGTAAATCTGAGGTCTCTGCTCATTTGATTATTTATCCGTTAATCTTAACGATAGTTTTTTCTTAGTTAGTGATAACCGACCACTTTAATCCTTTATTCACTGATTAGTTAATCGATTGAAATAAGATGATAACCTACCCTATTACTATTATTATCCTTAACAGAAAGAACGTATCTTTAATTGATCTGTTTTTTTAAACTTTAAAGTGGGCGAATGCCTTATTTGCTTCCGCCATTCTGTGAACGTCTTCTTTCTTCTTTACTGCCGATCCTTCATTTTTAGCAGCTGCTATGATTTCGTTGGCCAATTTTTCAGCCATTGATTTTTCATTGCGATTGCGTGAATATGAAATCAACCATTTTATGCTTAACGATATTCTTCTGTCTGGTCTAATCTCTGTAGGGATTTGGAAAGTAGCCCCTCCTACCCTACGGCTGCGCACTTCCACAGTGGGCATCACATTTGTCATTGCCTTTTTCCAAGTGTCTAATCCGCTTTCCTTTGTCTTCTCTTCTATTCTATTCAATGCAGTGTAAA
>JBDKJS010000009.1:0-10968 GCA_039806065.1 Bacteroidota bacterium | reverse complement strand
CTGATTTTCTCACCCCACCACGACCAATGATAGAAAGCAATCCTTAACTCCAAGCACTATTCGGCAGCATGGCAGTGATAAAATCACTCCTATTACTGTGTTTGATTGCATTTGATAATTATCCAATAGCTATGGTCATAAAAAACAATTTAGGAAAAACTTCATCAATACACGGTTGCTAATAGTTGGAGAAAAAAATTTGAATACTCCCTAATTGCAAGGTGTTATGAACGAAAGTCCTAACGGCACTAGAATAAAGCTAACAAATTTTATTCCACCATGATCTTTACAGAACCCTTTCGTTCACCACTCACTAACCTGAGTAAATAGACCCCACCGGCCAACTCTGGCAGTTTTATAGTCTGGGTTTGGCTCCATGGTGGCAATGGGTATGTTTTTACTAAAGTACCATTGGTGTTGTAAAGTTCTATACCGCCTTTATCATTTAAGGTGTGGTAAGTGAGCATAATGCTGCTGCCTGAAGTGGTTGGGATGGGCCATGCTTTTAAATTTAAATGATTGTACTCAGGATTAACCATACCCGAACTCAAACTATCGCACACCAAACTTGTAGTATCTGCACCCAAAAAATAGTTGGGGTAGTTGGGAATGGTGAAATTGTTAATGCTTGGTAGAGCAACACAATGTTGGCAAACATCACAAGCTACACCCAAACTATCAGGGTAATTGATGACATGAATATCAACAGTGCTATTGCTGCAATTGATATAAATTTTGCCATCACCCATTAAATGCATTAAATAAAAAAGAGTGGCAAAAGGAGGATTGGGACTATAATAGCCATCCCAAACAGCAACCGTTTGCACAGAAGCAGCAATATTTGTTGCAGTCATATCAAATTGATAAACATAGTTTGTACTGGAGAGATAAAGTGTTTTACCCGAGGCAGAAAAAGCCGCGCCACCAAATAAGGAACTATCGTTAATATCTAAATGTTCAAGAAATGAAATGTTTCCTGTACACCTATCAAAATTAAAAATATCCAAATCGCCATACCATGCCTCATATTTCACTAATTTAGTTCCATCTTGAGAAAAAACAGATTGACCCAAGCTTCCCGCAGTATGTATTGTGCCTACATACTCAAAAAAAGGCCCATCAAGTCCGTAAGGAGTGAGTAAATATTTTATCCATCTATTATCGTTTTCGCCAATTGCAAATATCCACCAATCTCTGCCATTGGCGTGTTTACAAGCAGTGAGAAGGCCTGGTATTATTGTATCATTCGACAATATAATTTGGTTCTTTTGAATGACCTCGCCCAAACCACCATCACCATTCATATCAATCAATGAGTAGTAAAGATATTTTGCTCCGTTATAATTCGGATAATAATCAGCAGTCAAGTGAAATAAATAGTATAGTTTATTTACCCCTGGTTTTGGTATTACTAAATTAGCTTGATTTATTCTAAGGCCAAAGGAATCGGCTAATGTTGTCGCAAAAGCAGGATTTAATCCGGTTCCATTCAACATTGTATCATTGGCAGCATTGGCTATCCACTGACCATTACTGGTGAAAAGTAAATTGCCAGCACTGTCGCTTATCTGACCAATAGTTCCATGAAAATACATTTTTTGATTTTGCCATGAGGTGTCCAAAGAACTATTATAAAAATTTAAAATACTTGTCCCACCTGGTCTTCCGAACCACCCTTGAAAACCATGTAACCAAAAGTTGCTAATTCCTTGTGAGTTAGAATTGAAAACAAATGTAATTCCTATAACTATCATGAATATTTTTTTCATAAATATTAACAGCCCTTGTATTTAAATTCAAGGGCTGACTTTTTACTTTACAATTATTAATTTATAATTATAGATTAATGAGGAACCATCGTATATTTTAATTTGGTAAACGGCATTATTGAACTTGCTTATATCTAAAGAAAACAAGCTTCGATTGCTTTTTAAATTAGTTTTAACAATTGGTTTGCCCATTAAATCATATATAATACAAAGTCCATTCAACACTGGAAATTTAGCCCGAATGTTTATGTTATTTGTTGCTGGGTTTGGATAAACTATTATGTTATTCTCTATCTTGAATTCGGGATGTGCCTTTCTATAAAACAATCCTGCTGCTAAACAAATAGCTTCATCATCATAGTATTCACCAGGGCTCAGCAAATCGAATAAGGTCCTAGCTGAATAAACTCCGACACCTCCACTCAAGGGGCATTGATGTGCGATTTCTGAGTTGCTATAGGCTTGCTCGGTGGTAATTTCATGGGTACCTGAAGCCATGGTGGTGGAGTAAACAATGTTGGTGTGTACCTGATCGTTTTCTATCAAATCAGAAGGTACAATGCCTTTAGCTAAGTGATAAGTGTATGCTTGCATGGTACTATTTTTTTGTATGCTGTTATGAAAGGGCAATTTACAAAATTATTTTATCATTTAACCAAGCCTTCCCCTACCCTGCGGCCCGGGGTGAGCGGATTAGCTGCTGCTAAAAAAAGTATTTTTTTAGCAGCACTATGAGCGAACACCGGCACTGCTGATGATGGGTGGCGGTGGTGGTGGTGCCGCCCCAAAAAAAAACTGCCTCTTGGAGGGAGGCAGTTTGAAACGGTATTAGTAATTTAGAAACTTATCCAATGGTATATTACTCTCCTTTGTTTTCGGCATCGGTAAGTTTGTCTTTAAGATTGCTGAGTACATCCAGATCGCCAAGGGTGGTGCGTTCTACACTGTCTTTGACACGTTTTACTGATTTGGCTGTGTCTTCACGTTCGCGCTCTTTGGCCACAGTTTCGGTGGCTTTGCCCGACTCTGCTTTGTCTTCATGAATACGGCTATGCGATACCACAATTTTACGATTTTCCTTGCTGAATTCGATCACTTTGAAATCGGCTTTGGCTTCGGTCTTTAATGGTTTGCCATCTTCTTTGACCATGTGCTTAGAGGGAACAAACCCTTCTACACCGTATGGGAGGGCAATAACAGCGCCTTTATCCTGCATTTTGATAACGGTGCCTTCGTGTATAGAACCTACGGTGAATATGCTTTCAAACACATCCCAAGGATTATCTTCCAGTTGTTTGTGGCCAAGGCTTAGTCTGCGCGATTCCACATCCACCTCAAGTACTACTACATCCATTTCATTGCCTACTTTGGTAAACTCGTTAGGGTGTTTTATTTTTTTACTCCAGCTAAGGTCACTGATGTGTACTAGCCCATCTACACCTTCTTCCAGTTCTACAAAAACACCAAAGGTGGTGAAGTTTTTAACGATGGCTTTGTGTTTAGAGCCCACAGGGTATTTCTCGCCTACTACTCCCCAAGGATCGGGTTTTAATTGTTTGATGCCTAACGACATTTTGCGTTCTTCACGATCAATGGTAAGCACTACTGCGTCTATCTCATCGCCCACTTTCATAAACTCCTGTGGCGAGCGCAGGTGCTGGCTCCAGCTCATTTCACTTACGTGCACCAGACCTTCCACACCTGGTTGAATTTCTACAAATGCGCCATAATCAGCTATTACTACTACTTTACCTTTTACAGTGTCGCCAGCTTTGAGCTCATCATTAAGGCCTGCCCAAGGATGAGGCACCAGTTGTTTTAATCCAAGTGCGATGCGTTTTTTCTCATCATCGAAATCAAGAATTACTACATTTACTTTTTCATCTAGTTTTAATACTTCTTCAGGATGGTTGATGCGCCCCCATGATATATCAGTAATGTGTAGCAATCCATCAACACCGCCAAGATCCATGAACACGCCATAGCTGGTAATGTTTTTAACGGTGCCTTCCAATACTTGTCCTTTTTCCAACTTCGACATGATTTCAGCTTTTTGCTGTTCTAATTCTTCTTCGATAAGGACTTTATGTGAAACTACTACGTTTTTAAATTCATTGTTAATTTTCACTACTTTAAATTCCATATTCTTACCCACGAAGATGTCGTAATCGCGAATTGGTTTTACATCTATTTGAGATCCTGGAAGGAAGGCTTCAATACCAAACACATCCACTATGAGACCGCCTTTGGTACGGCATTTAACATAGCCTGTTATTACCTCATCTTTTTCAAGTGCTTCATTTACACGATCCCATGATTTGAGGGCACGCGCTTTTTTGTGCGATAGTACGAGCTGTCCGGTTTTGTCTTCTTGTGTTTCAACAAAAACTTCAATTTCATCACCTATTTTAAGATCAGGCATGTGGCGGAACTCAGTCAAAGGGATAGATCCATCTGATTTGTAACCTATGTTTACCATTACATCTTTTGCGGTTATGCTCACTACTTTACCATTCACTATGTCGTGTTCTATGATGGCATTCAAGGTTACATCATAAACTTTTTCAAGGCGGGTGCGCTCTTCATTACTGTAATGGCTAAAGCCTTTGGCACCTACACTATCCCAGTCAAATGCTGGTGTAGTTTTGGGTGCAGTGGTGGTAGGTGTACTGGCACCATTGCCAGCTAATTCTTCAGTACTCATTAATTTTTTTTAAAGGGTTAAATTTTTATGTGTTAATTAAATTTTCCCATTGACCTAAATGGGGCTGCAAAGATAAGCTTATTTAACAAACAGCCAACTGATTATCAGCTATTTTTATGAATTTTATGACAGGCGAGCAAGGTTTGAATAAGCGGTGGCTTTAGCAAAAGGTGGAATATAATATATTTGCATAATGCGGTAGGGCTTTATTTAGGCTCAAAAAAACCTTGGGGCTATTCCTGATCTATAAAAAAGGTGGGTGCAGCACTGCGGCTGCCGCTATGGTTTTATAAATATTTACATTGATGCTAGGAATTAAAAAAACAATGGCCTGTGTAATACTGGCTGCTACCTTCCTCCAAGGGGGATGTAAAAAAACGGAAGAGAAAGAATGGGAGTTGGCCCCGGTGGCCATTATTTGGGAAGGGCCTCTTATGGAAGGGCCCAACACTGCACAGGTGGCTATTGATGAGCTTCTGCAGCCATGGTGCACCCAGCACCAATGTACCGTGGCAGACATTACGCACATCACCCCAAAATCCATCACCATTACTACGACCGATAGTTTGCTACTAACCAGCTGCACCAGCCTGGCCCTGCAAGCAGTGAGCGATGATAGTAAGATGCTGCGCATAGGCATAGCCAATCCATTGGTGTGGCACAAGGGGCGAGCCACCTTAACCACCACACCCGATGCCGATCTGCTGCCCATAGCAAATGGAAACCAGTTTTTCTGGATCATGGATGCCAACTTTGCTGCCGATACGGAGGCAACTGCCCGGTGCACCATGGAACTATTGCTTACCATTGGTTATAAAAAATAAGCTGCAGAGCACCTCCCTATTTACAATAATTAAAAAAATATACAATTATGATCAAGTTAATTTTCACCACCTTGCTGCTGATAGCTGCCGCAGCAACCACCCTGGCCCAAGCACCCGATGCCGATGCCTTACTGGGCGTATGGGAGCCCAGCAATGGAAAGGCGAGAGTAAAAGTCGAAAAATTAGGCAATAAATATTTTGGTAAAATAGTATGGCTGAAAGAACCCTTAGATGCCGCCACCAACCTACCCAAGGTAGATAAAAACAATCCTGATGAAGCACTTAGGAGCACTCCCTTAAAAGGATTTAGGCTACTCAAAGACTTTGAATACACCACCACCAACACATGGGAGGAAGGCACCATTTATGATCCTGAAAATGGCAATACCTACAAGTGCATTATAAAAATGAAGGATGAAAACACGCTGGATATAAGGGGATACATAGGCATATCAACATTTGGAAGAACAGATATATGGAAGCGACTGGTACTCAAAAAATAATGCTGCTGGTGCTCCTAATGGCAGCAACCACAGTGCTGCCTGCCCAAACACCAGATACCACTGCCGCCCCCGAAGAGGATTACAGCGCCTATGATGCGGTAACCTTTGCCGGTGAAGGAACTAAGCGCTACTGCGGCCCTAAAATATTAGACCTAAGTCCTCAAAAGTTGATCACCGTAGGGTATGAATACCATAGCCAGCACCAATACCAAGTGACCGCTTATGACACCTATACCCCGCCACCCCACACCATTAACCATGCACGTGGCCTGCGAGTGGCAGCCAACGTACCTATTGTATCCAAAAACAGTTTAACAATTCAATTAAGCTTTAATTATACAAACACCATCTACTCGCCCTCAATTGTTAAGCACCATCCACTCTTAGCAGCTACCCTTCAAGGGTTAAGCAGCACCGGCCTGGGCACTACCGTTTTTAAACCATGGGATGAGCGGCACTTTGCTTTGCTGCAAGCCACCATTGAAGAAAATGGCAACTACATGGCCCCATCCTTCCCCCAAAACCTTGCCCCCCGCACCAGTGCAGCCCTGCTCTACGGTTGGAAATACCATGACAGAAAAATGTTGGCTCTGGGCCTCAGCCGCACATACCGTGGCGGGCAGCTTGCCTATGTGCCTGTCCTCCTTTACAATTACACCGCGCCTGGCCGTCAATGGGGCTTAGAGGCACTTCTACCCGCGCGCATGCACCTCCGAAAAACATTTAATGCCCGACACTTATTGCTTGCCGGATACGAATTAGAAGGCCAAACCTATACGCTTACTAACGCTGTACCCAATACCCCCACCATAGCCCTTAGGCGCAGCGAACTGCGCATGCGGCTTCATTATGAACAATCACTCAGTGGCTTTATTTGGCTCACCCTACAAGCGGGGCTGCGCTACAATGTAAAATTTGATTATGACACCCTTTCCGGTTCGGCCGATTTTTACCGTACCGGATCTAGCAAGCAACCTTACTATGCCACCAGCCGTGTTACCCACCCATTTTACTTCCAAGTGGGATTTCATTTGGTGAGTCCATAAGGGCAACCCTACTATGGTGCAGGCATTTTTTCTAGTTTAGTCTTGTGCAGCGCCAGGCACATTCATCAATGGGCGGCATCACCACCACCGCCACTCATCAGCAGCAGTGCCGGTGTTCGCTCATAGTGCTGCTAAAAAAAATACTTTTTTTAGCAGCAGCTAATCCGCTCACCCCGGGCCGCAATTGAACTGCATACCATGGTTAAACTTTAAAATAATTTTGTAAATTGCCCTTTCATAGCCGCTTACTAAAAATAGTACCATGAAAGCATACTCTTATCACTTAGCTAAAGGCATTGTACCTTCTGATCGGATCGATAACAATCAGGTACACACCAACATTGTTTACTACCCCACCATGGCTTCAGGTATCCATGAAATTACCACCGAGCAAGCCTATAGCAACTCAGAAATCGCACATCAATGCCCGTTGAGTGGAGGTAAGTGTGTTTATTTAGCACGAACGCTAATGACCTTGATAAGCCCCGATGAATATTACGATGATAAAAATGTATGCCTGCTTGCAGGTATTGTCTTAAGAAAGAGAAATGGGTTACCACTACGCAACTTAGAAATATATCCAAACCCGGCAAGCACTTTAATTACTGCTAATGCAATATTGTTACACGATAAAGGAGTTATCTATGTAACCGATGTAACGGGAAGGGTTTTGACTTCATTGGTAGCCAAGCGCGAACAAAAAGAATATCAGATTGATGTTAGCAATTTAGCCAATGGCCTTTATAATATTTCTCTCAAAGATGGAGCGTCTATAAGTCATACAGTTAAACTTTCTGTTATCAAATGAGAATAAAAGGAATTATCACAATTGTATTACTATTATTTACAGTCCAAGTAAATGCACAGGGTATTAATAACTTTTGGTTATCTGGAGTAGGAGGTTGGTATGGAAGACCCTTTGGTACCAATGTAATTAACTATATAAACAACCAGCCAGATACCAGTTGGGAAGCTAGGAAGATGTATTTCAATTGCACCAATGGAGTGATTGCAGATAGCGCGGGAAATTTTTTGTTTAGTAGCAATGGACAATGGATAGCTAATGCAGCCAATGATACCATGCTTAATGGAAACGGACTAAATCCTGCTCTTTATACTACACAGCAAGATTCATTTGGTTTAGTTCAACCTCAGGCAAATATGATTTTGCCCAAACCAAACAGCAATCATGAGTACTATTTATTTCATCAAACTGTAGATGGTTATGGGGTTGATTATGATTCTTATTATTTGTATTATAGTTTAATAGATATGAATGGCGATGGCGGTTTGGGTGAGGTGGTAGATAAAAATCATGTTATAATAAATGACAGTATCACCAACACAGCAATGAGTGCCTGCAAGCATGCCAATGGCAGGGACTGGTGGATTATTAAACATGAAAATTTATCAGATCGATTCATTACCTTGCTTTTGACTCCTGATTCTATTTTCGGTCCTTATTATCAAAGTGCCGGCATCTATCGTGAAAGTTATTGGGCACAGTGTTGTTTTTCGCCTAGTGGAAATTATTTTACTTACTATGCACCTTCATTTAACGATCTGGACATATTTGATTTTGACCGCTGTTCCGGAATGCTAACCTTAAAAGCCCATGTTGATATCGATGATAGTTCAGGTGCTCCAGGTGTGGCCTTTAGCCCCAATAACAGGTTTTTATATGTAGCCAGTTTTAAATATATCTATCAGTTCGATATGCAAGCTGCTAACATACCCGCTTCGCAAACCACCGTTGCCGTGTGGGACAGTGTTTACTATCCTAACTATCCTTTTTCAACAGCATTTTATTTATTGCAATTAATGCCCGATGGTAAAATTTATGGAGTTGCTAGTAGTGGAACTAAATTGGGTCATATTATTAATTATCCTGATAGCGCAGGTTTAGCTTGCGATGTTTGTATGCGATGCTTGGAATACCCGGCTTATAACAATTTTACCATTCCCAACTACCCCAACTATTTTTTGGGTGCCGATACTACCAGCTTGGTGTGCGATAGTTTGAGTTCGGGTATGGTTAATCCCGGATTTAATAAATTGAGCTTAAAGGTGTGGCCTAATCCTGTAGTATCAGGCGGCAGTGTGCAGTTAAATTACAATACCTTAAACCAAAATGGTGTATTGGAGTTATTGAACACCGATGGCAGGCTTATAAAAAGTTATGGTTTACCAGCATGGAGTCAGATGCAGCCAATACAATTGCCTGAGCTGCCCGAGGGAGTTTATTTGCTCAACTTAAAGAGCGGTGAGAGAAGGGGGAATTTTAAAGTAATAGTGCTGAAGTAAAAATATGATTGGGCATTGAACCACCTTTTTATGATTGTAACTAATCAAATTTTACATTGCGCAAGCACGCCTTTAATGCTAAGCTTATCTGCCAGCAATCGATGCAGCACCTCTAAATCCATCCTTTCTTGAATCATTGAATCACGGTACCTCAAGGTAACGGTTGCATCTGCTAAGGTTTGATGGTCTATCGTAATACAATAAGGAGTTCCAATAGCATCCTGCCTCCTATACCGCTTTCCAATACTGTCCTTCTCATCATACTGGCAATAGCAATCAAACTTAAGTGCATCCATTATTTCGCGAGCCTTTTCCGGCAGTCCATCTTTTTTCATTAGTGGAAGTACAGCGCACTTCACAGGCGCTATGGCCTCTGGAAATTTCAATACCACCCTTGTACTTCCATCTTCCAATTGCTGCTGCGCATAAGCGCTGCTAAGCACTGCTAAAAACATTCTATCAAGCCCAATGCTGGTTTCCAATACATACGGCACATAGCTTTTATTTTCATCGGTATCGAAATACTGTAATTTTTTACCGCTGAATTTTTCATGCTGCGATAGATCAAAATCTGTGCGGCTGTGAATGCCTTCCAACTCTTTAAACCCAAACGGAAAATCAAACTCTATATCACAAGCAGCATTGGCATAATGCGCCAGTTTTATATGATCATGAAACCGGTGTTTACCCTCCCCTAATCCAAGTGCTTTGTGCCATTGCATCCTGGTTTTCTTCCAGTAATCATACCAATCCAATTCGGTGCCGGGTTTAATAAAAAATTGCATTTCCATTTGTTCAAATTCTCGCATTCTAAAAATAAACTGTCGTGCTACAATTTCATTTCTAAATGCTTTTCCTATTTGTGCAATACCAAAAGGAATTTTCATTCTTCCGGTCTTTTGAACGTTCAAAAAATTTACAAAAATACCTTGCGCAGTTTCAGGTCTTAAATAAATGGTACTACTATCTTCACTCACACTACCCACCTGCGTGCTAAACATGAGATTAAACTGTCTAACATCAGTCCAATTTTTTGTTCCACTAATAGGACAAACTATTTCACAGTCCACTATAAGTTGCTTTAGCGCCACCATATCATTTTGCTCAAGTGCGGCCTTCATTCTAGCACTAATGCTAGCCATTTCATCATGGTAAGCCACCACCCTGGCATTGGTCGCTCTAAATAGTTGTTCATCAAACGGCTGAAATCTTTTAGCAGCCTTTTCCACCTCTTTGTTAATTTTGCCTTCAATCTTGGCCATGTGTTCTTCCAAAAGCACATCGGCACGGTATCTTTTTTTCGAGTCCTTATTATCCACCAGCGGATCGTTAAAAGCATCCACATGTCCACTAGCCTTCCATACCGTAGGATGCATAAATATGGCCGAATCAATACCCACAATATTTTCATGTAGCTGCGTCATACTACGCCACCAATAGTCCTTGATATTTTTCTTTAATTCGGCTCCCAGCTGTCCATAATCATAAACTGCACTAAGCCCATCATATATTTCGCTCGAAGGAAAGATAAAACCATACTCTTTGCAGTGAGCAATAATATTTTTAAAAAGGTCTTCGGTATGGTTAGTAGCCATGATTTTATCGAATGTAAAGAGTTAGAAATTACGAAGTGCAAAGATAGCATTAAGCAATTAAAAGCAAGCCAATGCTTCCAACATTTTTATAAATAATCATTTTGGAGCATCACCGTTAACGGACTCATCACCCTTTGTGCTTGCTCTTCGCTACTATGGCCTAGCGGCCATATCCGCTGCGATCAAGGCTAGTGGCAACCCACCTCAACTATCAACTTTATTC
>JBDKJS010000008.1:0-17470 GCA_039806065.1 Bacteroidota bacterium | reverse complement strand
CGAATATAAAAACATTAGTAAATTATTCAAATGCGCGTTTGATTGCAGGCGATGGTGAAAGGATAATGGTTTTGTTAAAATTTATATCAAGAGAAAAGCAATTTACATCTCAGCAGTTATTTATTTTTGTTGAACAACCAAATGGCTTCATTTTTAGTGGATTGTTCTAACGGTGAAGGCTGTGGGTTTGCAAAAGGCATTGGCAGTATCGCTATTTAGCTACTTTGGCTTAGCGGCAGTTGAATGAAAAAAAATTTAGGTTGAATGATGTGTTATTTATATAATTATGTTTAGAAGCAATTATTAATAAGCGACAATGAAAAAAAGGGTTACATTTTAAAGGGTTGTTTGCGATGGCATTCCATGTAGCCATAGATGGGGCAATGGCTTGATCATACCTATGACTGAGATGGGCATGTTACTAGTCATGGTAGGTAGTGTGGGGAATGCATGGTATAGTGGTAAAAAAGCTTCGGGACTCGATTTTCCAAATTTGGCCAATCAAATGTTGTTACCCTTATTTTCCAATGTAGTGAAAGAGGGTGTCAATGGTATTACCCTGCCTGTGGTATATGCGCTCCCTGATTATCCCATATCGCAAAATGAAACTCAAATAATGTACAGTGATGAAGTGGTGGTGAATGATTTTAATGATAGCTTGACTTGTTTTGCAATAACTGCCATTCTCCATGGCATGAGTGAATTGGGTTGACGGGATCAAATAATTTGTTCGCCCAATACTGCAAGTGGTGAGGTGGTATAGCAAGCTTCCTTAACCGAGCAAGGTAAGCTATCCTGCCATTACATGAAGGGTCGATTGATAAAAGTGATTGCTCAATTAAGAGCGGGAGAGCGCATTGCTATTCAAGATCTTTCAATTGGGTTTTATACCATTACTTTTGTTAGAGCAAATACTAAAGCTAGGTTGCGTCAAAAATGGGTTGAGCTTTAAAAGGAAAAAGTAAACTGAACGAAGCCTTTTGACTGGTTCGTTAGTTTAAAATTATTTCTTATGGCTACCTGCTGGCTTTTCACATTATCCTTTTCACATTCGATGGTGAATGTTTTAATGCCTATTGTTTGGTGCCCATAGTTCATTAGGGAAGCTGTAGCTTTAGTAGCAATACCTTTTCCGGTAGCTTGTTCAGCCAGCCAATAACCTATTTCTGCTTTCCCCATGGCGATATGATAGAGTCCTATGCGGCCTATCAAGGCTTGGCCATCTGCTATGGCAAATGCACAACTTTTACCTTCGGCATGCTCTTTCATTACATTTAAAATATTGTTCCTCATAAATTCAAGGTCTTTCATTTGATTGGGCCAGGGCAGCCATTTCGATAAAAATTTTTTATTATTAAGTGCCAACTCATATAGCGGGGCTATGTGATTTTCATTCATTAAAACTAAGTGGAGCAGTGGTGTAATGGGTATCATGCCTCTCAGGTTAATGAACTACAATGCCTAACATTAACGAAATTTTATTTCTTACTTCAGTTAGTTTTTTTATTTCTACGAGAATTTGATCTGTTTCTTCGGGTGATGGAATGGAGGCTAGTTTAGTTTGCAGGGATTTAATTTGTTCCATCAACAGTTTTCTTTTAAAGTGGAGCAATGCAGCGTCAATGACCTCTCTAAGTTTGTCTTTTTCCGTAGGGACTATTATTTGGTGCATAGATTCCCAATTTACACTTAGGATGTATTTTTCACTTAGCAACTCTACTGTGATGCTACTTACCTCAGGGTCTATGTGATGTATGAGGTTGGTTATATCTGGTGTGGTTTGCTGTTGTTGGTGTAATAAAAAGTATTGATAGATTTTATTATAGAGCTTATCAGTAATATTTAGTTCATCCGCAATTAGATCATCAGCTATATAGTTACCTATCAATAGGTCGAATGCATTGCCTCCTTCATCATGAATGGTTATTTGATGGTTAGCATAATTGATTAGCAGTCTAATTATTTCCTTTTCAAAATGAGCTAAACTTATTTCAGCAACACTTTGCTTAGGGGGCGCTAGTGATGGCATCAGCACGGTTGGTGTTTCTGCGTCATCGGTCAGCTCCTTTTTAAGTGCAGACTTTCTTATTTTATTGGTTTCATTGATCAATATTTGCTCTTGCATATCGAGCAGATAAGCACAATGTTTAATATAATTTGACCGTAGTATGGGGTCAGGTACTTTGGCAATGCTTTCTACAATTTGTCTGAGTGCATTGGTGCGGGCCACAGGATCCTGTTGAGCCTCTCCCACCAATAATTTTGCTTTGAATTCAATGAAATCAGTTGCATTTTTATTGATGAAAGATCTAACGGTTTCGGCATCATTTTTTCTACTGTAGCTGTCGGGGTCATCACCGTCAGGAAAAAGAACCAGCTTTACAATGAGGCCTTCTTCCAAAATTAAGTCGATACCACGCAATGAGGCTTTAATACCTGCCGCATCACCATCATAAAGCAAGGTGATGTTATTGGTATAACGAGCTATTAATCTAATTTGCTCCTTGGTAAGCGCGGTGCCGCTGCTAGCCACCACATTTTCAATGCCACATTGGTGCATTGATATGACATCAGTATATCCTTCTACAAGGAAGCACACATCGTGCAGAACAATACTTTTTTTAGCAAAGTAAATACCATAAAGTGATTGGCTTTTGTGGTACACTTCACTTTCAGGGCTGTTTAAATATTTGGCAGATTTATCATCTTTTTTTAAGATCCGTCCGCCAAATCCTATAACCCTGCCGCTAAGATTGTGAATAGGAAAAATTACCCTTCCTTTAAATCGATCAACTACTTTTTTGCCTTCTTCGCCTTTGGTGCTTAATCCGGTTTCTTGTAAAAATTTTAATTGATACCCTGCCTTTAAAGCTAATTGCGTAAAGGCATCCCATTCATTGAGGGCATAGCCCAATTGGAAGTTGGCAATTGTTTTACGACTAAATCCTCTTTCATTAAAGTAGGGCAATGCTACTGATAGTCCTTCTTCATGTGATAATAATTGATCGCTAAAGGTTTTTTGTGCAAAGCTATTGAGTATCATCATACTTTCCCTATCGTCTTGCTGCTGCAGTGCTTCAGGTGATGGTTGGGTTTCCTCAATGGCAATATTATATTTATTGGCAAGAAATTTTATAGCCTCGGGATAACTAAAATGCTCGTGTTCCATTATAAAATTAACGGCATTACCGCCTTTGCCACAACCAAAGCATTTAAAAATATTACGAGCCGGATTTACATTAAAGCTGGGTGTTTTTTCGTTGTGAAAAGGGCAATGGCCTAAGTAATTAGCACCTCTTTTTTTGAGATGCACATAGTCTCCCACCACTTCTTCTATTCTGGCAGTGTCAATTACAGTGTTAATGGTACTACGGCTAATCACTGCAATAAAAGTACATTTTTTACTCGTTAGTTGAAAAGCTGTAGCAGGATAAAGTTTTAATTATACCGAGATCAAATGGTTAGGTGAGTTGCTTTGCCCTAGCCGATCCCTTTTTTTTGGGTAAACACAATTGAATAAAGCTGCTAATTTCTTCATAGTATTGCTTGCCTGCCACCACCTCCAGATCATCATGTTGCCCATTTTTAATGTTCATTATTCTATTGAATGGATGTGTGCTGCTGTCATATACTGCCGTGCTTTCTTCAGGCAGTATAACAGTGTCAGCAGAACCCATAATAATAAATACAGGAATCTTAATCGTTTTTATTAAGGTGGCCAGAGGTGGTAGCTGCCCCTTTTTTGAGATATTTATTTTTATTGGGTTTTGCACCAGCCAAGTGTAAGATTCAAATTTATTAAATATTTTCCTATCAATATAATCACTGAAATTATTAAAGGGGCTTTGCAGTAATAAACCAGATAGTGTAGTATCCATGGTTGCGTATAGCATGGCAATGGCAGCACCACATCCTTTTCCAAAGATGAAAACTTGTTGCTGTTTTTTTTCTGATTTTAAAAAATGTACATATTGTTGGCATTGCTGGGCTTCCCCCAAGTTGATACCAAATTCACTACCATCACTATTGCCGTGGGCTTTCATATCAATGAGTAAGGTATTATAACCCATAAAAAAAAGTTGATATGCCAATTCAAGATAGGCCAGCTTACCTTCATTTACATCGTGTAGTAGGGCAACAGAGGTATTAGCCGTGCTATCAGCAGTAATGTACCAACCCCTAATGATGGTTCCATCATTGTGTATAAATTCTACTTTCTGAAAAGGCATTCCTGCTTCTTGTGGATTCAGAAAAATTTTACCCGTTTCATTAGCCATTAATTTTTTAGAAGCCACTTTTTGTTGCTGTTGCAATAGAAGGGTTTTTTCATTTAATCGCAGGGGATGAATAAGGTCAATAGAAAACAGGATTGGCGATAGGACAATGATAACCCCTATTACGGCCAGTGCAATGGCAGTATAAAAAAATGAATGAGTTAGGATGCGCATGCAGCTTTTTGGATTTCAAATTTTTTTGCTGCAAGTAGTTCATTTAGCGCGACACTAATAATTTGATCTTTCGCACATGGCTGCCACTTGTAACAGCGCAAAGGTAGATTCCATTCGGTAGCGATTCGTCAATCTGCCATAGATAGTTATGAGTGCCTGCGGTTAATAAGCCTAGGTCTACGTGAGAAATTTGCTTTCCATGGATGTTAAAGATGTCAATCCTTGTTTCAGCATTTTTATACAGATCAAATTGAATGGACATTTCATGACTAGCCGGTGTAGGGAATGCAGTTAAAAGTGCTACCAAATCAGCATTTGACAAATCTTCTAGCCCTACAGTCAGGTTTGGCATTGGTAATTTGATACTGGTATAAATATGGTATTCACCAGGGGCTAGGGTTACGCTAGCTGTAGCATTGGACACCAATATGCTGTCGCCAGTGAGGTAATCATACCACCAACCGGTATTTTGAAACACAGGATTAGTGCTTGCAGCTACTATTCCACAATTGCCCATAACATTCACATTCATGGATGGATCGGTTATTCTCACTGCTTTGATAGGATTTGCTGCATTGATAACAAAATTATTCGACTCGAATGCAGGATGTGAAATTCGTAAATCCAAAATGGCTTTTTGGATATTAAAAAGCAATTGCCTTTGTAAGTTGAAGAAATAATTCCAGCGATACGGTTTATTGCAGGTTCTACACGGGTTGTTGATAGACACATCATAACCTAACTCGGTGCCCATCCACAGCATTTTGGGTCCTGGCACAGTATATAAAAATGCAGCCATCATACCCATTCTATTTAGCGCTGTGGCGGTATCGCGGGTGCTGTAGTTGGCATTCTGTGACCCAGTGGTGAGCGTTTCAAACATCAAGCGTTCTTCATCATGACTTTCGGCATAACCAATCAAGTGCGGGTTGTTCCAAGTTCTCGATTTATAACTTATGGCATTGTTAAAATTTCCGGTGCCATTGGCCTTATGAGCAGCTCTAAAATCATAATTGCCATTTCCCCAAAGCATGCATCCATAGTTTGATAGTTCTTCTTCTTCATTGTTGTTAGCAAAATGTTCTAAGATCACATAATTGGTAGGGTCGTAGAGCCAGATGGAGTCGGCATAATTTTTAAGGGTGGTTATCCGTGCGGTGTCATACTGTCCCCATGCACCCACATTGCCCAGAGTGTTTTTTTGAGTAAAACCTTTGCTAAGATCAAATCTAAAGCCATCCACTTTATATTCTTGTATGTAATGTTTCAAAACTTTAGTAACCCAATATTTAACGGGTGCAGCTTCATGATTAATGTCATAGCACACGTTAAAATCATGCCGCGCATCTACATTCATCCACGGATTGTTGGGAGCGGGTTTGCCAGTACTGTTATTAAAATAAAGCATGGCAAAAGGGCTTTGCCCACACTGATGATTAAAAACAATATCCTGTATCACTGCAATTCCTTCTTGATGACAGGCGTCAATAAACTGTTTTAATTTACTTTTAGTGCCATAATATTTGTCGATAGCCATCATATAACTAGGGTTGTAGCCCCAACTCTCGTTACCTTCAAATTCATTAAACGGCATTAACTCAATAGCATTAATTCCCATGGCTTTGAGATAGTGAAGGGTGTCTATCAATGTTTGATAATTGTGAGCCGCAGTAAAATCACGAACAAGTAATTCATAGATTACCAAATCAGTTTTTGCAGGTTTTACAAAATTATTTATTGTCCAGGTATAAGGAGTTTGAGCGGTTTGAAATACGGAAACAATGCCTGTGGTAAGTCCTGAAGGGTAGGGGGTGGGATTAGGATAAGTGGCCGCATTGATAAAATTATCATTTGATGGATCAAGTATTTTTTCGCTATAGGGATCGCCCACTTTAATGGTTCCATCTACCAGGTATTGAAAAGTATATTCTTGCCCAGGAATCAATCCGGTGATAGTAAGCCACCAAGTGGTGCTATCAGGAGATAGATTCATATAATAATTGCTATTAGGGGTATAGCCATTAAAAGACCCAATGGCATATACAAAGTTTTTTTGAGGTGCATAAAGTGCTAGCACCACTGTGGAGTCATTAATATAATTGATGCCTAACGATGTATTGTTTGGTAGTGGGCTAAAGTTTATTGGAGGGTTTACCAAAAAGGTGACTGTGTCAGCTGTATTTTGAATGCCATTATTAGCTTGTAATATAATTGTATTAACGCCTAGTAGAGTTGTAGTATGTGTGGTGGTAATGGTATCATCATTAGCAGATGCTATATTAATCCCATTTACCCATACATTAAGTGCATAACTTCCGTTTGCAGCACCTGCAAGGTTGATTGTTTGACCCAAAGTGGTATTCAATAGCGGAGTTCCAGGATCGCTAGCAGGAAAAGTGATTTCGCATTGTGGCAGGGAATTGTCATAGATGGGGATAAACATATCGCTACCATCGGCATTTCTACCCACTATGGTTCCAGTTGCATTTCTAAATAGTATAGCAATTTTTAAAATGGTTTCGTTAGCAGGCACTCCATAATAATCTCTTACATGAAATCTTATACTGTACTTATTATTACCTAGGGCGGTCATGAGTACAGCAGCGTTGGCTACACCCCAAGCAGATTTTACATACCGCCAATTGCTATTAGAGGTACTTAAATTGGTAATTACACCAGTGTGTGCATAGACTGGACCAGTAAAGTTATTTAATGCACCATTGCCTTGGGTAGCATCAAATGTGATGGTAATGCTATCTTGGTCTCCGCAAAAAAAAGGGTTGCGTGTGAGCACATTGGCATGAATGCAATTTACTAGAAGTAGAAGGAATGGTAAAAGAAGTTTTTTCATTTTGCTATTAGAGTTTAAAGAGAGGGTGAATTTACAAAGGTCAAGACCAAACAATTGAGTGAAAAAAAAGGTGGTACATTACATACCACCTTTTTCATCTCACACGAATTAATTAATTAGTTGCGGCTAATGATCAATTTTCCGCTAGCTTGTTGAGCGCCTACAGATACAGTGTAATAGTAAACACCGTTTGCAAGAGCGTTGCCATTGTTATCATCACCAATGTAGTTGTATTGATGAATGCCAGCAGCTTGAAGCTCGTTAAATAAATTTTTCACTACACGACCGGTAGCATCAAAAATATTTAATGAAACATTAGCAGTAGCAGGAACGCTGTAAGTAAACACAGTGTTTTTAGCCAATGGATTTGGAGCGTTAGTCACTCCTAATTTGTTTTTGCTGATGTTGTTCACACTTGAAAGTAAAGTAGCTGTTACACCACCGAAAGGTGTGCCATCAGTGTTAAATACAGCCGCAGCTGCAGGATTGCTAAGGTCAACAAAGATGTCTTGATCATTGGCATCTTTACCACCTAATGTACCATCAGCATTGCGAAATACCATGCCAATTCTTTCAACGGTTGATCCAACTACAGGACCGTTAGAAGCTTGACTGTAATACGATACTGGATCAATAGTAATTGTCCATTCGTCAGCAGTGCCGGTAGGTTGCATTTCACCAATGCCATCGTCATTTCCCCAGTTACCCACTACATAGTTCCAAGTAGAACCATCTAATGGACCAGGAGTGTCATTACCACCGCTGTGCATGTAAACCTTTGCAGCACCTACAAGCGGAGCTCCGTTACCACTTGTAGTGGCATCGTAACTAATTTGTAAATTGTATTGTGCACTAGCGCCTGCAGTGATGGCTAGAGCAGCAATAATAGAGTAAATTTTTTTCATTTGAAATGAATTAAAGTTAGACATAAATTTATGAACCGTAAAAGTAAAGATAACTTAGTGTAAAAACAACACTAAGCGCGATATTTTTTAATTTTTAACATAATCTGGCACTTTCCAGATTCATGGCAAAAAAATTACCCTGTCATTAAGTTTTAATCCCTTGCTTGACTATCTATTTGGATGGTCACTGGACCATCATTCACTAAGCAAACCTTCATATCCGCACCAAATTCACCTTGTTCAATTTTTATTTCGGTTTTGGACTTAAAAAGATTGACAAAAGTTTGGTAATACACCCTCGCTTGTTCTGGTGGTGCGGCCTTGAGGTAGCTCGGGCGATTGCCTTTTTTGGTTTGAGCCATTAATGTAAATTGACTCACAAGCAGCAACGAACCGCCAATTTCTTTCACGTTCAAATTCATCACCCCTTCAGCATCCTTAAAAATTCTGAGGTTTAATACTTTTTGTATGAGCCATTCCATATCATGCTGGCTTTCATCTAAGCCAAAGCCCAGTAGCAACAGCAACCCTTTGTCTATGGCACCCACTACATGGCCAGCCACATGCACTTGGGCACTTTCCACACGTTGAATAACTACTTTCATCAGGGTTTTATTGGTTGAGAGATACCTTGCAATATTAAGCTAAATAGTATCTTCGCGCAGCATTTTTTTAGCATCCATGCATTTATCTTTACCCTCCATTATCACTCAAGTGGTGGCACCACAAGCTGTTGCCCTCAATTTGAAAAGTTTTTTGGTTGGGGGCTTCGTCCGCGATTTAATATTGCAGCGAGGCTCTAAGGATATTGATATTGTGTGTTTGGGAAGTGGTATCAATTTAGCAAAGGCAGTTGCCCAAGCCTTAGGATCAGAGGCCCATTTAGCGGTATTCAAAAATTTTGGAACTGCCATGGTAAAGTATAAAGATTTTGAATTAGAATTTGTAGGTGCGCGCAAAGAATCCTATCGGGCTGATAGTCGCAAGCCCATAGTTGAAGATGGTACCTTAGAAGAAGATTTACTGAGGCGCGATTTTACCATCAATGCAATGGCCATACCAATAGCTTTGCAAAATCCTACCTTGGCCGATATCATTGACCCATTTAATGGCGCACAAGACATCTCCAAGACCTTACTCCGCACACCGCTAAATCCAGACCTTACCTTCAGTGATGATCCTTTAAGAATGATGCGTGCCATTCGATTCGCCACTCAGCTTCATTTTAAAGTGGATGAAAAAGCACTGCACGCTATCAAGCAAAATGCCCACCGCTTAAAGATTGTTAGCCAAGAAAGGATAACCGATGAACTGAATAAAATAATCCTCAGCCCAAAACCATCCATAGGCTTTAAATTACTTTTTGATTACGAACTGTTGGCTCACTTTTTTCCGCAGCTTACAACCCTAAGTGGAGTTGAATATGTGGATGGAAAAGGTCATAAAGATAATTTTTATCATACGCTTGAAGTATTGGATAACATTGCTCAACTCACCAATGATCTGTGGCTTCGTTGGTCAGCCATCTTGCACGACATTGCCAAGCCTGCCACCAAAAAGTATGAACCAGGCCATGGGTGGACCTTTCATGGTCATGAAGACAAGGGCGCACGAATGGTGAAGCCTATTTTTAATCAATTGAAATTGCCCTTGAATGAAAAAATGAAATTGGTTCAAAAGTTGGTGCAATTGCATCTAAGGCCCATCGTCTTAGCACAAGATATTGTAACCGATTCGGCTGTAAGGCGCTTGCTCTTCGATGCTGGCGATGATATAGAAAGTTTGATGATGCTTTGTAAGGCCGATGTAACCACCAAGAATGAATTCAAGAAAAAAAAGTATCGTAGTAATTTTGAAATCGTACTTCAAAAAATTAAAGAAGTAGAAGAAAAAGATCGCATTCGCAATTGGCAACCACCCATTAGTGGTGAAGAGATAATGGCCCGCTATGATCTTCCACCCGGCCGCTTGGTAGGTGAGTTAAAAAATGCCATTCGCGAAGCCATACTCGATGGCCAAATAGCCAATGACCGCGATCAGGCCATTGCCTTACTACAGTTTACCGCCACCAAACTAGGATTGAGGGAAACTACTAAAAAATAATTTTTTTAAGCCCTCATTGTTACTTCAAACATTATTTATTTCTATTTTTGAGACAAAATATAATGACTATTTATGGCTGTTTATCGTTTTAGAATCACTTTCGAAGATCATGATGAAGTTTCAAGAGACATTGAAATCAAATCCACCCAAACTTTTTTAGATCTCCACAAAGCCATTCATGCAGCCATCGAGTTTGATGGTGCCAAAGAAGCTAGCTTTTACATGAGTGATGATAATTGGAAGAAGGGAAAGGAAATTACCAATAGAACCAATGCCGCTCATGACACCGTGCACACGCTTGAAAAGTCCAGATTGTGCGATTTTATCATTGACCCGCATCAAAAAATCTATTACATCTTCGATCCAGTAGCCAAGTGGACATTTAGAATTGAATTATTTAAAATACTTCCTGCTGCTGAAAATACTGCCACCTATCCTCGGTGTATCAAAGTTACTGGTGATGCTCCAAAGCAATACCTCGTAACTGCAGCTGCCATAGTTCCCATTCCTGAAGACTTTGACCCTGATGAAGAATTAGTGGATGATGAGCCAGAAGATGATACCGATAGCGATGCTGATGTAAGTGCCGATTTCAATGCCGAAGAACTACCCGAGGGTGAAGAAGGCGAAGAAGAAACTGATGCCGATGAAGCCATGGAAGAACTGGGCGATGATCAACCAGCTGATGAAAGTGACGAATATTAGGCAATCAATCATTTGATCAAACCACTATTAATAGTAGTAGCCGGCCCTACAGCCAGCGGGAAAACCGATCTGGCCATAGCATTGGCACAGCACTACAGCACCAGCATACTATCGGCTGATGCTCGTCAGTTTTATGCCGAAATGCATGTGGGTACTGCCAAACCAAGTACTACACAACTGCAAGCCGCACCTCATCATTTTGTTGGCCACATCAGCATTCACCAACATTACAATGCAGGCCTGTATCAGGCAGAAGCCACACAACAATTGGAAAAACTATTTAAAAACAATCCAGTAGTGGTAATGGTTGGAGGGTCAGGTTTGTACATCAATGCTGTAATAGAGGGTATTGATCCCATGCCAGCCGTAACCGATGGCATACGCAATGAAGTAATGCAATTTTATAATACCAAAGGTTTGCTTCCCTTACAAGAGTGGCTTAAAAAAATTGACCCAGAATATTATAAAATTGTAGATCTGCACAATCATACAAGGATTATACGTGCCATAGAAGTTAGCCTCGCAGCCAATCAACCTTATACAGCATTTAGAAATAAAAAACCTGCCGAAAGTTATTTCAATTCCCTTATTGTGGCTCCAGACTGGCCGCGCCCTGTTTTGTATCAAAGAATAGATGAAAGAGTACTGCAAATGATAGCCAATGGGCTACAAGAAGAGGCAGCCACATTGTATCAACACTTTCATCTCAAAGCCTTACAAACCGTAGGCTACAGTGAATGGAAGCTATTTTTCGAACATCAACAATCACTGGCAAGTACCATTGCCCTCATTCAGCAACACACCCGCAACTATGCCAAACGACAGCTCACTTGGTTTCGCAGGCAGGCGCCAGTACATTGGTTGCCGCCAGCTGAAGCTTTCCATGCATGTAAAAATCTAGTGGATAAATTCATTTAAAATTTAGGCAATATCTACCACACAAGTCTTAGGTTTGTAACATTCACCATGCGCTATTTATTTTATACCATCATGCTGCTTATTGTATTCTTCAGCCAAGGCTGCAGGGTAGTGAGGCAATTGCCCGAAGGAGCGCAATTATTACATAGCAACAAGGTAAGTGTTGATGAACACACCATAGACCGTGAAGAGCTAGCCACCTATTTCAGGCAGAAACCCAATAGAAAAATTTTAGGATTCATTCCATTCCATTTGTCCATTTATAATTATGGCAATTACAGCAAAGAGCATTGGTGGAATAAGGGAATTAAAAAGTGGTTTAAGCGAATCGGTGAGGAACCAGTTCTTTACGATAGTACCCTAGTTAGCCTTTCGGCCAATCAACTTAAACTTTATATGTTTAGAAAAGGGTATTTCAATGCAACTGTAACACACCATGTGGCACTTACCAAAAGGAAAGCTAGTGTGCACTATCAAATCACCGCAGGACAACCTTATCTTTTTGACACCATTCAATACCTCAGTGCCGATACCCTCATGCAAGCCAATCTGCTGAACGATAGCAGCCAAAGGTTATTGATTCATGGCCACCGCTATGATGAAGACCTAATGGATGCTGAGCGAAAGCGCCTAGCCGATAATGCACGGAATCAAGGCTATTATTACTTTAATAAAAATTATTTTTCATATGCCATCGATTCGGCAAATCAAAATTATACTACCAATGTCAACTTATTGCTGGCGCGCTTCAATGAAGGTCTTAAAGACAGCCTTCCCAGCAACCACTTACAGTACGCCATTCGTAATATTTACTTTCAGACCGATTATAACTCGCGGCTAAAAAACGATCCCCAAATAATTCACTATAGCAATTATAAAGGCTATTTTTTCGACACCACGCTCACCATGCCCTTGCGAAGAAACATATTACTTTCCTGTACCTTCTTAAAACCAGGCGACCTTTATCAACAAAAGGAAATGGAATACACCACTTCTCGACTGTTCGATCTCAATACCTTTCGCTTCATTGCTGTAAAGTATATTGAAACCAATGCACTTGATACCCATTGCCACTGCCCCTCACTTGATGTGTTTATTCAACTTACCATGCAACAGCAGCAAGACTTCACCCTTGAAACTGAAGCAACCAATAACGGAGGCAATTTAGGATTAGCAGGCAGCTTTGGCTACCGCAATAAAAATACTTTTAAAGGGGCCGAATCCTTCGAGTTTAAAATAAGAACAGCACTAGAATCCTTGCGAAATTTTACCCTCAATACCAATCAAGTTCGAAAATTGTATTTTTTCAATACATTCGAATTTGGACCCGAACTCAACCTCAGCTTCAAGCGCCTCTTACTTCCCCGGTTTGTCACCAATGAAATTAACCGAAGATACATTCCCAAAACAACCATTAGTGTAAGCTTCAATTATCAAGACCGCCCCGATTTTATTCGCTCAGTAACCAATGCCAGCATCGGCTATTCACTTCGTACACGCCCAAGCACCCGCTTCTATTGGTTTCCACTGGAACTCAATAGTGTAAAAGTGGCACTCGATCCATCATTCTTTTCTAAACTCGTAGAAATCCGCGACCTTCAATTACTATACTCGTATTTTGATCACTTGGTCTATTCGGGTCGCTTTACCTATAGCTACAATAATCAAAAAACAAAAAAAAATTTCTGGTACCTCCGCACCACGGTTGAAAGTGCAGGCCTCATGGCCAGCCTCCTTGCCAGTGGTAACGGCCTCAATCAAAACGGAACACGCAATTTGCTTGGCCTGGAATATAGCCAATACATCAAACCCGATCTAGATCTTAGCTATCACCATAGAATAAATGAAAATAATACAATTGTATATCGTTTTGCTGGAGGCATTGGCTATTCTTACCTTAATTCGAGAAATAGATCACTCCCATTTGATCGCGCCTTCTTTGGCGGTGGGGCCAATGGTATTAGGGCCTGGCAAGCACGCACCTTAGGCCCCGGCAGTTATACCAATCCCCTAAACATTGAACAGCTTGGCGATATTAAGCTAGAAACCAATCTCGAGTACCGATCACAAATCATCAAACGTTTTGAAGCAGCACTGTTTATTGATGCTGGCAATGTATGGCTGCGTCCTGGTGTGCAGGGCATTCTCGAAGGGGCCGGCTTCAACACCAATCAATTTATCAATGAAATAGCCGTGGGTGGTGGAGCAGGAGCCCGCCTCGATTTTTCCTTTTTTATCATCCGTTTCGATTTTGCGTTAAAACTTCGCAATCCAGCGCTCCCCGTAAACCAACGCTGGGTTTACCCTAATCAAAAATTTCAACTCAACGACTTTGTAGCCAACTTCGCCATTGGCCATCCATTCTAATTTTTTTTGTAGCAGCATCACTACCGTCCATTCCATCAGCAGTGCCGCCTTTCCGTTTCAAGTGCCGCACCCTACCCACCCAGCTTGCTTGCGGCAGCTTTCCACTTCAATGCGGGCTAGCCATCGGCCCTCAAGCTCCCATCATCATGCCCATCATCGCTTTCCATTCTCACAATACTAATTTTATATCCCACTAAGGTATTACTTCATCTAAAAAAACTATTAACTTTGAATAGTAATTTCCTGCTCCTAACCAATTCTGTAAATATAAAATTATATAAATCACTATATTTTAACCACCTCGCACCATGTCATCATCAGCCATCGTAATCACAGCCACCATTCAAGCACCAGTAGCCCTCGTATGGCAGTATTATACCCAACCGGCCCACATCACCCGCTGGAATTTCGCCACCCCAGAATGATACTGCCCTTGGGCAAATGCCGATCTTCAACCCGGTGGTACTTACACTGCTCGCATGGAAGCCAAAGATGGATCCTTCGGATTCGATTTTTCAGCTACCTACCACACAGTTAATTCCCACCAGCTGCTAGCGTTCACACTTACAGAAGGGCGCCAAGTATCCATAGCCTTCAAACCACTTGATCAAGAAACACAAGTCACCGTAACCTTTGAGCCAGAACAACAAAACCCATTATCCTTGCAGCAAACCGGTTGGCAGATGATACTTGATAATTTTAAAAACTATGCGCACCAACGAGCCCAATCAACCCTACTGTGCAGGGAATATAAAATTACCATCCAGGCACCAGCCGCATTAGTTTACGATGCCATGCTAGGCCTCACTCAAAAACAAACTTACGAAAGTTGGACCGCACACTTTAGTCCTACCTGCTCTTACGAGGGCTCATGGAATAAAGGCGCCAACATACAATTCACCGCCATCCATGAAGGAAAAAAGGGAGGTATCACCAGCACCGTAGTGGAACATCTGCCTCAAAAGTATATTGCACTCTTGCATACGGGCCTCATTGAAGATGGCACCATCATTACCGATGAAGCCAAAATAGCCGCCTGGAAAAATGCGCAAGAAATTTATACCTTCATCGACCAACAACAAAGCACTCACCTCATTGTCAATATCGATATTTCCCCTGATTACCAATCCTATTTTGATGAGGTGTATCCAAAGGCGCACCTACAACTAAAAGTAAATGTAGAATCAGTTACTCCTTAAACTCGCTCAACCATTTAACCTAACTTAATTGATGAACATTGTAAATTTAAAGTATGGTATCATTACCTTATTTGTGTTACTATTTTTTATTACATCACCAGCACAGCTGCCCACCCCAGCATTGGTAGGTTACTATCATAACTGGCACACTCCCTCAGCTCCCTTCATTCCACTTGATCAAGTCCCCCAGCAATACAATGTAGTGGTAGTAGCATTTGCACTACCACAGCCAGGCACCGATTATCAAATGGAATTTACACCCTATCAGGTAGCACCAACCACTTTCCACCAGCAGATCCAGTCCCTTCAAGCGCAAGGCACTAAAGTACTCATCAGCATCGGTGGAGCCACCGCTCCCATCACCCTCAGCAGCCTTGCCGAACGCGATTCCTTCATCGCCTCCATGACTCAAATTTTATTCACCTATGGATTTGATGTATTGGATCTTGATCTCGAAGGCACCTCCCTCGCCATTACCGGAGGCACCATCACCGCCCCCACAGATTGGCCCATTCTCCATCTCATAGAAGCTACCAAACAATTAATGGCCGCCTATAGCGCTCAATATGGGAAAAAACTCCTGCTAACCATGGCACCAGAAACAGCCCACGTACAGGGTGGGCAGTCATCCTTTGGAGGCCTCTGGGGATCCTATCTGCCAGTCATTCATGCACTACGCGATTCCCTCGATCTGCTCCAAGTCCAGCTCTATAACAGTGGCTCCATGTATGGCATCGATGGAAATGTATACACCCAAGGCACCCCTGATTTTATAGTCGCCCTCACCGAAGCAGTCATCACCGGCTTCAACACCGGTGGAGGTTTTTTTGATGGACTTCCCGTTCATAAGGTGGCCGTGGCTTTGCCGGCATGCACAGCGGCATCCGGTGGTGGATTTTTAGACACCACACAAGTAAAGCTTGCCATGGACTACCTCTTGGGTATGGGTCCAGCACCCGGCAACTATTCTCTTCAAAATACAGCCGCCTATCCTCAATTAGGAGGCATGATGACCTGGAGCATCAATTGGGACGCCACCCCAACTTGCAGCACTCCCTATGCTTTCGCACGCAATTTTCAACGCATCTTTTCACCCATCCTCCTTGCAGACCCCATCCTTACATCCCCTACCATTACCCTAAAGCTGATTCAGGCCCCACATCAAACCATTCTGCAATTGAAAGCAGCACATCTCATCCATCAACCAGTACTCTGCCGGCTCTACAGCATCCAAGGACAACTGTGCCATCAGCAAACACTCCATTTCTCTACCGATAGTTACAACCATCCACTCCCACCACTTCCACCCGGCATCTACCTCGCTCAACTTCTTGCACCAACACAAACCATCACCACCAAACTACACCTACAATAACCATCACCATGCGCCTTATCCCGTTATCGGCCGTAGTGCTGTCCTGCGGGCAGCAGCTACCTGCCTCTATCGGGGGCGTGGCAGCAGTGCTGGCCACCATACTTTATACTCCGTAGGTTTCAATAAAATGATACCATACAACTACTCATACCCACCACACTAAGCTGCGCGCGCAAGCCGCGACAAAATGCGGAGCCGCTTTGGTGGTAAAATTATTTTTAGTCCAAGCGAACCGTTCTTCGCTTGGCGATTTGCGAAGCAAAAAAAATAATTTTGGCGGGTAAGCCATCATTTTGTCTAGTCTTTTGCGCCACTTTTTGGCAATAAAAAAGTGGCAAAAAAAATAAGACTTGGCATTAGCTGTTGCACACCTATTTGAAATTAATTGTATAGTCCGCTAGTTTATGAGTGATTGAGTAAAAATATTTTCCTTTTTTCTTCCTACTTTTCTTTAGAAGAAAAGTAGGCAAAAGAATCACAATCAAACAAGGTAATTTTTGCTGCGCAAAACCGGTGCTGATTTTCTCACCCCACCACGACCAATGATAGAAAGCACTCCATAACTCCAAGCGCTATTAGACGGCATGGCAGTGATAAAA
>JBDKJS010000007.1:0-2823 GCA_039806065.1 Bacteroidota bacterium | reverse complement strand
AGGCTGGTCTAATGATGAGAGGTGTGCATTAAGCTTGATTGATTTAAATGGAAAAGAAGTGTATACACAAACAGTAATATCGCAAGGCAAAGAGTTGAAAGAAGTGGTAGATTGCAGAAGGATTAACTCAGGCCTGTATTTATTATTGCTAAAGGGCGAACAACAGGTAATGAGTAAGAAAGTATTAATTAGATAATGAAGTAAAAATTGTTTGCACCTACGCCCTCATTACTATTGTAATGAGGGATAGTGGGAGGAAAAAAGAAACAAATTTTAATCAATGGTAAATTACTTTCATTATCCCACTCAATATAGCCACATGCACCTAAAAAATAAGGAATGAAAGTGTAATGCGCACCTGGATGAAAATAATGAGGTGATGGGTGCTAGGGTGATGAACTGCGGCCCGCGGGTGAGCGGATTAGCTGCTGCTAAAAAAAGTATTTTTTTTAGCAGCACTATGAGCGAACACCGGCTCTGCGGGTGATAAGGTGCGGTGGTGGTGATGCCGCCCCAACAACAATTATGCTTATTCGTATGGTGTTTGTAAAAATTTATAAATGATTAAGGTGTGGCACTGGCTTTTTGGTGAGTGCGGCCATGGTAAACGGTTAAGGCTTGCTGGAGGCATTGCATGGCCTTGGCAAGGTCTTGCTGGTTGAGTACATAGGCTATGCGCACTTCATTGAGGCCTAGGCTTGGATCAGAATAGAATCCGGTGGCAGGTGCTAACATTACGGTGGCGCCTTGGAATTGAAAAGATTCTAAGAGCCATTGGCAAAATTTATCGGCATTGTCGATGGGAAGGCGGGCAATGCAATAGAATGCTCCGCTAGGGGTGGGGCAATAGACACCTTCCATATTGTTAAGTGCTTTTACTACCAGGTTTCTGCGGGCTACATATTCTGCTTTTACAGCAGTGAAATAGCTGGGAGGCGTGTCAATGGCAGCTTCTGCAGCTACTTGCCCGAAGGTGGGCGGGCTGAGGCGAGCCTGCGCAAATTTGAGTGCTACTTGCATTACTTGTTTATTGCGACTGATCAGGCAGCCAATGCGTGCCCCGCAGGCACTGTAGCGTTTGGAGATGCTGTCGAGCATTACGATGTGTTCGTCTAGTCCTTCGAGGTGGAGCACGCTCACATATGTTTTGTCATCATAGCAAAATTCGCGGTACACCTCATCGCTAAAGAGCCATAGATTATGCCTAAGCACTATATGCTTGAGTGCATTGAGTTCATCAGCTGTGTAGAGATAGCCGGTAGGGTTCCCTGGGTTGCAGATCATGATGCCCTTGGTGCGCGGGGTGATCACTTTTTCGAATTCACTAATGGGGGGCAGTGCAAATCCATTTTCAATATAGCTTCTTACGGGAACAACTTTTACGCCTGCTTGGGTGCAAAATCCATTATAGTTGGCATAAAATGGTTCAGGGACTATCAGTTCATCGCCAGGTTCGAGGCAGCTCATCATGGCTATTTCTATGGCTTCAGATCCTCCGGTGGTGATCATGATGTCTTCAAAATGAAGTTTTATTTGATATCGATCATAGTAGGTGGTGAGTTTTTTTCTGTAGCTTTCAATGCCTGCACTATGGCTGTATTCTACCACACGAGGTGCAAAATTTTTAATAGCATTGAGTAGGGTGTCAGGGGTTTCTATATCGGGCTGGCCTATGTTTAGGTGGTAGATATGGGTTCCTTGTTGCTTGGCAGCTTCGGCAAAGGGTACTAATTTGCGGATGGGCGATGCTGGCATGGAAGCGGCTTTGGCAGATGTGTGTGGCATGGTGCTAGGGTGATATGGGTGGCACGAAAGTACAAAGTTTTTTGAAGAAAAAAGTTGTGGGTGAGGTTGGTATAGGCTCCTTGGTATGAAAATAAAAAACCCTTGATGCATAAAAGATCAAGGGCTTTTAGAAATTGATGAAGCTGAATTTATTTCAAGCTTGATGTGGATGGCTTATTTACCTGGCGGCAGTTCTACATTACCTTTGATATGGAGAATTTTATTTCCTCCTTTGGCATTAGAGGTGAGGGTAACTGTTTTATCAATCATTCCCATTTTACCATTGCTATCAAAGGTTACTTTGATGGCCGCCTTTTGGCCAACGGCAATTGGCGATTTAGGGTAAACCGGCACGGTGCATCCGCAAGATCCGGCAGCGTTGGATATGACCAGGGGTTCACTGCCATTGTTGGCAAATTTAAATTCGTAGCTTACCGTTTCGCCCTGTTTGATAGAGCCAAAATTGTATTCCTCTACTTCGAAATTAAAATTAGCACCATCGGTTTTGACTTGCTGTGCAAGTACGGGTAGGCCAATGGTGATGAGTGCCATTAAAAGACAGCTGAATAATTTATTCATTTTACTTTTTATCGTTAGCAGGTGCTGTGGCCGGAACTTCTACGGTACCTTTTATGTGCAGTACCATTGGGTTGGTTTTAGCATTAGATTGAATGGTTACGGTTTTGTCTTGATAACCTGATTTGCCAGCAGAGTTAAACGTAACTTTAATGGTCCCTTTTTGCCCGCTCATGATGGGTTCTTTAGGATAGTCAGGTACGGTGCAACCGCATGATCCTGCAGCACTGCTAATTACGATAGGTTCCTTACCTGAGTTGATGAAGGTAAACTCGTGTGTTACTGATTCGCCTTGCTTGATGGTTCCGTAACTGTAATCAGTTTCAGCAAATTTAAAATCACCTTGATTGGGATTTTCGTTGGCTACATTATTAAGCGTTTTTTTCTCTTCCTGAGCATTTACTGTGGCTACAGCAGCTAGGGCAATACAAAGTGATAGGATTACTTTTTTCATTTTGGTAA
>JBDKJS010000006.1:0-20180 GCA_039806065.1 Bacteroidota bacterium | reverse complement strand
TCTTCTTCGGCAACATACTCAAGGTGGTCAACACTTACCGCATTGCAATGAACACCAGCCGCTACTCCACCACTATGACTCAGTTGATTGGCATGTACTTTGGGAATCATACCATGTTTTTTAGCTGCCTCTAATATGGTTATGGTTTCGGCCTGAGTAAAATAATTTCTTTCGCAGAAAACGTCACAATAGTCAGCAAGTTTTTCGTTTGCCACTGCTGGCAACATTTCATTGATTAGGTGCTTTATGTATCCTTCCTTATTGTTTTTAAAATGAGCGGGTACTGCATGAGCGCCAAGGAAAGTGGATTTAATGCTAATGTTTAGCTGCTGTGCTAATAATCTAATTACTCTAAGCATTTTCAATTCCGATTCTAGTGTTAGGCCATATCCACTTTTTATTTCCATGCTACCTGTTCCCATGCGCATGGCCATTTTTGCCCGTTCCATACTTATATCAAGCAGATTTTGTTCGCTGATGCTTGCCATTTTAATAGCGGAGTTTAAAATACCACCACCACGAGCGGCAATGTCTTCATAACTTAATCCTGTAATTCGATCTTTAAATTCAGCCTCGCGTGTAGCAGCATAAACTAGATGAGTATGACTATCGCACCAACAAGGTAGTACCAAGCCGCCTTTTGCGTCAATTATTTCTAAAAAATTTTTTTCGCCATATTTCTGAAAATAATCAGGCATGATGCCAAAATCGGTAATCAAATCTTGATCAATGATCATGAATGCATTTTCAAGAAAAGGAAAATCATTTAGTTGGATGCCTTTCAAAAGAGTGTTATGAAGATCATGTGTTCCATACAATCGATGGATATTTACTATTGCTTTCATTTAATCATTAATTTATGTGATCTAACAGTTTCACCTGTTACATTTTTGATCATGCAATTTACATAAGCATTGCTGTCATTTAGGTGAAAAGATAATAATCCAAAGTTTCTGTCTATAAATTTATCGCCAACTCGGTAGGAGTTTTTTTCAGCAGGGTTGGTATTTTCAGCATAATGGGTGAGTCCACTGCTCAACACTTCCACGAAATTTTTATTTTCATTATTATTTAACACACTAATTTCGCCAAAGTGTCTATCTCCAGTAAGGAAAATGAAATTTTTGCAATCATCCGCCTCTAGGAGTTGCAGTAGTTTTTGCCGATCAGCTGTTTCATACCATCCTTCTTCGCCATAGCCGGTGGGTATGACAGCATAGCCAGAAGCAATAATGGTTACAGTACTCACGGTATCATTTTCAAGTGTTTGATGGAGCCATTTCCATTGAGCTGCATCCATGGCGTGGGGTTGATCTCCCTCCCATACATAACCATAGCGAGTATCTAATAAAATAATAGAAACAATATGGTTATCGCTGGTAAACCGATAGGAAGTGTAAATACCTTCTTGTTTCCTTCTTACGCTTTGGAGCGGTTCACCTAAAAAATCGAGCAATAATTTTTGGGTTTCAGATTTGTGTATGTATTCCTTGCCACCATTCTTACTTCCAAAGTCATGATCATCATAAATGCCAATAATAGGCGTGTGATCGCTAACCAATTTGTAAAATTCATTTTGCTGCATGGCAGCATAGTGATTTTCTATACGGTCTATGTCATGATTCACACGCCATGGGCCATCAGGATAGATAATATCACCTGTCCAACAGAAGATATCAGCATTTTGAGCTGCTATACTTTCCCAAATTTCCATCGGCATGACCATCTTGTTGCAGGACCCAAATGCCAGTGTTTTTAAATTTGTTACAGCAATAGTTTGCTCTTTGAAAATAATTTTTTGCTTATTTGAAGTATCGCAACTTGCAAGTAATATCAAAAAGAAGAAAGGCCAGTGTTTCATTGTATCTAACAATCAAAGGAAACAAATAAAAAGCAATGAATGCCCGTTAAAGATGAAATTACAACTAACAATTTTTAGTGAATTAATACAGCAACCCTACGCTCAAAGTGAAGGTGAATAAAATAATTTTGCACCATGGCCTCAAATAGTTTAGGAAATACTTATCGCTTAACCACTTTTGGCGAATCGCACGGAGTGGCCATTGGTGGAATAATAGATGGTGTGCCATCAGGAATAAAGTTAGATGTAGCAAAGGTGCAGGCTGCCTTAGCACTGCGTAAGCCAGGACAAAGTAAAATAGTATCGGCAAGAAATGAAGCTGATCAAGTACATTTTCTTAGCGGCACTGTGAATGGAGTAACTACTGGAGCTCCGCTAGGATTTGTAATATACAATCGCGATCATCGCAGCAAGGATTACGATCATCTGAACGGAGTTTTTCGTCCTTCGCATGCTGATCAAGCCTATCATTTAAAGTATGGAACAGTTGATAGCAGTGGAAGTGGAAGAGCATCGGCACGCGAAACCGCCAATTGGGTAGTTGCAGGAGCAGTGGCCGATCAAATACTTGTAAGGTATTGCAAAATGCATAAGTTACCTTTGATAGACATAGTTTCTTACGTTAATCAGGTGGGTGAAGTGAAGATGGATTCACACCCTGAAAGGGTAACAAGAAAACAGGTAGTAGCAAGTATGGTTAGGTGTCCAGATACTAAGGCATCATCCCGAATGCAAGCTTACATAGCCCAGCTGCAAAATAATGGTGATAGTTGTGGAGGTATTATTACCACTCATGTGTACAATCCCATTGTTGGATTAGGAGATCCTATATTTGAAAAGTTACATGCCAATTTATCAAAAGCCATGCTAAGCATTAATGCTGCACATGCATTTGAGTATGGCGATGGATTTTTGCTTTCTTCCATGACCGGATCCCAGGCTAATGATGTGTTTGGCCCTAAGGGTAAACTTCCTATTACTAATCATAGTGGGGGAATACAAGGCGGCATTAGTATAGGTGCTGTTATTAAATTTGCGGTGGGTTTTAAGCCCCCAAGTACTATTGCAAAAGAGCAACCGGCACTTACCAAGCAAGGAAAATCAACCCTGTTAGCAGCAAAGGGACGGCACGATCCTTGCGTGGTGCCTAGAGCCACTGTTGTGGTATCTTCTTTAACCGCGATGGTATTGCTTGATGCATTAATGATGCAAAAGGGGCGGCAATTGCTTTAGTGATAAAATTGTTTTAATAAAATAGTAATGTGTTTATAAAATGAAAAAAATATTTAAAATAGCCATTGTTTCGATCGTATTAATATTGGTGATATTAATAGTAGTTCCTTTTATTTTTAAAGATAAAATTATAACTCTTGTAAAAGCAGAAGCCAATAAGAGCTTAAATGCAGATGTTAATTTTACTGACATTGATCTTAGTTTAATTCGGTCATTTCCTAATCTATCAGTAAACATAGCAAGGGTGAGCATAGTCAATAGAGCGCCCTTTAAAGGCGATACTTTATACTATGCGAAAGACACTAAACTCACACTCGATATAATGAGTGTTATCAAGGGGAATGAAATAAAAATAAATAAGGTAGTGGTTGAGCATCCTGTGGTAAATTTATTGGTTAATAAAGATGGCAAGGCAAATTGGGATATAGCCCCTTCTGACACAGTTGCCAATCCAAATACCGATACTAATGGTGGATTCAAAGCTGCACTGAAATATTATGCTTTGAATAATGCACACATAGTATATAGAGATGTTACCATGCCATTTAGTTTAGAGCTTCAAGGTTTGAATCATTCAGGAAGTGGTGATTTCACATCTGACTTCGTAACCTTGAATACACAAAGTAATGTGGCATCAGTTACATTGAATTTTGATGGCATTGCCTATTTGTATAAGGTGAAAACAAGTATTGATGCGCTTTTAGAATTAGATTTAAAAAACTTTGTATTCACGTTTAAGGAAAATAAAATACTTTTAAACCAAATGCCGCTTGCATTCAGTGGCTGGGTTTCCATGCCAAAAGATGATATTGATATGGATTTAAAATTTAGTACACCTCAGAGCGATTTTAAAAACTTTATCAGCCTCATCCCTGGAGTGTTTGCTCCTAATTTTGATCAAGTAAAAGCTAGTGGCACACTTGGACTAGACGGATTTGTGAAAGGTAGATTTAATGACAAATCCATGCCTGGATTTGGGCTAGGGTTAAAAATAACCAATGGTAATTTTAAATACCCTGATTTGCCATCATCGGTAAACAATGTAATGGTAGATTTAAAGATTAACAATGAAGATGGAATTCCAGATCATACCATTGTAAAGCTTTCAAAGTTTCATGCTGAAATAGCATCATCGCCTCTTGATGCACGCTTGTATTTAAAAAATCCAATTTCCGATCCTTATGTTGATCTCTTTCTAAAGGGAAAGGTAGATTTGAGTAATGTTCAAAAATTCATTCCACTTGAAAAGGGAGTGAGCATTACTGGACGCATCAATGCCGATCTTGAAGCCAAAGGTACCATGAGTGCGGCATCACAGCAAAATCTTGACCGCCTAATGGCAAAAGGTAATTTTGAAATTACGAATTTTAAATACATCGACCCTGCTCAGGTGGCAGCCACTGCCATCCATGCCATGAGTTTGACCTTTGATTTAAACAAAGCCGACTTAAAAACATTTGATGCTACGCTAGGCAATAGTGATATCAAGGCAAATGGCTCTTTGCAAAACATCATAGGCTATGCGCTTACGGATGCTTTACTCACCGGCAATGTCAATTTAAGTAGCAATAAGTTGGATTTAAATCAATGGATGCAAAGCAGTGGTAGCACAGCAGCCACAGATACTGATACCAGTACTTTAACGGTACCTTCTGTGCCTTCCAACTTAAATATTAATATGACTGCTAAAATTGGTCAACTTTTTTATGACAATTTAATTATTAATAATCTTAGTGGAGGTATTTCCATTTCAGATCAATCCATTATACTCCAGAAAACTGCCATGTATCTAATGGACGGTAGTATGGTAATGGATGGTGGTTACAGTAGCAAAAGTGCTTTACCTACTGGTAAGTTTAATTTAGATATTAAAAATTTTGATATTCAAAAAACTGCAAGCGCTTTTAATACTGTAGAAAAGCTGGCACCAATAGCCAAGCACACCAAAGGAAAGTTTAGTTCCTTACTCGCCATCAATACTACATTTGATAAGAATATGGCACCATTGATGAATAGTATTAATGGAAGCGGTAAATTGACTACATCTACTATCACAGTATCAAATTTTGAAGTGCTAAACAAACTTTCCGATGCACTTAAAATGAGTAATTTAAAAACAATGCAGGTGGCACCTGTAAATCCAAGTTTTAACATTGTGGATGGGCGGGTTTTTGTAGCTCCATTTGATGCGCAGCTTGGCGACATAAAAGCTACCATTGGAGGCAGCACAGGGTTAGATCAAAGTTTAGATTATGTTATCAATATGAATATTCCACGAGCTAAGTTTGGTGGTGCTGCAAATGCAACGCTTAACAGCATGGTTGCTAAGGCCAATAATAGTGGTGCTAACTTTAGTTTAGGTGAAGTGGTGCCAGTAGCGGCCACTGTAAAAGGAACAATACAAAATCCTGTCGTAGGAACGGATTTGAGTAAGCAAGGTGGCGCAGCCATTGAAGCATTAAAAGCCAAAGCCACCGAGGAATTTGATAAAAAGAAACAAGAGCTCGAACAAAAGGGTAGGGAAGAAGCAGAAAAACTGAAAGCACAGGCTAAAGTTGAAGCAGAGAAAATTAAGAACGAAGCATCGCAAAGAGCGAAAGCCATTCAAGATAGTATCAAGAAGGCTGCAGAGCAAAAAGCAAAGGATGCATTCAAAGACTTAAATCCATTTAAGAAAAAGTAGATGTATAAAATATTTTTATTAGTACTTATTATATTTCAAGGATGGAGTGCACAATCGCAAATAGCTAAAACGTGTCCGCCCACAGCAAGTAAGAAGGCAACGCAATATTATGAAGATGCTCGTAAGCAAATGAACAATGGTGATTTGAAGGCTGCATTCGATTACATCGAAAAATCAATTGAAGCCGATGCAGAGTATGCAGCTGCGTATCATCTGCAAGGTTTAATTGCAGCTAGAAGTAAAGATTTTGAAGGAATGATTGCCAGTTATAAGAAGGCTATGGAGTTATGCCCTGAGGTGAATGCTGAGATGTACTTTAACTTAGCCAATCATTATTTTAATTCAAAAAATTACAAAGAGGCGGCTAAAATGTATGCCAGCTATTTAGAATTTGACAACCTTCCTGAGAAGAATCTTGAAAAAGCTACCAGTAATCGTATAAAGGCTCAACTGATGGGCGCTCCAGTGCCATTCAATCCAGTTTCAGTAAAGGGGCTCAGCACCACAGACCCAGAGTACCTGCCATACATCTCACCAGATCATGAGTTGGCATTTTTTACCAGAAGATTTCGTATGGAGAAAAAGGGGATGCTCACACCTGCTGATGTCGAAAAATTTATGTTTTCTCAACGCGGAGCAGATGGTTTTCAGAAGGGAAGCATCATGCCGGAGCCATTCAACAGCCGAAATGAAGGCAATGAAGGCGCTGCTTCAATTAGTATTGATAATAAAGTTTTGTATTTTACCATTAACGATGGCGGAAACTTTGACATTTGCACCAGTGTATTAGAAAACAATTATTGGCAGCCTATTCAAAACCTAGGATCGAATATAAACCATCCCAAGCAATGGGATGCTCAACCAAGTATAGCATCTGATGGACGTACGTTGTATTTTGCATCGGCCCGCGATAGTAGCAGTGGAATGGATATCTATCAATCAGTGAAGGATGAAAAAGGCATGTGGTCTAAAGCCACCAAACTCCCAGTAGGCCTTATTAATACTGATGGTCAGGAGAAATCTCCATTTATGCACAGCGATAGTAGAACATTGTATTTTTGTAGTAATGCACTACCAGGCATGGGAGGTTTTGATATTTTTAAAACATCCTTAGATACCTCAGGTAAATGGTCCACACCGGTAAACATAGGATATCCCATCAATACAGAAGCTGATGAAGTTGGATTCATAGTAAGTACCGATGGAAAGACAGCCTATTTTGCATCCAATAGTTTAAAAGGTATGGGGGGATATGATATTTACAGTTTTGAATTGCATGAAGCCGCACGGCCACAGAAGGTATTACTCCAAAAAGGTAAATTGGCAATCAAAGACGAAGAAAGTAAATCGGCCACGATCGAAGTTCGCGATGCGGTTACCAATAAAATGCAAAGCATAGAAGTGGACAGTGTAACCGGTAATTATGCCTTCGTTGCAAATTTAGATCACGACTTAGTAGTGAGTTTTAAAAAAAATGACTATGCATTTCAATCACAGTATGTGAGTGCAGCAGACACATTCGCAAATGGATCAATCATCAAAGATGTTGAATTGAATAAAATTAGTGTGGGGCAGGCATATAAAATTAACGATATCCTTTTTGCAACCAATTCCTTCACCATCAATGATACGATTAGGGCGGTATTAGAGTCTTTTGCCATTTATCTGAAGGAAAATCCCAAATTAAAAGTGGCTATTAATGGACATACAGATAATGTGGGCGATGCCCAAAGCAACCTCATACTTTCGCAAAACAGGGCCAAGACAGTGTATGATTTTTTGCTATCCAAAGCCATCGCAAGTAGTAGATTAAGCTACAAAGGGTATGGTGCTACAGCCCCTGTAGCTTCTAATGATAGTGAGGAGGGGAGGGCCCGAAACCGAAGAACCGTGTTTACAGTAATTGCTAAATAGCGCAATTGTAATTTAAAAAAATTATTATCTTTAAGGCATCAAAAACAAAACAAATGAAACACTTCAATACATTATTAGCAGCATGTTTTTTGCTCTTCAGCCTATCTGTATCTTCACAGGGGCAAGGCAGCTTTCGAATTACACTCACCAGTATAGATCAACCTGACGGCAATTCTGTTATAGACTATTTTTTTAAAGAGCATTTAGTAGCCATGCACATTACACCTGAGGCTACAAAGAAATCAACCTTGCAAATCAAAAGCATCTTAAATTTAAAAGATGAATCAACTATCATTCTTCGTGATGAAAATAATGGTAAGAAAACAGGCATGAAAATTAATAATAACGCTAACGCGATGATGTTTAACCGAGCAGTGCCAGAAGATAAGGTTACCATCACACCCACTAATGAAGCCAAGGTAATTGATGGCTACAATTGCAAAAAGTATATCGTAGTTGGCAATGATTTCACATCCGAACATTGGATGAGTGAAGAGGTAAAGGTAGATTATAAAGAAGTGGTGAAGGCCTTAGGCATGAACAAAAGAATGGGTAATCGGATGATGACCTATGCCAAGTATGATAACCTGCTTAATGGATTTCCTATTGAAATAAATATTACTGATAAGAAGGGACGCAAGAGTCAGCTCAGATACAGTAATATTTCCACCACCATTCTGGATGAAAAAGTCTTTAGCACGGAAGGGTATCAGATTCAAGAAATGCCCATGAATCCAATGATGATGCAGGAACAACGTTAAAAAGTATATTCACACAACCTAAAAACCTACCATGAGTAAACTGACCATCAACCGAATTTTAATTCCATTCGATTTTTCCGAAACAGCTAAGCTCGCTTTGGAACATGCCTGCTTCATGGCCAAGTTAAAAAAAGCAGAAATCATCCTACTGCATGTGGTTGAAACTCCCGGCTGGGCCAGTTCCATCACATCAGCATTTGGTAAAGCCCAAAATGAATATGAAGCCAATTTAGAATCAGGCATCAAACAAAAAATGGAAGCCATTGCCACAGAGCTGCACCACAAGGATAGCATAGTAGTAAATTTCCGAGCCGAAAAGGGAAAAATTTATAAAGTAATCAATGAAGTAGCTGAAGAACTAAAGGCTGATCTAATCATCATGGGCACCCACGGCTCTAGCGGATTTCAAGAATTTCTTATTGGCAGCAATGCATACAAAGTAGTAAGCTCGGCACCATGCCCAGTGCTCACTGTACAAACTCACGCCACCAAAGTTGGATTTAAAGATATCGTGTTACCGATAGACAATTCACCTACTAGCAGACAGAAGGTGGTGCATGCAGCAGAACTGGCTCGCCTTTACAATTCAGTAGTACACGTTTTAGGCTTTATGACTATGGGCGATACTGATTTGCAACGCAAGTTTGAACATAAAATAAACCAAGTAACAGACTATCTTGATGAAAAGGAAGTAGCCAATTCCTCCAAAATGCTCAAAGGTGGAAATATAAATAATGCAACTGCCACTATGGAATATGCCCAATCCATCAATGCCGACCTGGTAATCATCATGACCGAACAAGATGGAGGAAGCCTACTCATGGGCAGCTATGCGCAGCAAGTGGTAAACCATAGCAAAACACCAATACTTAGCATCAAGCCTGATGAAGGAGACCCTGATCGTATATCAGTAGGTTATTAGTTGATTTTATAAAAATGCATACATTCAAATAAAAAGCGGCACTCTGCCGCTTTTCATTTATCCATTAGCTATCACATCCACTTCATTCACAAGCAATGGATGAGTCTCATAATTTCGCAGCTGTTGATATACCGTGTCGCGCTCCACAGGCGTTCGTCCACTATCGCTAATCAATTTTATCAATTGTTCTGTGCGCAAAGTAGGTGTTTGTTCCTCGGCACCTGCCATGGAGTAAATCTTAGTGCTGTCATCTATCGTTCCATCAAGATCATCCACCCCAAATGCCTGTGAAAGTTGGGCCGTATCACGCCCTATCATTGGCCAATATGCTTTTATATGATTAAAATTGTCTAAATAAATTCGGCTTACGGCATAGTTTCTCAAGTCCTCTACCACACTACATTCAGCAATGTTTGCCATCTCATTATCCTTGTTTCTAAATTTCAATGGAATAAAAGTATTAAACTTCCCAGTTCGATCTTGCAACTTCCGCAATCGCTCCATATGGTCAATCCGATGATGATAATTTTCCACATGACCATACAGCATGGTTGCATTGGTGTACATTCCCAGCTTGTGAGCAGCTTCATGTATTGCCAGCCATTCATCAGCCGTACATTTATCACCGGCTATTGCAGCACGCACTTCTTCATCAAAAATTTCGGCACCACCGCCAGGCAATGAATCCAATCCGGCATCCTTCAATAATTGCAAACCTGTAGCATAGTCTAACTTTGCTTTTTTAAACATATAGTATAATTCCACCGCTGTAAAACCTTTAATGTGCAATTCAGGTCTGTGCTTTTTAATATCCTTCAATAGTGATTCAAAAAAATAAATATCCATCTTCGGATGCACCCCACCCACCACATGAACCTCCGTTACCGGTTTTCCATCATACTTTTTCACAAGCGCCAGCATCTCAGCTATGGACAATTCCCAACCATCTTCACGGTGCTTGTACAAGCGCGAGTAACTACAAAATTTACACGCATACACACACACATTCGTAGGTTCCACATGGAAATTACGATTGAAAAAAGTTACATTCCCATTTTTCTGCTCCCTAATAAAATTTGCAAGCACTCCTAACTCATATAAAGGCCCCTGCTCATACAGCAGCACACCATCCTCCATCGCTAAACGCTCGCCATGATAAACCTTTTCATATACAGATTTTAATTTTAAGTCAGCCACTTGCAGCAAACGCTCCACAGCCATTTTTTTACTCTTAATCATGTTACAAATTTAACCTTACTTTTTTAATAACACCACATCCCTCACAATGTTTTTCATGGGGGCCATCCACCTCATCCCACCATCATACACCAAAGCGCTTTCGCCCATAGTTGCTTCACCACCGCAGAGTAGCCCACGCCACGCAAGCTATTTGGCTCTATCGCTGGCCCATCATAAGCAATGCATTTATCATCATTTTTTTTATATTAGTACGCTTATTATCTTTTTTCAAATGAATACAAAACCATTACCACTTTCCAGCATCACGCAAAAAATAAGCGATCTTATCTATAGTACATTCACAGATCAGCCCATTTGGATTACTGCCCGTATTGCCAATGTAAAAAAATACCCCACTAACCAACGATGCTATCTTACACTTGAAGAATACTTCCAACAAACTAAAATTACTGAAGCAAGAGCTGTAATTTGGAGCAATGCCTATCAGCAAATACAAGCATTCGAAACCAACACCCATCAACCCTTTAAAGATGGCATCGAAATAGTTTGCAAGGTAAGAGTGCGTTACCATATATTGTATGGAATAAATTTAGATATTATCGAAATAAAATCAGAGTCTACCATTGATGCCATTCTATTACAACGACAGCAAACCATAGCACAGCTCTTGCTGGAACATCCTAAGATCATTCAATTGGTCAATGGTGTGATAACCACCACCAATCAACAACATCCACTGCCACCCATCATCCAACGAATAGCCCTCATCACAGCTCCCAATTCTGATGGCCAACGCGACTTTATAAATGAGTTAGTCCACAACCAACATCAATACACTTTTAATGTTGATCAATACCTAGTAACCATCCAAGGCGACAATGCTACCCAAAATATCATCAAAAGCTTAGACCGAATCATTGCTTCTAAGCATGCCTACCAAGCAGTAGCAATAGCGCGTGGAGGAGGCGCCACAGCAGATTTTATTCCATTTGATCATCCACAATTGGCGGCCATTGTAGCAGCCTATCCCATACCCATCCTCACTGGCATAGGTCATGATCGCAATCAAAGCATCTGCGATTTAATGGCACGTCAATTCAAAACGCCTACAAAAGTAGCAGCAGCCATTGTAGATCATAACCTAAAATTTGAGAATCATTTAATTCAACTCTTTCAACAAGTAAGTTCGGCAGCACAAAATCATGTTCAACAAAGTAAATCGAAATTGCTAGCAGCATCAAAGATTATAAAATTAGCTAATCCTGAAACAATATTGAAAAGAGGTTTTGCCCTAGTAAGGCAAAATGGGCAAATAATTACACAACCTGACTTTATCATTTCCAACGATCCAATGGAGGTACAGCTACAAAAATCCATTATTCATACATCAATTAATAACATACAAAACATCTCTAAATGAGTTATACTAAAGCTTACACCGAACTTCAGAAAATAGTAGCCCAACTAGAATCCGGAAATATATCGATAGATCAACTTGCATCTAAAGTGGCTAAGGCTAAAGAGCTACTAGCTATCTGCGAATCGCAACTTCGATCCGTTGAAAACACCATCAATGAAATAACAGAAAATGAATAATCATCACTGCTTGGTCACCAACCTTGAAATCAATACCCCTTCAGGTGACGTTACCACTATATTGTATTGGCCCACAGCCAAACCTTGCAGGTTAAATGTATGATTATAATTTAATAAGTTGCCGATTTGTGTTGAACCTAAATCTGCACCCATTACCATGCGGCCATTCATGTCAAAGACGATAGCTGATAGATCACCTAAATATTTAGAAACATTGAAGTCAATGGTAGCTTTGTCAATTGCCGGATTAGGATAAACTTTAATTTCATTTAAAGTATTAAACAAATCAGCTACACCCACAGCTATGCTGTAGCGTGCAATCCTTGCTAAGTTATTGCTACCATTAGCACCTGTAAATTTTCCTGCTGCCACCAATTCATTGTTGTAGTAAGTCATGGCTGCCACTTCGTTATTCAATCCATTTCTTAAACTATCCCATACATTTTGACTACTAAACTTGGCAATTTTATCTACATTCCGTCCATTAATTGTTTCAGTAAAAGCACCACTGGTAAATAAGAAATTATAGGTTGGGAAAAATCGTTTAGGTTTGTTGGCACCGGTAAATTGGTTTACGGCACTCAGCCATGAATTGCCGTCATTGGTTCTTATCAATCCTTGCGAAGGTGCATTAATAGTGCCTGCTGCCCATAGAAAAAAATTGCTGCCACTAGTGGCCCCATTCGCCCCCCAGCTAATGAGCGCACTTACTTCTAAACCATTAATGCTACCACTTGTATTCCACGATGATCCATCATATTTTTTTATTAGTCCGGTAAAATTTCCGCCTGCATAAATGCTACCATTAAACCAAGCCATTGATAAAACACTTCCTCCAGTAATGCCACTTCCTAAAGCATTCCAACTTCCTGCACTCCATTTTGCAACATGATTCACTGTAGCCGCGCCAGAGTTGATAAAATTTCCACCGGCATACAGATCACCGTTTGCTACTAAAAAACATCTCACTCCTTGATTAAAGCCATCACCTACAGGTTGCCAATTGGTGCCATTCCATTTAGCTACCCTTTGCACTGCTTGTCCTCCGGCAATGGTGAAATCACCACCTACAAAAAGTTCGCCATTAAAAACAGCTAAAGCATAAGCATTGCCATTGAGCCCACTGCCCAGCGCAGTCCATGTACTACCGTTCCAAGCAGCAATTTTATTAAGCACAGCACCGGCATTGTCGCCCGAAAAATTTCCGGCAGCTATCAGGTTGCCATTATATACTATTAAAGCTTGCACCTCATCATTAAGTCCACTGCCCAATGCATTCCAATTTTGAGCAAAATTAAATTTAGATAATATGAGATAAAGTAATGTGACTAATAGTTTTTTCATTGGATAAGGATTTGAGTTTTTTAATTTGGTGAATATCGAATATTTACTGAACTGCATTTTTTTAAATCTGAAGAAAGTCTTACTGTTCTTCTTCCTGAACTAGATTCTATGTCAACCACAGCAGTGTTTGGAGGAGCAGTGCCCAAAGTATTGGCAAATAATATCAATGCATTGTCCGAGTTTGGCTGAAGTTTAATAGTAATTGTTTTCTTTGATTTATTCACGCCATAATTTTCCAACAACCATTCGTTATTATACATCAAGCTAAGTGTGTCGCCATCTAATTTTTTGTCATCATAAATATAGAGTGTAATGATGCTATCTTTAAAAATCAAATCAGCAGTGTTTACCACAGCCCGGCCTTCCAAAGGTGGCTTTACAGCTGATATAACTGGTATTTCGGGGCTAGGTATAGCAGGGGCCACTACTGGATTAATTGGTTCAGCGTTGATTGACCATTTAATGATGGAGTTTTCTTCATCACTGCTAATGATGGTTCCTTCATTACCTACAAAAGTGTAGGCGATCACTTTTGCTTGATGTGCAAATAATTCTTGAAAAATTGTTTTTCTTTCAGCGTCCCAAACCCTTATCCAATACCCAACTCCGGCTGTTAGCAGCCAATTTGCCTGAGTGTTAAATGCTAATGGTACTGGACTTCCAGCTTTGAACCAATGTGCAGGAGGATAGCTTACACCATTTAGTCCCAAATTCCAGGTTATAACTGACCCATCGGCACTCCAAGTGGCAAATTGGTTTGGGTTTACTTTTTTAAATTGTTCTATATTTTGATGGTCATTTAAATTAATTTCTTGCGTGATGTCATCCGTTAGGGTATTAATTACTTTTAAAGTGGTGCCACTGGTAAATACCAATTTCATTCTATCCTGACTAATCATGCCTCCAGCAATGGAAGCACTTAGATCAAATATTTTCTGAGGGGTGGTATAAAAATCTGATCGAACTTTATACAACCTTCCATGTGCATTAAAGTAGATAAACCCATCGGCAATAGAAAAAGCAATAAAATTATTTCCTTCAAATTCAGGACTGTAGAGCTCATTGACTACACGCATTTTTTTAATCTCAATTATTTTCAGATGCCCGCCACTAGAAGCCACTGCCAGTAGACTATCGGTAGAATTAAAACAAAAGCTAGTAGGAGGGCTATCAAATAATGATAAACTTTTTTCCACCTTCAAACTATTAGTGTTAATCACCAATAATGCCCCTTGTTGTGAAAGCGCAAGGTAGGTGTTGCTATCTAAGTTATTAACGAAACTATGAATGGTTACGTTAAGCTTTTCTTTCATAACGGGTTGGTATAAATTTGGATGCCCCCATATACCAAATGAAAGAAGGAAAATAAACGTAAAAGTATTTATTAAATATTTAAATAACATTGGTGCTAAATTACTGCTGCCGATGTAGTGTAATACCTCTAGGGCATTGAGTATTTTACAAAGTTTTCGACAATTATCTTTGTCCTAACCACAATCCAATAGCACAAGCTACTACACCCAATGCCATGCTGCCCAAAGCATGGGCCACAGCAGCGGTGTAATTACCTTGTTGCACCAGTTGTACATTTTCTAAACTGAATGCACTGAAGGTGGTAAACCCACCTAAAAATCCGGAACAAAGAATTAACCTACTGTTAGGGTCTATCCAATTTCTATCGGCTAGGGCCACTACCAAACCAATCAGAAGCGAACCTGTAATGTTTACTAGCACTGTATTGGTTTGAGGCCACCAATGCGATATTCCTGCTCTGCAAATAGAACCTAATCCACCAGCAAAAAATATTAATACTACATTGGCTATTTTCATTTGATCACTAAGCTAAATTAAAACTTAGGATCATTCCACCTAGCTTTTGGTGTTTTTTCAACATTGCTGATAAACTTAAAAGGCGATTTAGTTTTTATATTCCCACACATAGTATATTTACGCACCGCAAACATAGTATATGAACACAGATATTACATTCAATAAAAACGAAGATGCCATGCGTCAAAGGGTTGATCAGCTAAGGTATAAATTAGAGAAAATAATGGAAGGAGGAGGAAAGCGGAGTGCCGACAAGCAAAAGGAACAAGGGAAAATGCTTGCTCGGGAGCGCATTCACTATCTGATAGACAAGGGTTCAAAGTTTATTGAAGTAGGTGCCTTTGCAGCCGATGGCATGTATGAAACTTATGGTGGATGCCCGGCAGCAGGTGTGATCGTAGGGCTTGGTTATGTAAGCAAGCAGCTGTGTGTTATTGTAGCCAATGATGCCACTGTTAAGGCTGGTGCATGGTTTCCGATGACAGGCAAGAAAAACCTGCGTGCACAAGAGATAAGTATGGAAAATAAAATCCCTATCATTTATTTAGTAGATAGTGCAGGAGTATTTTTACCATTACAAGATGAGATTTTTCCAGACAAGGAGCATTTTGGACGCATATTTAGAAACAATGCAGTGATGAGTAGCATGGGCATTATCCAGGTGGCAGCTATTATGGGTAGCTGTGTAGCTGGTGGCGCCTATTTGCCAATTATGAGTGATGAAGCCATGATTGTGGATAAAACAGGAAGTATATTTTTAGCCGGAAGTTATTTAGTAAAGGCAGCCATAGGCGAGGATATAGACAATGAATCACTGGGTGGTGCCACTACACAATGTGAGATCAGTGGTGTTACGGATAATAAATTTGAAAATGACCAAGCTGCATTGGATCACATAAAAAATATTTTTTCAAAAATTGGCAGTTTACCAAAAGCAGGATTTAACCGCGAAAAATCACAACCTCCAAAGTACGAGGTCAAGGAGGTTTATGGTATTATTCCTGATGAACCCAGCAAGCAATATGATATGCATGCCATCATTCAACGATTGGTAGATGCTGGCGATTTTGATGAATACAAACCTAAATATGGTCAAAGTATTGTTTGTGGCCTGGCACGCATAGATGGTTGGTCGGTGGGAATAGTAGCCAATCAACGTAAAGTGGTGAAAAGCAAAAAGGGTGAAATGCAGTTTGGTGGAGTGATCTTTAGCGATAGTGCTGATAAGGCAGCCAGGTTTATCATGAATTGCAACCAACGTAAAATTCCGTTGGTTTTTTTGCAAGATGTAACAGGGTTTATGGTAGGATCCAGAAGCGAGCAGGGGGGCATCATTAAGGATGGAGCTAAGTTGGTAAATGCCATGAGTAATTCGGTAGTACCCAAGTTTACCATCGTAATTGGCAATTCTTATGGAGCTGGAAATTACGCCATGTGTGGTAAGGCTTATGATCCTAGACTGATAGTAGGTTGGCCTACTGCACAAATAGCGGTAATGGGCGGGTCACAAGCAGCCAAAGTTCTCTTGCAAATTCAAGTAAGTGCATTAAAGGCAAAGGGTCAGCAGCTTACCAAGGAAGAAGAAGACGCCATGTTGCAAACCATTACAGACAAATACAATAGGCAAACCACACCTTATTATGCAGCAGCTCGTTTGTGGTTAGATGCTATTATTGATCCTGTTGATACTCGGACATGGATAAGTATGGGCATCGAGGCAGCCAACCATGCACCCCTTACCCAGCCTTACAATGTGGGTGTAATCCAAACCTAGCGACTTTACTTACGCAACAAGGTCTTGAAGGCTATCATTGCCCAAATACCCTCTAAGATAATAAATGGCCAGTAGTAGAGTAGGATGGAAGCATAGCATGCTAGCAAAGCGCCAATGGCATTTAGTAATAAGTAAACATTTGATTTGGCACTTACCTTGCCAATGCTAAGTAACCAAAATGCAAGCAAAATTAAACTCACACCAATGGTGCCATAATAATCTGTTGTTTGCATGGTGAATTATCGCATCAAATACATTTTTCCCCAGCCGTCATTAAAAAATTTATCAGCTTCGGTTTCGCGTTTTTCTATTGATTCACCATTGATCTTGCTGATCACTCTGTATAGATAAACACCATTGGCTAGTTGATCGCCAAATTGATCTTTGCCATCCCAGGCATAATCAGTGATGTTTCTGCCTATGTGAATTTCACCCAATTCAGTTTGAGTAATTTCCTTTACCACTCTACCTGCTACGGTTAATATTTGAATTTTAAAATAATCAGGAACAGTATTGCCAGTAAGCGTAAATACAAATTTTGTAGATGTGCTAAAAGGATTTGGATAATTGAGCACCTCAGTAATGGTTGATTTATTAACCACTTCAAATGTGATTTTATAATTAAATTTACCCGATTCGTTCCTGCTTTTATCGGTGGCTTCCACTTCAAGTTGGTAGCGACCATCTGCTAGCAGCTCGGGATTGAATTCAATCCTACATGAATTTTTGGGAAGCACAGCAGGGGTAAATCGCATGGTTGTACCATATTGCAATTGACTAAAACTCAGCAATTGATTGGTGTTGCTTCCAGGTGTTTTTAAGTACACTCTAAAATTGCTTGTATCATTCAGCGCTAAAAATTTATTTTCATCGTGAAGTTGAATGTTAATGTTAGGTTTGCCACTTACTATATCGCCATCCAGTATGTGCACACCGTCAAATGTTACATCCAATATGGGGTTTACATCATCGCGCATAACATTAAATTTAACTTCGGCTATGTTGTTAAAATGGTATTGTTCTAATTGGTGTGCATTGCCAAATGGATTGGCTTCCACCCATAGGCTATTGATACCGGCACTTCCATACGTGTCGTCCCATACAGCGAAAGCCTCTACAAATTGGTTGGTTCTTAAACTATCAGTTTTATACTCTTTGATGTTGTGGCGCTGGCCGTTGCTATCATATACATAAAAAAGCATGTTTAAACTATCCATTGCCAAATCGCCTGCATTATCCACTGCTATTTTAATTTTCACAGTATCGCCTTCATTGAGTGGGTTGTTGTAAAAAACATAGCTTCTGTTTGCATTCAAAGCAGCTTCAGGCACATCTTGGTAGTAAATCTGCCATCGTTGCATTTGAGGAGGGGTGCGCAGGGAATCATCTTGTTGGTAAGCTTCAATTTTAATATAAGGGTATAAATTTGCATCTATCCAACTGAGTGTGGTGTCATATACGGGCACTTGAATGCCATAGCGCAGGGTGTCCCAATTATTAGTATTGGCATTGAGGCCATAAATGCTTAGCGTTATAGAATCTCTTAACGCAATATTTTCTTTTGGGGTTTGCAGCCAATGCAAACTTTGCCATTGAGTACTTGGTCCTATGGTATTGGATACTTGCGACCCTTTATTCCATACCCCTTCCAGCAATGTGCTTAGTGTAATTCTTTGATTGCTGGTAGTGCCAAAGCTATGTGTTTCGCTATTGATATTTCCTTTTTGCATGTAGAATATGAAAGGAGTGGTGTCAAATACCAAGTTAATATCACTAAATCCAATATTGATCATTGCATTTTGAAAGTCAGGATAGTTAGAGTAGAAGGCCGGAAACCAGCTATACACGATCACGTGATTTCCATTTGGTATGGCATTGAGCATGTTTTGGAAGGCGGTCATCTCACTTGGTTGGTTGTATCTGAAAAAGAAAAAGTTCTCATACCTACTTCTGCAGTTTCCAGTACCCACAGGATTTTCAACGCTGCAATCGCCACTGGTAAAAGTATTCAGCTGTCCAAAATTATTATTACAATTATTCCAAGGCTTTAGGGTTACGGAATCAATTACAGCTACTACCACATAGGGAGTCACACCGCATCCATTATAATCTGCAGGCTGGGCATTCAGCGTGTAGCCAGTTTCATTATATTCATTGGGCAATGCTGGGCTACCCCAATTGGTCACGTCCAAAAACTTTTTATTTACCACAAAATCAAATTCTTCGTGCACCGAGTCTTGAACTATATTTTTAAATTCATTTTCCTTAAATTGATAAAAATCTGCTTGCGACCATCCTCTTTTACCCGGAATAAACTGGAAACTACTTTGATTCATACGGTAGGTTACAGAGTCATATTGAAGGGAGTCGTCCCACACACGCCAATAATACACACTGCTATCAACTAGCGATAGGGGTGGAGTCCAACTGACCAACCCACCTGAAGTAGTTACACTTCCAAAATAATAAGTAGAGGCACTATCCATCGGTTCTTTTGAAAGGTCCACATTGCTAATGTCAAAGTTATAAGTACGCTGTGTAGCAAAAGGATTGGCAGTGCTTGCCCTTAGTGTTACGGTGCTATAGGGATATATGGCATATTTATAGGGATAAACAGGGATGATATCACTTGATTTCACAAATAATGCGGCTACAGTTTTATTATTAATAAATTCATCTGATTGTTCAGCAATGGTATTGCTATCAAGATCGGCACTAATTTCAAAGTTATTTAGACCACCGCTGTTAAAACCATAATTTCGTAATGTGTAGGTGAGAGTATCGGCATAATAGCATTTACCTCGTTTGATTAAATAAGTGGAGTCAATACCTGAGGGAAGCGTTCTTTTTATTTTTACATAAAATGAATCGGTTACGGCCTTTCCCCAATTGCGAGTAATAATATTGATATCAAAGGTCGATTGATCGGTAGTTACTTCGGCAGGATTAAAAGAAATGTTTGGTAATTCCATTACCAGTTCAGGTTTTTCCCAATGGTAAAGTGGCAGGCTGGGGTCGCCATTGAGTTGCATTTCAGTAACCACGGTTTTCAGTCCTAGGTT
>JBDKJS010000005.1:0-3744 GCA_039806065.1 Bacteroidota bacterium | reverse complement strand
ATGAATTTGTTGTAGGCGATCTTACCGATCAACAATTGGTGAATGAAATAATTGACACAAATTTTGATGAGATATACCAATTAGCAGCAGATATGGGTGGAGCTGGCTATCTGTTTACTGGTGAGAACGATGCAAACCTTATGCATAATTCGGCTAGTATTAATTTAAATGTAATTCACCAAGCCAATAAAGTTGGCGTGAAAAAAATATTCTACTCTTCTTCAGCATGTATTTATCCTGCCTATAATCAAGAAGATCCTAATAATCCAAAATGTTCTGAAGAGTCGGCTTACCCGGCTTTGCCCGATAGCGAGTATGGATGGGAAAAATTATTTAGTGAACGCCTGTATTTAGCCTTTGCCCGCAACTACGGAATGAATGTACGTATTGCTAGGTTTCACAATGTTTTTGGTCCGGAAGGTACTTGGTGCGGAGGCAAAGAAAAAGCACCGGCAGCCATGTGTCGTAAAGTTGCTGAAACCAAGGAAGGCGGTGAAATTGAAGTATGGGGAGATGGTAAACAAACACGCTCTTTCTTATATATCGACGAATGCCTCGAAGCAGTTGATCGTTTGATGAGAAGTGATTTTACAGGACCTATTAATATTGGTTCTGAAGAAATGATTTCACTGAACGATTTAGCGCGTTTAGTAATGAAAATAGCTGATAAAAAATTGAGTATCAAAAACGTGCCGGTAAGTTATATTGGTGTGAGGGGGCGTAACTCAGATAATCGCCTTATTCGGCAAAGATTAAATTGGGCACCATCTGCGCCACTGCAAGCCGGGTTACATAAAACCTATACTTGGATTAATCAACAGGTTGTTGCCACTAAACCAGTATTGGCAAAGGTTTCTTAATCAAGATATGGATTTCCGAGCATAGCTATTTCTCTACCAGTTACCAATTCTTCTCTTATAGGATGATCTAATACATGTAAGTAAAAGATCTGATCGATCCACTGCGCATGTTTATAAATTCTTCTACCTGGTAAGAATGTGTTTTTTTCAATTACTCTTTTTTCAATAGCTGAATTAAATTGCTGAATAGCAAGTAATTCACCACATTTCGAATTATGAGATGATAGCGCGATATCATCGAAGTATAATGGGAGCGTAGGAAGATATTTTGCGCTTTCCATTTGTAGAATATCAAATGCATTATAAGTAGAGGAATAATAATCCAAATCGAACGAAATAAAAGCAATTGGCGCTTTATATAAAGAGGTTCGCTTACAAAATTCTTTTAGAGTTGTTGAAACATGGCCAAGAATTAATTCGCAATTATTTGGTAATAAGGGTCTTAATATTTCAGGATTCATTTTAAAATCACCTGGTTGATACAATTCAGGATGATCTCTATAATCAAGTGGCATGGGCATACCCTCACCAGTATCAAATCCTACTATTTGAAAATTAATATTATAAATTTTAGATAGTTTTTCACAAATTTTGCAAATATTTAGAAGACCTCCTCCCTCTGCAACTCCAAATTCAATTACAGTAATAGCCGACAACCCCATTTCCTTAGCTTTATTTGCAGCATCATTCAATGCAAATGCATGGCAATGTCGCAAGATCAAATCGAACAATATTTTTTGTTTATAGGTTCCGAATAGCGCCACAAAAAAAGTGAGTATATTTAAATGTAATGGCTCTGATATGCGCTCAATAAAAATTCTTGAGATCATACTGCGCCTAAAAATTTTTGAAAAAAAACCTAGTTTCATTTGTCTTTGTATATTCAGTTAATGTTGTAACCTCTTATTTCAATCTCACCTCAACCCATAACTTAAACCTATTTGCATAGTACCACCACTGGTACCTGTTCCATTTGCTAAGGTTTGCTTGACCCACTGATAGCTTCCCGTTAGGTAAAAATTATTGATAAACTCATAACCGACTTGCACAAACAGGTCGGTTCTTTTTTTCTGGAAATCGAACAGAAACCTGGGTTGTGGCTCAGCTTCATACTGCTGATAAATAGTACCGGCACCGCCTTTACGAATGCCCTGGTAACGGATATAAGTGCGTAAACGCGGTATGGGTGTGTATTTTAAAAAGAAAGTTTGCCTATCAAAATTATTACCCATCCAATCGCCCAAAGAATGATCGTACTGGGTATAGAACTGTGCTGGTATCAAATTGCTATATACAAATGGGTTTACCCTGGTGTACTCACCCCCAACTGTTAAATAGGGTAGCAACAGATCTGTTATAGAGCCTCCAATGGTATACCCTAATTGATTCCTGCTCTTTGCCTTATTAAACATGGTTGAAACCCTGATTTCATCTATAAATAAAGAACCATATAGATGCGTATTCCTAATATGATTTCGAGAACTTACTTGTAAAAAGAATTGTCCGTTAGCACCCGCCCTTATATCATAATTACTCCTATTATTATCATATATTTTATAGAAATTAATCGGCATTAAAAAGCCAATATCTAAACGATCACTATACACAATAGATTCTCCTATAGCAATATCTAATCCTTTAGTTGGTTTGAATAGTAAGGTATGACTGGCTATAAATTTTGGAATAAATAAAATGCGGCTGGCAGTGCCTACGCCCGATCCTGTTCCATAAGATGCATTGCTATCTATAATATTTGAATGTAACCAAGCATGAAAATAATTGAACTGTAGCCACTTCAATGGCTTATAATCGAAGCGTATATAGGGGTAGGAGGGTGCTTTATCACTCAGCACAATTCGTCCATTTTCACCATAACCCCATTGTAATTGATCTTTACCAACACTGATTGAACCGTTATGCCAAGTATAACTAATATTCGTTCTTAGTTCCGAAAAATTCTGTGATCTTGGATTACCACTAAATAGTTTGGTGATGCCTGTTTCGGGGCTTTCTCTTCTAAAACTATCCATACCGGAACCAGTTTCCGTATAATCTCGATAATAAAACTGAAAACCAAATTTACCCGCCTTACCCCAAAACTGTAGCCCCTGGCTCATCTGCGTAAAATTTTTTCCCCCACCACTTACACGCATAATACTCCCAAAAGGATCCGCATTGATTTGAAAATCTTTACCATGATAAAATAAACCACGTAAGCGTTTATGTTGATCTCTTTGTACTGCTTTTAACTTGGCAAGATCTGTACCTTGTATAAGTTTATATTCTTGCAAATAAAAATCAAGCTCTTTTGTTTCTACACTGCTAAGTTTTGTACGAGAACTATCTAATTGCTGTAATAAACCGGCAATTTGTTCCCTGCTAACCGGACGAATAATATCTTGAAAATCAATGAACCCTTTTTGTGATAATCGATACAGATAGGGATACACTTCACTTCTATGATTCTCCCACACCGTTTGGCTATAAGCAACAGAAAAAAAACAAATGTATAGGAGGATTATAAAATATTTCTTCATGATTCAGTTTCGAGATAATGACATTGTTTACTAGTTACTTAGTTTACTTATTCTACTTAGATACTAACCCTCTTCGAGGTTTTTTAGGGTCTACCGTCTCCGGTCTAAAATCTAATACGCATTCTGATCCCCTCTTAAAATATTGATCACGGTTTGTAATATAATTTGGCAATCGAGCCAGAACGTCCAGCGATGAATATAATACAGATCAAAATTTACCCGCTGCTGCATATCATAAGGCGTTTTTGTTTCGCCCCTACAACCATTTACCTGTGCCCAACCACTGATGCCCGGAAGTACTATATGCCGCAACATATAGTTATCTATGGTGTGCATCGACTGTATAT
>JBDKJS010000004.1:0-15888 GCA_039806065.1 Bacteroidota bacterium | reverse complement strand
TTAAGAAGTATTTTGATTTAGTGAATGATTTTATAAACGAATTTGATTTAAAAGCTGATTCTCCAAAAATAGGAATGTCGGTGACTAAGAACTTAAAAATGCCAATAAACATTGGACAACGTTATGTAATTTGCCCAAGCTTTACTAAAAAATCAATCGGATTTATTTTACCATTAGAATTTCAGGAAGTATTAAATGATTATAATCAAGTTATATCAAAAGGTAAATTCTATGACAAATCCGGAAATCCAGAAGCACTATGGGTAAACTTTGATAGCCAAATATTGTTTTTAGATGATTATAATTTAATAATAAATTGGAAGAAAGCGATAAAGAAAGAAGTAGATAGAACAAAAAATTCTCCTTACAGAAAGTTTCATAATCCTAATTACTATGAAGCTTCAGTGAACTCTTCATATAGAAGCAAATTATTTGAAAAAATAGATGCGAATTAAGTCATAGCATATTAACGCATGTCCAAATTCTTAACAATCTTGTAAAATTTTAAATTGCTTTTAAAAGAAATTAAGGTGTATTAATCTTTATTGCCTTCTTTGATTGTAAACTAAATCACCTTTTGTTTACTTTGAAAAAATTATATATATGTTTTTAAAAAATCAAATAAATCGTATTTTAAAACTAACTTTCCTAATCCTTCAGTCACCTTCATTCACCGTTGCCGGTGAGGCAATTTTAATCAACCCAATGAAAGTTTCAATTAATGGAAATCTTGGTGCTGTTGTGGCTTTGTCAAAGCACAATAAAGATCCCCTATACGTGCCAAGTACTTTGAGTCAATATTATGGAATTATGGTAAATGCCAGCATCAATAAAACTAATTTAGCTGCAGGTATTCAAAGCTTTGCTTTCCCAGTATGTACAGGAATGAATGATGAAGTTATTAAAATTAAAAAAACACAATGCTTCAATAATAAATACACAGCCTATTTAAGAATACCGATCGAGGTAGGTTTTGATTTTACTATTGGAGTTAAACAATCATTTACAATCACTCCCTATATGTCGCACAGCCTGCTTCTTTCTCAAAACAATTATTCATACATTTCATCTAATAGTTTTGGAACCAGCTATACAGCTACTGATACTATCATAACGGCAAGCAGCCAAGGCATTAAACGAACTAAGAATAAGCTATACTGTCTAGGAATAGGTATAAAATCTAAGTATAGATATAAAAAATTAAACGTAAATGTAAATATTGAATATTTTCAATCATTCAATCCATGGATTGATCACCTAGCGAGCTACAACAGAAGCAGCAATGTTTATGGATTGTATGCTACAAAAAATTTGATTTCTTCCGTTGAAAAGAACATTATAGTAGGTTTTTCTATCGGAAGGTTCATTTTCAATTAGGTAATCATTTACAACCAATCCACTTTTCGATAAAGGAAAAAAATGGATCCAATTAATAATGGATAGAATACTAATAAACTATGTTAGCAGAGTCCGTGACGAGTTTTAATAGGCCTTCATCAACTATGAGCTGCCTGGCAATCATAGTATCAGCTTGTATCTTTGCTTCTTTATACTTTCCCAAGCTTCGTAACAACAGTAGTAAATTGTTATTATACATTTGATCGTTGGGCTTTACCTTTAAGAAAGCTTTCAAACTTACAGTGGCTTCTTCCAGCTTCCCTACATTTACATTACACTGTGCATGTGCTGCATAGGCATCTACAAAGTTAGGATTACTGGCTATCTCCCTATCAAGTAATGCAATGGCACCATTCCAATCTTGCTTAGGCATATTTACCAATGTGGCTAAAAAATACTTGGTATACCTTTCGGTACTGTCCAATTCAAAGGCTTTTTCAAAATGAATGATGGAGTTCTTGGGATCGCCCCCATCAGATAGCTGAACCGCATAAAGCTTATTTGCATATGCACTATTTGGTGAAGTGCTAACTGCATTTTCCCAAAATACAAGAGGATCATTAAAGTATTTAGTATAATCGATTACACTCCATCCGAAGAATATGAGGACAATCGCTGTTAGCCAAGTTTTAATTTGATGGTTAAAACTCTTTTGAAACAATGCGGTTTCATAAATAACCAATAAAATGCCTATTAAAGGCAAATACAAACGATGTTCAAAAAGTTGATCGCTAACATTTTTAGGCACAAAAAATATAGGGATTAAGAAAAGAAAAAACCACGCAAATCCAATTAAAATATGTTTGGCATTTCTTTCTTTATTTAAATACAAAAGTATGATGAGCACAATTAGGGCCACTATTCCAGGAAGTAAACTTGTGTCTACTATGGTTGGAAATACACTCAAATTTATAGGCAATAAACTTTTACCCAAGTATTGTAATAAACCTTGCAGCCGATTAAAAAAAAGTCCGACCATATCGGCACTTAAAAAGGCTGCTGCATCATCAGGCAATACCTGTTTGCGGGCAAAGAACCAAATAACCAATAAAAAAAACTGTAAGCTGCACAAGGGTATCATCCTGCGCCATTGCACATTTTGTCCCTCTTTATAGAATATCAATAAGACACCTGCAGGAAACAAAAATATGCCACTTTCTTTGGTAAATATGGTGAGTCCAAAAAAGAGGGAAACCAGTAAGAAACTTAGGCCCGATGCAGATTGATGGTAACGGAGCAATTGGAGTAGGCATAACAAGGCAAAAGTGGTGAGCAATAAATCGTTCACTCCTGGTATCCATGCTACAGCCATGGTCAATGCAGGGTGCATTGCAAAAAAAAGCGTGAGCCAAAATGCGCTTGGCTTCCTAATATTTACTTTATTCAACAACCGATAGATGAGCATTACATTCACTATATGTAACATAATACTTGCCACATGGTAAGCAACTATGGAACTAGTGCTTGTAAATGGATATACAAACATGAAATAAACTAACAGCAAGGGGCGATAATAAATATCTCTTTCACCAAATACACCTTGTGTAAAGGCACTCGGCAGGTTAGTGAGCTTGCTCAAGAAATCGTGCTTATCATTTATAAAAATAGTATCATCAAGCTTAGTAAGATCTAGTTTAAGTGCTGGTAGGTATAGTAATAGAGCTACCGCCATTAAAATCCATTGTCCATAATTATAAATGACCGAAGGCTGATCAATAGATGTGGTTTGCTTCTTATTCTTGTTCATAGACAAATATAAGCTAAAGCCTTATTTTAAAAAAACTGGTGGAACTTACCATTTTGCATCAGGATACATGCGCGGCAATACTTGCATTTCAGCTAGAATGTATCCTAAATGCTCAGTATGCTTAGCAGCAATGCTACCTTGCATCATGAAAACATTGGATGGAATGCCAATAGTGGCTTCATTTAAAGTGGCACTTACTTTTTCAAGCCAGGCATGATGTAAAGCTGTTGATGCCGGAATAATACTTGCACTTACTAAAGCATCCATCGCTGGATCATGCGCAAATAAATCATCCGTAAACCTCCACAATTCATTTATGGCATCGAGCAAACGCTTATTGCTTTCTTCAGTACCATCACCAAGTCTTACCACCCATTGCCCGCTATGCCGCTGATGATACAAAGCCTCCTTTAATGATTTGGTGGCAATGGCTTTTAGCGCCACATCCTCACTTTTTTCTAAACCACTGTAGGTAACCACTTGAAAGGTGCTAATAAAAAAAGATTTTAAAATGGTGAATGCAAAATCACCATTGGGCTGTTCGGCCATTAGCACATTGAAAAAATTACGCTCATCGCGGTGAAAGGCTAGAGCATCCTCATCGCGCCCTTTTCCTTCTACATCTCCGGCTTTAGTAAGGAGTGATCTTGACTGGCCCAAGAGATCGAGAGAAATATTGGTGAGTGCTATATCCTCTTCCAAAATGGGCCCATGACCACACCACTCACTTAACCTATGAGCGTGAATTAATGCTGTATCGCCAAGGCGAAGTAAATAGCGAAAATAAGTTGAAGACATTGTATCGTTTTCCATCAATTAAAATTTATTCAAACTTAATGCCTTCAGGCGTTTTATAGAAATTAGGATTGCGATATATTTTGTCATTAGCAGGATCAAAAAACGGACCCATATCTTCAGGCGTAGAGGATACTATGTGATGACTTGGCACCACCCATATGCAGGATGCTTCCATTCTTCTACTGTAAACATCACGCGCATTTTGAAGTGCCATTTCTGCATCAGGAGCATGCACACTTCCTGCATGTTCGAAGGGTGCGCCACTTCTTTTTTGAGTAAACACTTCCCATAGATCCCACTGCGTATTTTGATTGGCCATTTGGTTTTACGATTCTATATTAATAATAAGCTAAATGTGAAAAATTTAAGCTGCCTTTAATTTTTGCTTTTGTGCATAGGCCTCTGCAGCTAGCCTTACCCAATCGCCATTTTGGTGCGCTTCTCGTCTTACCTTCATGCGTTCTCTATTGCAGGGTCCATTACCCTTGATCACATTATTAAACTCATCCCAATTGATTGGCCCAAAATCATAATGCTTTCTTTCTTCATTCCACTTTAAATCAGGATCAGGGAGCGTGAGCCCTATATGATGTGCCTCAGGTACGGTTCTGTCTATAAACCTTTGTCTAAGTTCGTCATTGCTATATCTTTTCACCTTCCATCTCAATAGCTCAGCACTATTTGGTGAGTTGGTATCACTAGGACCAAACATCATTAAGGATGGCCACCAAAATCTGTTAACTGAATCTTGGGCCATTTCTCGTTGTGCATGATTGCCCTTCATGAGCGTAGCTAAAATTTCATAACCCTGTTTATGATGAAAATTTTCTTCCTTGCAAATCCTTACCATTGCTCTAGCATAAGGACCGTAACTGCATTTTGCTAATACCGTTTGATTTACTATGGCAGCACCATCAACCAGCCACCCTATGGCGCCCATATCGGCCCATGATAGTGTTGGATAATTAAAGATGCTTGAGTATTTGGCTTTGCCTGATAAAAATTCACCGACTATTTCTTCACGACTAATGCCCAAGGTTTCTGTGCCACAATAAATGTATAGCCCATGACCTGCTTCGTCTTGAACCTTGGCCAGTAGTACTGTTTTGCGCCTCAGGCTTGGGGCTCTGGTAATCCAATTTCCTTCTGGAAGCATGCCCACTATTTCACTATGAGCGTGTTGACTCATCATCCGGATCAATTGTTTGCGATAGCGATCTGGCATCCAATCCTTGGGCTCTATAACCTCTCCCCGATCTATTCTTTGTTGGAAAATTTGTTCTCTTTCTTGTTCTGACATATGGTAAATAATTATGCTAATTTAACTCAATTTTAAACAAAAAAAAATAGGATTGGTTTTTTCTTTTTATTCAAAATAAATCTCAATTTAGAGCATTATATTCTCACTATTGTTAGCGTGGAAGCTATGTCCCATTTAAAAAGCTAGCGCACTAGAAACGAACCAGTTGACCCTTTAATTACAATGCCTATAAAATCCAAAAAAATAAACCTGCTTGTGACTAGTGATCTGGTGAGCGACCAAAGAGTACACCGTACGGCCCTTTCACTTCATGAAATGGGTGCGTTGGTGACCGTTTATGGCAGAGAGAAAAAATCTAGCCCTCCAATTGACCCGGTACCCTATACTAGAAAAAGAATTGGAGTACTTCCAGAAAAAGGTCCATTGTTTTATGCATTGTTTAACTTAAAAATATTTTTCGTTCTGTTGTTTAAGCCGGTAGATATTGTTTATGCCAATGACCTGGATACCCTGCCGGCTGCAACTCTAATAGCTAATATTAAAAAAGCTAAATTGGTTTATGATAGTCATGAATTGTATACTGAAGTTCCAGAGCTAGCCAGCCGGTTATGGATAAAAAAAATTTGGACTCTCATTGAAAAAAAACTGAGTAGCCACATCAACCTATGTATTACCGTTAATCAAAGTATAGCGGATGAACTAAAACTTAGGTATAACCTACAGCCAATAGTAGTGAGAAATATAGCCACAGCTAATTATGCAACTGACAATAGCAGTGGCTATCACTTGCGCAAGGCACTCCTCATCCCTGATCAGGACCATATCTTACTTTACCAAGGGTCAGGAATAAATATTCAAAGAGGTGCCGAAGAGGCATTGTTGATGATGAAATATTTATACAATTGCACACTCGTATTTATTGGTGGCGGTGATGTATTTCCTATCTTAAAAAATATGGCCTCAGCAAATAATTTAAATCACAAAGTCAAATTTTTAGATCGGCTGCCATTTAGCCAATTGCAACAAATAACCAAACAAGCTGATATTGGCCTTTGCCTTACCCTTCCTATTGGCTTAAATTACCAGCTGAGTTTACCCAATAAATTATTTGATTACATACACTCAGAGCTTCCCATCGTAGCTAGTAATTTACCAGAAATTACTCGGTTGGTCAACCAATACAGACTTGGAATAGTTCTTGAAAACCATCATCCTGAACAAATGGCGAAAGCTATTTCCAAACTACTTGAACAGCCCGGTCAAATAGCGACATATAAAATCAATTGCAATACCGCTGCCAAAGTTCTAAACTGGGAAAATGAAAAGAAAATATTATGCGAAGCAGTTCAACATTTAGCAGGATGATGCCTCAAAAAAAAATTCATATCGTAGCCTTTGATATACCATGGCCAGCTGATTATGGTGGGGTTATAGATATTTTCTATAAAATAAAAGCGCTGCATGCATTAGGCTATGCTATTTCACTTCATTGTTTTGAATACGGGCGGAAGCACCAAGACACATTGCTAACCTACTGCTCCAATGTATTTTACTATCCACGTAAAATGCACAAAGGCCTGCTTTTACACCACCTCCCCTTTATAGTAGTAAGCCGTCAAAGTGACGAACTATTGAATAGAATTGTCAATGATGATGCCCCTATCTTATTCGAAGGCATTCATTGCAGTTATTATGCTAATGAAGTGGATTTATCAAAAAAGAAAAAAATTTTAAGACTCCATAACATTGAACATGATTATTACCATGCATTGGCCAAGCAAGAAATAAACCCATTTAAAAAAATTTATTTTGGTTTGGAGGCTGAAAAATTAAGGCGATATGAATCCACGCTGTCTGCAGTTGACCATGTAGCCTGCATCTCATCCGGTGATTGTGAGGCGCTGAAACCAGTGTTTGCTCATGCTTGCTATATTCCACCGTTCCATCCCTTTGAAAAAATTCAAATTCAAAAAGGTTTGGGCAATTACTGCCTTTACCACGGTAATTTAAGTGTGGCAGAAAATTATCAAGCTGCCCTATTTCTTATTAAAGAAGTATTTAATGATTTAAATTATTCATTGATAATTGCGGGCAATAAACCACCAAATAGTTTAATAAAAGCTGCTGCTTATTTGCCTAATGTAAAAATAATGAGCCAGGTGGACGATACGTCCATGCAACAGCTCATAGCAAATGCTCAAATCAATATTCTACCTACCTTTCAGGCTACGGGAATAAAACTTAAATTACTCTATGCGCTATATAATGGTAGGCATTGTATGGTTTCTAAAGAGATGGTTTATAATACAGGTTTGGAAAGTCTGTGTCATGTGGTAAAAGATCCTGATGAATACAAAGCCGGAATAATAAATTTGATGGCAACTCCATTCCAAGAATTAGATGTAAGATCGCATCTACTTCATCAACATTTTAACAATCTTGAAAATGCTAAGAGACTAACTGAAATTTTTTGACCTATTTAGCACCAAATAGTTGTAGGAACTCATCTTTTTTGTTTCGTGCTACACTCACCGTTGCATTATCTTCCATTATTACATGACCACCCGATCCTCTGATGTACTTTTGAACTTTATTCAAATTAATCAAATGTGAATGATGAACTCTAAAAAAATCGGGATGGTCTATTAACTCTGTGATCTCCTTAAGGGTTTTACTGATAACCAACTTCTTATTGCCTATTAAAAAAACTGTGGTATAATTACTATCACTCTCACAGCGCACTATATCATGTAGTTTTATTAATTCCAACCCATCTCCGGTTGGGAGGGCCACTTTTTGCTTATTTGCCCTTGATCTTTTTAAATCTTTAAGCAAGCTGATTAATTGATTTTCGCTAGCCTTATTAATTTTTTCACGTAATCTCTTTATTGATTTTGCCAATGCCTCTTGATCAATTGGCTTTAACAAATAATCAAAGGCACTGTGCCTTAAGGCATCAATAGCGTACTTATTGTGTGAAGTGGTAAAAATAATTTCAAATGATGCCGATTTTAATTTTTCCAACAATTCAAAAGCATTCATATCAGGCAGCTCCACATCTAAGAAAATTAAATCAACGTCCTCCTTGCCAAGCGCTTTTACTGCCTCTGATCCCGATCTGCAAACCTTCAACAATGCTATCTCATCAGCATATTGATCTTTAATCAAATCTTCAAGCATCATAGCGTTCAGTTTGTCATCTTCTACTATGATGGCGTGCATTACTTTGTTCATACCTTAATAACCTTGATGCTTGATACTAATTTTATCTTTTAATGGTGATAGACTGAGTGTACACCTTGTCACCACTAATTAACCTTACTGTATATTGCCCTGGCGATAATGCAGCCACATCCACCGTGGCACTTGACTTATTAGAGGAAGGCAAAAGTTGCGAAAGCACTACTTGTCCTAAACTATTATACCATTCAATAGTGGTGGCCATATTTGAAAGTTGATTGTAGAACTGTATATTTATTAAATCATTTGCCGGATTAGGATAAAGAACAGCAACTGCATTATTAAGTTCTTGGACACCGGCAGTTATTACATTAAAAGTTACACTGGTATCGGCACAGCCATTGTTATCGGTAACAATAACTTCATAATTTCCATTTCCTATTATCTGGCAGCTATCGCCATTGCAACCGCTACTATTTCCGTTGTAAAGCCATAGGTAGGTGTAGTTAGGATTGGAAGGAGTGGCTATTAACCAAGATCCATCTTGTGTTACACTTGGGGTAATGCCAGGATAAGCACTTACGATAAAATTATCTTGTCCGGTACATCCGAAAGAATCAACCACATTAACAGAATAACTTCCTGGACCCACTTGTATGCTACTAGTGGTAGCACCATTACTCCACAAATAGCTGTCAAAAACACCAGTACTTAATAGCGTAAGCGCATCATCGCAGATCGGTGTATTGCCTTGAATTACGGGAGCTGCATTACAAGGCAAACAAGTATAGGATGCCAACCATCCAGGAAAAGTGGTAGCAGAGTTGGTTATAAAGCGAATGAACATTTTTCCACTATTTGCTGTAAGTGTAGGCGGCAAAGTAGCCCCGCTAAAGGTGCCTAGCAATATTCCACTACTATTAGCACCATCGTATACATAAACTAGGTCGTTATTGGCCTGAGTAGAAAACTCAGCAAAGGTAAGGGTAACAGAGGTGGCACCCGGAGGGTCTATTAAATAAGTACAGGCAAAATTATTTAGATAATTGTTTGCCGTACTTCCATCACTCACTGCTCCAGGACAAGTGGTGAATACTGTAGGATTGCCACAAACAGGTGAGCAGGTGTAATTTGCTGCCCATCCAGCTGCTGTAGTACTACCATTGGTCGTAAACCTTACAAACAAGGTTGACCCTGAAGAAATAATTTGGGTAGGCAATGTGGTGCCTGAAAAAGTGCCAATGAGTGGTGCCGCTGCTGAATTTCCGTCATAAACTCTTACTATGTCATTGATGGATTGCGTAGCAAAGGATGTAAAGTTTAAATAAATTGAACCTGTTGTACTGCCAGGATTGATCAGCCATGAACAATCCAAATTATTTGAATAATTATTATTCCCACTGCCATCGGCAAATGTTCCATTACAGGTAGTGAGTGTGGTAGTTCCACTACATGAGGGAGGAGTAGTACAAGTATAATTTGCTACCCAACCTGCTTCTTGTATGCTTACATCTGTATAAAAAACTACAAGCATTGATCCGCCACTAGAAGTTACCGAAGGTGGCAAAGTGATGCCTGAGAAATTGCCAAGCCGTGGGGCTGCAGTAGTGCTTCCATCAAATACCACCACCGAATCATAGCCTGCCTCGGTCACAAAACTGCTAAAACTCAAAGTAATACTTGAAACACCAGCAGGCTGTATTAACCAACTGCAAGTACCGTTATTTAAATACGGAGCAGTACCACTACCATCATTAAAACTTCCAGGACAGGTAGTAAGATTGGTTTGTCCATTGCAATACAATACCGAATTGCAAGTATAAGTGGCACTCCAACCAGCTGCTGTAACGCTTCCATTGGTAACAAAGGTAATGTACATGACCCCTGAAAAGGCAGTGATTGCTGAAGGAACCGTAGTGCCTGAATAGGTTCCTATAATTGGCGATGCATCATCAGGTCCATTATATACGGTTATAATATCATTGCCAGCCTGCGTATTTAAAGTGGTAAAATTAAGGGTAATACTACTTGCGGGTGTGGTTGGATTGATCAGCCAAGCACAGTTACTATTATTAGAATAGTTATTAGCGCCACTACCATCCGTAATGGTACCACTGCAATTGTTGATGGTGGTTAACCCGCCACAGGCTGTTACTGGCGAATTGCAGGTATAAAAAGCTTCAAACCCTGGTGCTGTAACTGATACATCAGAAGTGAAGGTAACATATAAAGTGTTGCTGCTAGAGGTAATTATTGGTGGAAACAAGGTGCCTGAATACTCACCAAGAAAAGTGGCTGCAGTGCTACTACCATCATAAATTCTTACAAAATCATAGCTTAATTCAGTATTGAAGACATTAAAATCTAACGTTATCGTATTGCCCACTGGCGCCTGAAGCAGCCACGCACAGTTTAAATTGTCCTGATAGTCGAGCGCATTGCTTCCATCACCAAACGTACCAGGGCATGTTGTTAATATTGTTTGGCCGCTGCAAGTATTAGGAATAGAGCAGCTGTAATTGAGCTGCCAGCCACTGTTCACTACAGTGGCATTGGTTGTAAATCTTACTGTGATGGAACCCCCGCTGCTTGTTATGGTAGGTGGCAAGGTAGTACCACTATAGGTGCCTATCAAGGGCGCGGCTATACTGTTACCATCGTATATTCTCACTATATCATTGGTGGCTTGTGTGGAAAAAGAAGAAAAATTTAACGTCACATTGGTAGCACCCACCGGAGCAATGATCCATTGGCAGTCACTGTTATCACAGTAATCATTTCCTCCACTCCCATCATTTAATATCCCACTGCAACTGGTCAAGGTAGTGGTGCCAGTACAAAATGGACATGAAGTAGCACAATTGGTAAGACATAAAGCACTATTTATTTCACCTACTATGAGTGCTGCCGGTTGAGGACCAAATCCATTGTTGAGATTGATACCCACACCTCCAACTAAGTGGCAGTAGCTCATTATAGTACCCCCATTGGTAGGAAGCGGAGCATTGGTACAAGATCCTTCAAAGGGATAACCAGCCGCAGGACCACAACTATCGATCGCGGTAAAGTTTCCATTCCATTCACAAGCATGCGTATGGGGTGAGCCCATGTTGTGCCCTTGTTCATGGGTTATTACCATTACGCTCCAAGAATAAGTGGGCACATTGTTAAATGTTGCATCTATTCCACTGTAAGCAATTTTAATAGATTGCGTAGGGTCACACAGCACATCCAAATAAGCAACCCCACCATAATTTTCATAATTAATTAAATGTCCTAGATCTTCTGGCAGTGTAGTAACACTTGCCCCAAACTGCGATAAGTAATCAAAACTGCTAGTACCAGCATATCCACTGGGTGTAGTCCACACAAACATGGTTCCTAGCAAGGTCGATATATTGTCATTGTCATATAATATATCAGTTTGATTGTAAAGTGCAGTCATATAATTGGTGGCTGCTGCCAATGATCCCTTATCAACAAAAATTGGATAATCTACCTCCCAATACAATCGCACGCAAAACAAAGTGCCAGCATTGGTATTGCCGGGTGCTGCTTGGCGCATGTTACTACGGTTTACATTGGCATGTTCGGTTCCGCATTCAAAGTTGAGTGGAGCCGCCAGATCCTTATCATTGTAAAAAATGTATCGCTTGTATGAATCATCCTCTATAGCTCCAAGATTAAAGTTTCCTTCATCTGTCATTACCAATCCCATCACATCATTGTTGAAAATAGAGATTGCCACTAATGAGTTTTGATCCCCATTCACTATTCCTCGGTAATGCAATCCTTGCTTATAGTTTACCACACCACTGCCGCTTGTAAGTAGTTTAAAATCAACGGGGGTAATATCTTTTTTATATAATTTTACAACTACAGTATTTCCTCTATGCGGCCAGCTAAGCTCAAGCTGCTCAGGTTGTGTGTAATTAATGTTGCGCAGTGCATCATGATCCAAGGATAAAATTGTAGCATGCTTTACACTAGCCTTTACCTTTTCCAACTCATGGGTATGGGTTGATACTGAAAATAATCTTTGCGCATAGAAGCTGCGCCCTTCTTGTGTTAGTTGTTGAACTCGGCTAGCAATTTTTCCAGCCCCCATTGCATTCAATGAAATAAATAGAAAGCTACAAAAGCTAATAAGTGAGTAACGTGTTTTCATGTAGTATTTAAAATTTGAAACGCTAAACTATAATTAATAATAAATCACATCACAATGGCATAAAAAAAATGTTCAAAACTTTTACCAACCAGGGTATACTAAGGCACCAGCTTGGATTTATTTAGCATACTCTAAAATTTTTAATGATGGATAGTTTTGAAGTAACCGGTGGCATCAGCCTCAATGGTGAAATTACCCCGCAAGGAGCTAAGAATGAAGCACTACAAATTCTCTGTGCAGTATTACTCACCCCCCAAAAAATCACCATCCACAACGTGCCTGAAATTGTTGATGTGCTCAAGCTTATAGACCTGCTTCGCGATCTTGGCGTTGAAGTAATTCGACTGGCCGAAGGCAGCTACTCTTTCCAAGCATCCAACGTGGATCTTGCCTACCTCACCAGTCCCGAATTTAAAAAAAGAGGTGCAGCACTGCGTGGCAGCATCATGATAGTAGGCCCCCTATTGGCACGTTTTGGCAAAGCACGCATTCCTAAACCTGGTGGCGATAAGATAGGCCGAAGAAGACTAGACACCCACTTCATAGGTTTCCAAAAACTTGGAGCCAATTTTTTGTATGAAGAGAAAGACGGCTTTTACAATGTGGATGCTTCTCAATTAAAAGGATGCTATATGCTACTTGATGAAGCCTCCGTTACCGGCACCGCAAACATTGTTATGGCAGCGGTCCTGGCTCAGGGCACCACCACCATTTACAATGCCGCCTGCGAACCTTACCTGCAGCAGCTTTGCAAAATGCTCAATAGAATGGGCGCCAAAATTAGTGGCATAGGCTCTAACTTATTGGTAATAGAAGGCGTATCATCGCTGATTGGTACCACTCACCGCATGCTGCCCGATATGATTGAGATCGGCAGCTTCATTGGTCTTGCGGCCATGACCAAATCATCCATCACTATCAAGGATGTGTGCTTCGATGAACTTGGCATCATTCCCGAAACTTTCAAAAGATTGGGCATACACCTCGAAAGAAAAAACGATGACATCCATATCCCCGCACAAGATCATTATGAAATAGATACATTTATCGATGGTAGCATACTTACCATTGCTGATGCTATTTGGCCCGGCTTCACCCCCGATTTGTTGAGCGTAATCCTGGTTACCGCAACCCAAGCCGCTGGCACCGTATTGGTTCATCAAAAAATGTTCGAAAGCCGGCTCTTCTTCGTTGATAAACTAATCGATATGGGAGCCCAAATAATTCTTTGCGACCCACATCGAGCCACCGTAATAGGACTCAATCGTAGATACCCGCTTAAAGGCATTCAAATGACCTCGCCCGACATAAGAGCCGGAGTAGCCCTACTCATTGCGGCACTTAGCGCCAATGGAAAAAGTACCATACACAACATTGAACAAATTGACCGTGGCTACCAAAAAATAGATCAACGCCTCAATGCCATCGGTGCTCAAATTAAAAGAATCTAATATCATACCATGCGCTATCGGTTCATCATCGCTTTTACGCTGCTTGCCGTTATTTGCTGTGCAGGCATTTTTATGCCACTACCAAATGTCAACTTGGCTCCCACCCTTGTGCCAGCCGATATAGCATGGATGCTCACCGCATCAGGCCTTGTACTGCTCATGACACCAGGCCTATCCTTTTTCTACGGTGGAATGGTCAATAAAAAAAATGTAATCAGCACCATGCTTCAAAGCTTCATTGCACTTGGAGTAATTACAGTATTATATATTTTTATTGGCTTCTCACTATCATTTGGCACCAGCTACAAAGGCATCATTGGCAACCCTTTTGATTTTATGCTATTTAAAAACGTATGGCTGCAACCCCACCCCCAACTATGCCCTACCATTCCACTGCTGCTCTATGCCATGTTTCAAATGAAATTTGCCATCATCACGCCAGCACTTATCACCGGTAGCTTTGCTGAACGTGTTCGCTTCAATGCCTATTTACTTTTCATCGGCCTTTTCTCTATTTTTATTTACGCCCCACTTGCCCATTGGACCTGGCACCCTGAAGGCTTCCTCCGGCAGTGGGGTGTACTCGACTTTGCCGGTGGCACCGTAGTGCACATGAGTGCCGGCTATGCTGCCCTAGCTGGTGCACTCTACCTGGGCCCCCGTAAAAACCACCATGCCAATGCACCTCACGAACCTGCCAACATTCCATTCGTCATGCTTGGCACTGGCATGCTTTGGTTCGGTTGGTTTGGCTTCAATGCCGGATCATCATTAGCCGCCAACACCGTAGCCGTTCAAGCCTTCAGCACCACTGTAGCCGCTAGTGCGGCCGCCATGATGGCCTGGATATTCTTTGACGCCATTCGCAAAAAAAAAATTACAGCCATGGGAGCATGCATAGGAGCAGTGGTGGGCCTCGTAGCAGTAACCCCGGCTGCTGGCTATATCACCATTCCACAATCTCTGTTCATTGGCTTTGCCAGCGCCATCATTTCAAACCTTGCCGTTAAAGCCAAAAACAAAGCAGGCCTTGATGATACCCTTGATGTATTCCCCTGCCATGGACTAGGTGGCATCGTAGGCATGATCCTTACCGGAGTGTTTGCTAAAGATGTGGGCCTTCTATATGGTCACTGGCACACTTTCTCTAACCACCTGCTTGCGCTACTCATCGTTACCGGCTACAGTTTCTGCGGGTCCTATCTCCTCTATCGCGTTACCGATTTATTGGTCCACATTCGCGTAAAAGAAAAAGCTGAACAGCGAGGCCTCGATGCATCGCAACATGGCGAACAATACTAAACTTCCTACCTCGCCATTCTTACCTATTATCCATTTTTTTTTGATGCGCCCTATCCCGCTATCGGCCGTAGTGCTGCCCTGCGGGCAGCAGCTACCTGCCTCTATCGGGGGCGTGGCAGCAGTGTTGGCTACCATACTTTATACTCCGTAAGTTTCATTAAAATCATACCATACAACTACTCATTCCCACCCCACTAAGCTGCGCGCGCAAGCCAATACAACATGCAGAGCCGCTTTAGCGGCTCAATATTTTTCTTTTTTCACTAAACTTTAACCACGCTGCCCAACCGGCACTTTAAAAGGCTGCAATTTTTCTTTTTTCATGCTTACTTTTACGTAGGACAATAGCAAGCATGGTTATATAATTGCTCCCTGCGCATAGAATTTTTTTATGTGATGCTATTTTTAAGTGATCATCAGCTTAAAACGAACACCCCAAACGGAGCTGCGCGCGCAAGCCGCGACAAAATGCGGAGCCGCTTTAGCGGTACAATAATTTTCTTTTTCAATAAACTTTAACCACCCTGCCCGACCGGCATTTTAAAATGAGGGCTATCCATTCAAGCATTGGGTGTGTGTGTTG
>JBDKJS010000003.1:0-4692 GCA_039806065.1 Bacteroidota bacterium | reverse complement strand
AAGCTGAATATCATCTGCATTGTCTGTAAGCGGTGTGCCGTGTACTTTGGCCCATAGGCTATCTCCAACAGAATTTATTTTTATCACCCATATATCTCCATTGCCCGCGCCATAGGAATATGTTTGTCCTGCTAGAATATAGCCACCATCGCTTGTTTGTTTAAATGTATTGGCATCATCATAGCTTATTCCTCCATATACTTTTGTAAAAACGGTATCGCCCTGTGCGTTGGTTTTAACAAAAAAGGCATCAAAGTAATTAGCCCCTGGACTACTAGTGTAGCCCACCATGGCAAAACCACCATCGCTGGTTTCAATAATATCTTGTGCACGATCTTTTCCACTGGTGCCGTAAGTTTTAAACCACTGCATTTCACCTATGTTGTTGAGCTTCGCATAGTAGGCATCATCAGAACCTGCACCATAGCTACTACTGTAACCACATACTATATACCCTCCGTCAACCGTGCTCCGAATTTTATATAGCAAGTCTTTTCTGATGGAACCAAACTCTTTGGTCCAAATGGTGTCTCCATCAAAGTTTAGCATTACTACATAGGCATTGGTATCGTTGGCATTGAAATTAGCTGTGTAGCCTGCTGCTACATATCCCTGTCCAGGAACCGACTGAACATATCGAATACAGTCTGTGCTTTTTTTACTAAAAAGTTTTTGCCAAGTTGTTTGAGCAAATGAGTTTATAGAAAATAGGGCAAAAGAAAAAAGAAGCGCTTTTGTTTTCATGCGTTTTACTATCTATTAAGGTTGAATTTATAAATAACTGGTTGATTGTTGTTATATATTACAACATTGTAAATGCCATTGCTGAATTCGCTCATCTCTAATTGATAAGGAAGTGTAATATTGTTTTGCTGCAACACCAGCGCGCCATTCATATTGAATACATTTATTTGATCTAATACTAAACTTTGATTGCTCTGAATTATAGCTGAATGTTGACTTAAGTTAATTAATTGAATACCTGAATTAAGAAAGTCTCCGATGCCGGTGTTAAAATTAACTACTATGGTATCGCTATTCGTACATCCTTTCACGTCCTCTATGCTTACAAAATAAGTATTACTACTGTTTACGGTAATTAAAGAAGATGTTTCACCAGTTGACCAGAGATAATTAACAAATCCGCTACCTGCATTTAAGGTATAGCTGGAGCCAGGAAGTAGTGTTGTGTCGTTTCCTAAATTAATATTGGGTAGTGCGTAGATGGTTGCATCTGCACCAATACGTGGGATGGCACATGCATTGATGGCCTGTGCATAAAATGTGGTGGTACTAGCAATGGTTGGCGTATGAAGCGAATCGCCAATTGCTAATAAAGTACCTCCTGTTGGAGCATCATACCATTCAATGGGGTCGGGACCAGAGGCTACAAGCAGCACACTGCCTTCGCCACAATTTTCACCACTGGTGGTGGTGGGCGGTGTGTTGTCATTAATGATTGCTTGCGCAGCTACCGGGTTGCTAGGGCAAATGGAGCCTGCTACAGCATAATAAGTAGTAGTATTATTCAAAAAGGCTGTAATAAGTGTATCATTGGCTAAAATCATGTTTCCTCCAATGGTATCATACCATTTGATTGGGTCTGCCGACTGTGCAATAACTGTTACATTTCCTGGGCCACAATTGCGGCCATCTATGGTAATAGGGTCAAGGCTATATTGATTGATGATGGCATCAACCGGTGTGCGCGTGGCGCAATTGTCCACTGCGGCATAATATGTTGTGCTGTTATTAAGAATAGGGGTGGTGTAAGTGTTGGAACTTCCTAATAAGGTGCCACCTGTGGGCTGATCATACCATGAAACGGAGCTTGCATTGTTAACGGTAACATCTACGCTGCCTTCGCCACAGCGTTCACCATTTACAGCTATGGCATTGCTACCTATAGCTGCAGTTGCAAGTGCACGAGAACTTATACAATTTTCAAAAGGTACAAATATCTCCCAATCATAAAAGAAAAAATAATAATTTAAACCATTGCTACTAGAGTAAATCTCTACCACACGAGAAACATCGTAGGGATATTGAGCCCCAGTACTATTTCTATAGAGGCCGCTATTGCTTCCTTGTACTCCCAATTGAAAATCGATTCCGGGCGGGATATCAAAGTCTAAGATTATTCTTTGTTCGCCATTGGGTATATAAACTGATCTAGTTTGTAAAACGATACCATCAGCATCACGTAATTCTATTATTTTATTGCCAGCATTTTGTGCATATACCTTAACTGAAACTAATTTGAAGTTTGTGCGGCTGTCAAATAATAAATAGCCACTCACACCGGGGTAGCCACCTGTGCCCATATTTCTATTCGGGGCTCCGGTAAAATGGCCTGAACCTGTTTGCGACTCGGCATAATAGGATGTAGTGCTGTTGAGGACAGGAGTTTGGAAGGTGGTTCCTTTTCCAACAAGATTGCCGCCCGCAGGGGCATCATACCAAAACACGGTATCGGTAGCAGTAGCAGAAAGTGACAATGATGCAGGTGCGCAACTAGCAGCGCCTACTGTTGTTGGGGCTAAAGACGGGTCAAGCACCGTTACGGTCATGGAAATAGTGTCGTTAGTAAAGGATATATCGTTAGTCCGGTGACGCAGAAATGCGGTAACTTCATAGGTTTCGCCAGCCAGCAAGTTTACCTGTTGATCGAAATTTAATATAGCTGTTAAATCAGGGTTTAAGTACGGTACTATGGTATCAATTACTGTTTGTGTTCCCAAGGATCCAGTAAATTGCACTTCGGCTACAATTAAATTTTCATTGGTATCGCCATTGTTGATGATAGCAATGCTTACTGCCGATGCATTATTTTGACACACCGTTGGTGTAGGGGATATGATTCGTTCAATGGCTAAATCCTTGGTAACTCCACCATCACTTCCAACCTTTACTAAATAAAAATTCATTTTGTTGCTTGAGTTGCGCGCATAACCAAATATTGCAAAACCACTGTCAAGTGTTTCAATGGCATGATAGGCATGGTCATGATATCCCAGTCCGTAATGTTGCGACCATTGTAATGTTCCAATACTATCAATCTTTACCAAATAGTAATCAGGGTTGATAAGACCAAAACTGCGGGTAATACCAGCAAGAATATAACCTCCATCAGAAGTTAATTCAACAGTTTTGCCACCATCTTTTTTAGTTCCACCGTATGTTTTTGTCCACAAAGTGTCGCCAGTGCTATTGGTTTTTACCAACCAAATATCAGTTTGGCCTAAGGCACGGGTGTTCACTGTGTCGGCATCGCCAATGAGCATATAGCCTCCATCTGGAGTAAGACACACATGGTGTGCTTCATCCACGCCTGGACCTCCGTAAGTTTTTTGCCACTGCACATTTCCAATGGCATCCGTTTTAATCATGATGTAGTCACCAGAAAAAGACCCACCGCCATTGACCACGCCACTTGAATAAGTTTGACCACAAAGTACATAACCACCATCAGGTGTTTGTTGTAATGCGTTGCCTATTTCATAACCTATTCCACCTATTACTTGAGACCATTGTAGTGTTCCCATGGCATCGGTTTTAATTAGCCACATGTCATAATATTGGGTATTGCCACTTACACTAATTCCTAGCATGGCATATCCTCCATCACTGGTTAGTATGATGTCTTCAATTTCTTGTATGCCACTATCGCCATAGGTTTGTTGCCATTGCATGTTGCCAGAAGAGTCTGTCTTAACTAAATAGCCATCATTATTTCCTGCACCTATTGAATTGGTCAATCCACAAATGACATAACCCCCATCAGTAGTCTTCTTTACTTTATTGGCAAAGTCAAAAGCCGGCCCCCCAAAAGATTTTGTCCAACTTTGTTGACCGTATTTGTCGGCTTTTACAAGCCACATATCTGTTTGACCGTTTGAAAAAGTAACGGTACTTCCTGTTAAAATGTATCCACTATCGGCAGTTTGTTCCATCCAGCGGCCGTCTTCATTGTAAGTGCCACCATACTGATTGGTAAAAGCAATTTGCGCATTGGTGTTAAGGCATATTGCAATAAATGATAAAATAATTAAAGTAAAACGTCTGATTAACATAGAGTAAGGGTTCAAAATCATTGATTTGACAAAGGTAAGTGTAGATTATATACGCAAGGTTTATTTTCTGTAAAAATACGTATGGATTGGGTGAATAAATTAAAAAATGCCTTTAAATTTTGCGCTTTTTTACAAGAAATGGAGCAAATAAAAAGTAATGTAAATGGTCTGTGAGGTTTTTACGCTGATATATAACATTTTTGCCCAGGAAGATGTTTAGGGCCTCGCTGTTTTTTTAGCATCATGTTTTGCAAATTGATTATATAAAATCAATTTTTGGATAAGATTTAGAAGTTAATGATATTAAAAAAAACAATCGCTTAATTTGTTGTAAGGGTGGGATTGTTTGATAAGGCGTAGTAAAGTATGATCCCATAAAAATGGGATTACACTAATTGGGCGGCAGCAATAGGTAACGTAACTCTTAGTGTTGAATTAAAACGTTTTGATGCAAGGTGCCCTTAGCAGTAACGATGGTTACAGTATATACCCCTGAACTGATGTCGGAAGTGCTGATCGTATGTTGGTGACGGCCCCCATTGGAGGTTTTGATAAATTGTCCTAATGGGTTGCTAATTAGAACTTGTTCAATCATTTCGTGCAGACTGTTGATAGTTAT
>JBDKJS010000002.1:0-3271 GCA_039806065.1 Bacteroidota bacterium | reverse complement strand
TTACCTGACATCTTGATTCCTCTGACTTTCTTCATGAAAAGCCGATGCGCCACAGGAGACGGGATTGCCTTTATTGATTCAACACCTTTACGTGTTTGTGATAATCTTCGGATTTCACGTCACAAAACTTTCAAGCATGACGCGGAAAGAGGTAAATCTTCAACAGGATGGTTTTATGGCTTCAAACTACATCTCTTAGTCGATGATTGCGGACAAATCCTATCCTTTCGGGTTACACGTGGCAATGTCGATGATAGAAAACCTGTTCCGAATATGCTGAAAAACTTCATTGGTAAGGTGTTTGGTGATAGAGGCTATATCTCCAAAAAGCTGGCTGAGTTACTGGCTTTAGATGATGTAGAACTCATTACCACCCTAAAGAAAAATATGAAACCTAGACTACTAGCCGCTTTCGATAAGCTCTTGTTACGTAAACGTTGTATCATCGAAACTATTAATGACCAGTTGAAAAACATCTTTGACCTAGAACACTCGCGGCATCGTTCACTTAGCAATTATATGATTAACATTGTTGCAGGTTTGGTCGCCTATTCTTATCAGGATAAATTACCTTCCTTGAATATTGCCAGAAAACATTTGACCTCTCTATTCTAATCGCTTATCCCGAACTCAGGTTATATTATCATGATATTACGTTTAATTTAATGGTGCGCAGTTTGAGAACGATAATAATTTGGGTAGAAAAATTTATCTGCTAAAAATAGACAGATATTTTGAGATATGAATTTAGCGCAGCCTATGATGCTACGCTAAATTTTGAGAGTCACCAGATGGGAAGTTCACACTATAACTTGTTCGTAATGTGAATATATGGATGATAAAGAATATTATCTGTATGAAAAATTTAGGTTTGATGCGAAATACCTCACTTAAATGTAACATATTAGCGTGTATGGAAAATTTTAGGCGTAATGTTTAATTCCCTAGAATAAAACTGACGCGGTTGGTATCCAAAATCATGTTTTGCTGAAGCATGATCGAAACATAAATCCATACGCATGCGATCCAGCATAGCTGGTGAAAGATGTCTAAACTGTGGAAAAGTTCGCAATATTTGCAATGCTAATTTAAGCGGTAAACTCGGCAATGGAATAATACGCGGCGGTTTATTCAGTGCACGAAAAACACCTTCAACCATTTCTTTATACGTTAACGTTTGTCCTCCACTGAGATTATATGCCCGATTAAACGTATATTTTTCTGTGCATGCCTGCACACATGCAGCGGCTAAATCATCGGCGTGAACGGGCTGTCTTAAACCATCGCCACCTCCAATGATAGGGAAAAAACCAAATTTCTGAATAAATTGGGCAATAAAACTAATATTTTTATCCTGACCTGCACCATAAATCAGTGTTGGACGAAAGACAGTCCACACAATTCCCCGTTCATGACTAATTTTGGCTAACTCCAACTCAGCATCATGAATAGATTGCACCACGTGGCGTTCATTCATATCTGTTGATGCTATCTTGCTGAAACAACTGGTTGTACTGAAAGCAATTACCCGTCTAAATGGCAATGGTGAAGGTGCTTCACGCAATAATTTGGGTAATAACGGCAGTGGCGCAAGATGAAATAAAATACTCGGTGAAACACAAGGCAAGAGTTGTCTGCGTAAATCAAGCTTTTGCCACATAATCCCTTGCGCGCCTAAGGATGCAGGCGGTTCTCGACTGATGGCAATGACCCGAAAACCCGCAGCCTGCAAGCGTGGCAAAAGGAAATGACCAATTTGATTGCTTGCCCCTGTCACAAGGGCTATCGTTTGCGTAAAATTTGTTGGCATGTTCTGATCCCTTTTTTTGTTGGTTGAACCATCAGGAGCAGTTTGTATGCCAAGTGCCTTCTTACGCGGAGTTAAGTATTTCTTTTCTGGGCTATTTTTACTTTTTTTGCCTAAATTACGTATTTTTGTCATTTTACCATTAGTAATGAGTTGTATTTTATTCAGTTTAGCTATTTATGGTGGATGGATATTACTCGATCCCTTATCTGCCTTTGCCGCCAGCCTACTCCCACAATGGCTTGCGTGGCTACACTGGCTATTATATCCATTGTTTATTGTAATCATCAGTATTGGATTATTTTTTGGATTTACGTGGGTTGCAAACTTACTGGGTATTCCATTTAATGGCATTCTTTCCAAACGAGTAGAAGCGCATTTACTTGGAAAACAGATTTCCCCTTTGACATGGGAAGAGATTCCTAACACAACTCAACAATTATGGTGGGGGGAAATTCAGAAAATTTTATATAGCTTGCGTTATTTTTTTCCACTGTGTGTGATCAGTCTCATACCCATAATTAACCTGATCAGTCCTATCCTTTGGTTTTTATGGGGAGCATGGTCATTATATTTACAATATATTGCATATCCACTTGAAAACAATGAAGTCCCTGCAAAAAAACAGCAAGTTTTTTTAGATACACAACGCAGTATGGGCTTAGGATTTGGATGCTGTTTATTACTCGTCAGTTTGATACCCGTTGTCAATTTTTTGACGATGCCTGCTGCGGTCGCGGGTGCAACCATTTTATGGGTACATGAGTTTCGGTCAAAAAATTTCACTTAACTGTGTTAGAAGTGGCGCAAATGTAGGAAATTTTTACCCAAAGGATTGGCTGTGCTGAACGCACTGCCAGTCCTAAATGACGATTCATGATGGGTTCAACTGCGTAATTTCTATCACTTTAAAATATATCCAATTGATTTTAAAATAAATAATTATGCAGGTATATGTGCTGCTTGCACGGCTTCTAAAGTAAAATGGTTCTCAGCCAATCGTGCCGAGAATTGTGCATGTGGTAACGGTACACTGATGAAAAAACCTTGCACTTCATCGCACAAATGATGCTGTAAGAAATTGAGTTGACTTTCTGTCTCAACACCTTCTGCAATCACAGATAAATTTAAATTGTGTGACATGTCGATAATAATTTTCGTGATAATCGTATTGTCATTATCAATGTTTAACTCACTGATAAATGACTGATCTATTTTTAGCGTATCCACAGGAAATTTGCGTAGGTAATTGAGGGAGGAATAACCCGTTCCAAAGTCATCTACCGAGACACGGATACCTAAATTTTTTAATTTTCCAAGTACTTGTTGTGCACTCTGTACATTACCCATTAGTGTACTTTCGGTAATTTCTAAGTCTAAATATTCGGGCGGTAATCCCGTCTGCTTAAGGACGGTTTCTACAAATTTAACAAAATGTGGCGTTTGAAATTGTTGTGCGGAAAT
>JBDKJS010000001.1:0-12315 GCA_039806065.1 Bacteroidota bacterium | reverse complement strand
AAAGTAGTTTTCAAACTTTTGCGTCAAATACTTAAAGAGACTAGCTTTAATTTGTTTTACAGTTTTAATAGAAACCAAATCTGATTTAGTAAGGCAAATTATAACTTGCGTTAATTGATAAGATTTGAGTATGATAAGCAAATGATCTAATCTATCCAATTGATCGGGCTTTGACAAATCATAAACCAATATGGCGGCATCAGCTTGGGAAGCAGCGCTGCAAAATCTATCGATAAAAGCAGCATGACCTGGACAATCCAGCAAATGTAGGATGCCATTATTGGTATGAATGTATTTATTAGCGAGATCGATTGTTATTTTTTGCAGTTGCTCATCTTTAAGTCCATCATTGCACAATGAAAAATCTATTCCATCAGGAGTAATACATTGCTTAATTTGATCTTCCTTTAACTGCTTTGTATCATACAAGAGCCTGCCCAATAAAGTACTTTTGCCTTCGTCAACAGCGCCACCTATTAATATTTTAATTCTTTTAAAAGTATCCATTTTTTTTTCGCTCTTCCATCGCATATTTACTAAGTGAGTCGTCATAGCGCGTACCTCTTTCGCTAGTGGTTGCAGTAATATGCTCGTCTATAACTTCTTTTACTGTAGCTGCCTTGCTGATGACTGCAGTGCTACAAAAAACATCACCAATTGTTCGAAACCTAATGCTTAAATCTTTAACTACGGCCTGTTGCAATAAAGGATGTGAAGGATGATAATCAAAAATAAAATCATTTATCAAAATACATTTTCTCACGTGTGAAAAGTACAAATTAGGCAGGGATAATTGTTCCTTTTCTATAAAGTTCCATATTTGATTTTCGCTCCAGTTACTAAGCGGAAATACCCTAAAATGCTGATCCTTTTCAAGTTTTAGCATTGGGATAAACTCAAACTCCTGTTGTTGCGCAGTGCTATTCCATTTCCCATCAAGTGCTCGGATACTAAAATATTTTTCTTTGCTCCTAGCCCTTTCTTCGTCTCTTCTAGCACCTCCAAGTACCATTTTAAAATCATGAAATTGAATAGCGTCAGTTAGGGTTAGACCTTGGATTGCGTTCCGGCTCGCACCATTCATTTCAGGGTCATTAAGTTGATGCAGTTTAATAGTATCCGTTACTTTATGGATGATCAAATTTGCATTTAAATGTTGAGCCCATAGTATATTATGCGCTTCAATTTCTGGGAAATTATAGCCTGTGTCTATATGAATCAGTGTAATCTCTATATTAGCTGGCAATAAGGCCTTTCTAACCAAGTAGCTGAGTACGATACTATCCTTGCCTCCACTGAATAATACACCTACTTTTTGGTTTCCACTATAAGCCTGTCTAATAATTTTTATGGCTTCCCACTCTAGTGATTGATCAAACATTTAAAAACGACTTTAAACCAATATACAATTCTTGCACTGAATGTTGAATAGTATTATGATCTGTGTGAAGAATAATATCAGCAAAGACTGGATCAATGAATGGTTGATGTACGCCCGTAAAATTTTGAATGGCCCCTGCTCTAGCTGCCTTATACAATCCTTTAGGATCGCGCATTTCACATATTTGTAAACTACAATTGACCCAAACTAATATGAGTTGGTAATCTTTCAATACATCTTGAATGACCTTGCGGTGCTGATCTTCAGGTGTAATAAAGCTAGCAATTACCAAGTCATTTTCTTTAAGCAATAAGGGGCATATATGGGCGGCTCTTCTAAGGTTCTCATATCTATCAGCGGTAGAAAATCCAAGATCGTTACTAAGCGTTGATCTAAGTTCATCGCCATCAATCCGCGCTATTTTCAAATGTTGAAGAGGGGGCAATTCTTTAAGTGCATCGGCAATGGTAGATTTGCCAGCACCCGAAAGTCCCATGAGCCATACAATAGATTTTTGCATAAATGATAATTAAGCGAAAAAACAAAAAACCCCAGTATTAACTGGGGTTCTATACTATATTTTATTCAAAAGTTATTTGGTAGCTTCAGCAGGAGTAAATAAAGCAGTAGCAGCTTCCATATTTTTCATGCATGATTCTTTAGCACTGGCAAAAGAAGTAGACCAAGTTTCTATTTTTCCTTTAGCTTCTTCCATTTTTGTTTTCCATTCAGCAAGCCCTTTTGTAGCATCTTCAGCAGTAATTTGGCCAGTAGTTAATTTATCCTTCCATTCACCGAAAGATTTGGTATTTTCTTCCCAAGATGTTTTGAAGGAAGTCCATTCTGCATTCATGCCTTCAAAAGCCTGCACATCTGCATTGGCTTTGGTTTGCGCTTCGTCTAATTGTGTTTTAAGATTGGCATCTTTAGCAATTTTATCGCCACTGGCTGCGATGAATTCTTGAACTTTGGCAGCATGCGCCTTAGCATCGGTACCAGCTTTTTCTAAATCACCAGCCCATGCTGTAGCTTTTTCGCCTAAGGCAGTCCAGTCAGTACCGAAGGTGGTAATTTCACCTAGTGTTTTTTCATCAATTTTTTTGTTGCAAGCAGTTAGGGCAAGAGCGCCAGCTAGAACTGCTGATAGAAAGAATTTTGCTTTCATTTTTGTTGGATTTTTGTTGTTTGAGTTATTAATACAAATTTAGACTTTGAAACAACTATTATTCCATTATGTTTCAAAAAATTATCGACAAATTAATTAATCGCTGTTGGTAAGCAATGACCGGATCTGATCCAGCCTACTATCTCTCTTTTTTCTAAAAATTCCTTGACTACTTGACCTTACATCCTCTACGCTGTAAAAAGCATGTGGATTGAAGGCGTGAATAATTTCAGCTACGAATGGAACATCCTTTCTTTGAACGATAGTAAAAATCATTTTTACTGGACCTTTTGCTCCTTCCCCTTCCAAAACAGTAACGCCAATATTGGCTTTTGCAAATGCTTTAAGTAGTTGGTTAGGATCTTCGGCCAGGATGATACGAATTACTTGGGTGCCTATAGCCAGTTTTCGATCAATAAACATTCCAACATAGGTACCCAGCCCAAACCCAACGGCAAATCCTACATAGCACACCGGATTGTCTAAGTGTTGCATTATTTGCCGGATACTTAAAAGCCAAATGGCTGCCTCCATGATGGCCACTATTGGAACCACATTTCTAAGACCTTTGGCAATGAATACATTTCTAAGCGTTGCCAGCGTGACATCACAGGTGCGAGCCACACAAATAAGCAGGGGCAAAACTACCCATTTAAAAAATTCAGAACTGGCGAATTCATTTGAAAAAAGCATTAACTATATGACTTTAAAAAATTGATTTGCAAAATATTATTACCCATTATTTAGATACTCTTCTACCATGGCCGGAACTACCGACCCCGCCTTTTCTTTAATGACTGTAATGTTTGGTCCATTTACTTTAACTGCATTGGGATCAATGTAAATAACTTTTACATGATCGCGCGCATGGCGCACTAAACCTGCTGCTGGATAGACCTGAAGACTACAACCGATTACCCAAACTTCATCAGCCTGAGCTACAATTGCCGAAGCCGATTCCATTAATGGCACTTCTTCACCAAACCACACTATATCAGGCCTATACTGTCCACCATCAGGTGCCAAATCTCCTAGGCTGATTACACCATTAGGAACCCCAACTATTTGTTGGCTATTTTTTTCTGAACGCATTTTTAAAACTTCACCATGCAGATGCATCACCTTGGATGAACCAGCTCGCTCATGAAGATCATCTACATTTTGCGTAATTATATGAAGATCATATTTTGATTCCAATTTTGCCAATGCCTCGTGAGCCTGATTGGGTTGTACTGCCAATACTTGTGCTCGCCTTTCATTATAAAATTGCAATACTAAATTTTTATCCTTAAGCCATGCTTCTGGTGTAGCCACATGTTCAATTTTGTAATTTTCCCATAAGCCACCACTATCTCGAAAAGTTTTTAAGCCACTTTCTGCACTTATACCCGCCCCTGTGAGAATGACCATCTTTTTCATAAATGTAAAATTACTAAAATATTATGTTGACAAAGTCAGGCCTACAAAAGCTGAAACAACAGAATTTTGAGCAGTCTTTTTTAATTAAAGCAAACTACGGATTTAGTCGAACCAATTTACCCTTGCGTTTTACCACATTTTTATAATCCCATTGAATGGACATGGATTTTATTAACCACCTTTTCAAATCATGAGTATTAACATCGAGGTGAGATATGTAAAAAACAGAAGCATCTTTGAATTTACCTGTGCCGGCCTTTAAAGCAGGTTCTTCAAAATCGGCACCACTCCAGAACATTAACCTAATTCCGGCTTTTTGCTTGCTATAACCCACTATAGGATTTTCATTAATGAACCATACTGGATGTGCATGCCAAATTTTTGGAACGGCACCAATTAAAAATTTATCTATAGTTTGATACAATACATTCGATATTGATTGATCATCAACACTAAGCTGCTGGTGATAGTTTAATACAGCGTCAATCATAAAATTAATTTAAGTACAGATTATTTTAATAAAATATTCTATAAAACAGATAACTATAAGTTAATAGCTTTATTGCGAAAATAGCCTATTTCAATAAATAAAATTAGATTCTACTAGATTTGTTAGATAAAATTTGTCAGCATAGCAGTTCTGAACCAGCTGTCCAATTTTCTTGCGAGATTTCCAAGACTTGATGGTTCTTTCTCGCTCCATTGCCTCTTGAATCGTTTCATAACAAACCGAATGCTTTATTTGCCAATCTGTGGTTTTGCCGGTAAATCCTTTATGGTTGGTGTTGTGCTTGGCAAGCCGCTCAAGCAATGGGCCATTTGTAGCTCCCACATAATACTTAATTAACTTTTCAGAAAACAGAATGTAACAATAAGCCATTGGGTGTACCAAATTGAATTTGGTGGTGGGAGCAACAGCGCTTGTTCCGATTGTTCGGAAATTCGAACCTGTGACCCTCCCGACTTTTAAGTCGGGATGTTCTGAACCAGCTGTTCTATTAGCTTGCGAGATTTCCAAGACTTGATGGTTCTTTCTCGCTCCATGGCCTCTTGAATCGTTTCATAAAAAACCGAATGCTTTATTTGCCAATCTGTGGTTTTGCCAGTAAATCCTTTATGGTTGGTGTTGTGCTTGGCAAGCCGCTCAAGCAATGGGCCATTTGTAGCACCCACATAATACTTATTCAACTTCTCAGAAAACAGAATGTAACAATAAGCCATTGGGTGTACCAAATTGAATTTGGTGGTGGGAGCAACAGGATTCGAACCTGTGACCCTCTGCTTGTAAGGCAGATGCTCTGAACCAGCTGAGCTATGCTCCCTTTGAAAATTTTAGGAGTGCAAATATAGTTTATTTTCAAATTGCTACAACTTTTTTAAATAATTTATTGATTTTTTTCATCATTCAGTTTCAACAGGATAGCATTCTAATTCAACTCATCTAAGAATTAAAGTCTTAATTGATGTTAAATCTACTATCGCATAAAACTAGATGGCATGAACCTTGTTAGCATTACTAACAGAATGCAAAGCAATATTAACAAATATGAAAGAATTACTTGCCAAGTTAAAAGTAGAAGTAAATAACAACTTATACTTAAAGGATCCAATAACAAGTGAGTTAGGACAAAAAATACTCTACCATGGATTAGATCTTTTAGAAAGAAACGGTTTTGAAAATTTTACTTTTAGAAAATTGGGCGAGAAAATTGCCTCGACTGAAGCCTCCATTTACAGATACTTTGACAATAAACATCGACTGCTCCTATATTTGATTGATTGGTACTGGGGATGGATGGAATATAAGCTAATGCTCTCGACCTCCAATATACCATCAGCCGAGAAGCGTCTAGAAAAAGCCATTCAATTAATAACCGAAGAAGGTCCGGAGATAAAAAACACTTTATTTGATATTAATAAACTACAAAAGGTTTTAAATACAGAAAGTTCGAAAGCATATTATACTAAAGATGCTGAAAAGTACTATAAATTAGGTGCATTTAAAAATTACAAAGAATTTTTAGACCGGTTTAGTACGATTATTCGAGATATAAATCCGAATTACAAATATCCACAGATGCTCGTTTCTACAATTATAGAAGGGGCTAATCATCAAATTTTTTTCACGCAACACCTGCCAACATTAATGGATAAAAGTAACGGGCAAGCTCATATTACCAAATTCTACCATGAACTTGTAATAAAAAGTTTAAAACCTCAAGCATGAAAACACCTTTAGAAAGATTTTACGGGTTGCTCCGTAACAACAAAAAAGAAATATCGAACATTTACGTTTATGCAATATTCCACGGAGTAGTATACCTATCATTACCCTTAGGAGTTCAAGCAATCATCAACCTAATTCAAGGCGGAAGAACATCCACTTCTTGGATGATACTTATCGTACTGGTTATTGGTGGTATAATATTAACAGGCTATTTAAAATTATTGCAGATTAGGATCTCAGAAAACTTGCAACAGAAAATTTTTGCTAAAACAGCCTTCGAATTCACTTATAGAATTCCTCGCATAAAGTTTGAAGCTTTGTATAAAGCATATGCTCCTGAACTCATGAACAGACTATTTGATGTATTAAGCGTTCAAAAAGGTCTTTCAAAGGTGCTACTTGAGTTTCCTACGGCAGCCTTACAAATTCTTTTTGGGCTCATACTCCTCTCCTTATACCATCCACTTTTCATTTCATTTAGTTTTGTATTGTTAATATTAGTGTATGCCATCTTCAAACTTACCATTAAACGAGGAATAGCCACTAGCCTATCAGAAAGCAAATTTAAATATAGTGTGGTACACTGGTTAGAAGAACTGGCTCGTGTACGTGATACTTTCAAATTAGCAGGCACTACAGAGCTTCCCAATATTAAGACTAATGAAAATGTACATGGATATTTAGCAGCCCGTGAGGATCACTACCAAGTATTAAGGCGGCAATACATTATACTGATTGTTTTTAAATCAATCATTTCCGCTACCCTACTTATTGCAGGAGGAATTTTAGTATTTAACCAACAGATGAATATTGGGCAATTTGTAGCTGCGGAAATTATTATCCTTCTCATGTTGGAATCCATTGAGAAATTAATTTTAAGTTTAGAAAGTATATATGATGTACTTGCCTCACTCGAAAAAATAGGTCAAGTAACAGACCTTCCGATCAAAGAAAACGAGGGAACCAATTTAGCTTTAACAGTCAATTGTAAAGGCTTAGCAGTAGAAATGCATCAAGTAAATTTTAGCTATCCCGAACAACAAGAAAAGATTATAAAAAATTTCAGCATTCAAATAAATGAAGGGGAGCGCATCTGCATAGACGGTGAAAACGGGAGTGGCAAAACCACACTCCTCTATTTACTAGCTGGAATTATCCAACCTCAATCGGGAAGTGTCATAGTCAACAATCTCCCTTTAGGTAATTACAACTATGAAAATTTTTGCAATCATCTAGGCAACAATTTAGCAAATGAAATCCTATTCCAAGGCACCTTAATGGACAACATTACTTTGCTACGAGCCGAAGCGGATATAGAAAGCGTATTATGGGCTGTAAATGAATTGGGATTAAGTAACTTTATAAAATCCTTACCGCTGGGCCTCAACACTAAGGTTGATGCTGAAGGAGCCAACCTGCCAGGCAGTATCATTCAAAAAATTATTCTCTGCAGAATGATTGTTACCAAGCCTAAACTAATACTATTAAAGTCGGGACTTAATTTTATTGAACCAATAGAACGAAAAAAAATAATCGACTTTTTAGTAAACAATGAGAATAATTGGACGCTCATAGCCGCCAGTGCCGACCAATATTTAAGCTCTCGCTGCGATAGAAAAATTATTTTAAACTAAACGAAAATGCTAAACATATCAGAGAAAGGAATTAATCCAAACAAGGAAATATATAATTACTCATCCTTAAAGATCGTTGAAGGCAGGGATTACAAAGAGGTTTTCAAACAAACCTTTACACTCTTACTTTGCATGATCACCATACTATTATTTTTCCCATGGACACAAAATATACGGGCTACAGGAAATGTGAACGCCCTAAGGCCGGATCAAAGACCGCAAACCATTCATAGTGTAATAGCTGGAAGAATTGAAAAATGGTACGTACAGGAAGGAGACCAAGTTAAAAAAGGCGATACTATTTTATTTATTTCAGAAATTAAGGATGACTATTTTGATCCAAAACTTTTGGAAAGAACAGAAGATCAAGTAGACGCCAAAAAGCTTTCCGTAAGTTCTTATATGGAAAAAGTAAAGGCTCAGGATAATCAAATTTCAGCTTTACAGAGGGCAGCAGTGCTCAAAAAGGAACAAGCTTTTAATAAGTTAAAGCAAGCAGAGTTGAAAATTCAAATGGACAGCATCGATTTAATTGCTGCAAATACGAATTTCAATATTGCAAACGATCAATTAGCGCGAATGGAAGAATTATATAAAAAGGGACTCAAATCATTGACTGAACTTGAAAGCAGACGTTTGAAAATTCAAGAGGCGTTAGCAAAAAAAATATCACAAGAAAGTAAGCTGTTGGCAAGCCGGAATGAATACCTCAATAGTGAAATCGAACTATCTACTATAGAGGCTGAATTTAGAGACAAAATATCAAAAAGTGAATCGGAAAAATATGCCGCGCTTTCAAGTATGTATGATGCAGAAGCGAGTGTAACAAAATTGCAAAACCAATATAGTAACTATGCAGTGAGAACAGGGCTCTATTATATAACTAGCGCAGTGGATGGCTATATTACGAAAGCAATTAATTACGGTATAGGAGAAACAATAAAAGAAGGAGATGAGATTGTAAGTATCATGCCTGCAAAATCAGACTTGGCTGTAGAATTATATATTAAACCAATAGATGTTCCGCTAATAGAGAAAAATCAAAAAGTGAGAATCCAATTTGACGGATGGCCTGCGATCGTTTTTTCTGGTTGGCCTAATGTAAGTTACGGAACATATGGCGGTGAAGTTGTTGCGATTGATAATTTCATGAGCAGCAATGGTAAATTTCGACTTCTAATAAAACCAGATCCCGAAGATTACCCATGGCCAAAAGAAGTAAGAGTGGGTGCAGGGGCAAATGCCATGATACTGCTAAAAGATGTGGCACTTGGATACGAAATGTGGCGCCAAATTAATGGATTTCCTCCGGATTACTATAAAAATAATATTAAATAATAATATAATGAAGAGGATACTTTTAATCTTGATTGCCATTGTGATGCAGCTAATTGTATTTAGCGCACCCGATTCATTATCCTACTTAAGTATTAATGATTTTTTAAAAACTGTTGCAGCAAACCATCCTACTGCTAAACAAGCTGAAATAGCTGTTGAGAAAGGAATTGCTTCCGTGTTGCAAGCTCGTGGCTCTTTTGATCCAGCCATAGCAGGCTCTACCGAACAAAAACAATTTAATGATAAAAATTATTATCAATACACTAATGCAGAGATAAAAATTCCAACATGGTACGGAATTGAATTAAAAACTGGTATTGATAATTCAAGTGGGATTGAAATTAATCCAGAAAGATCTGTACCAGATGCTGGACTATTATATAGTGGAATAGCCTTACCAATAGGTCAAAATTTATTTATAGATCAACGTAGAGCGGCCTTACGTCAGGCGAAGCTCTACAAGGCCATGACTGAGGCAGAACAACAACTGATTTTAAACAAGCTTCTATATGATGCTGCTGTCGATTATTGGAATTGGTTTAATGATTGGAATGCTGTAGCCATTCTTCAAAATACTTTGTTAGTTAGTAAAGATCGATATGAGGCTATTAAATTAAATGCATTATTAGGTGACAGACCAAGTATAGATACTATTGAAGCAGCAATTCAACTGCAAAATATAGAGATGAGATTAACCCAAGCCACGGTAGAACTTCAAAATAGCAAATTACAGCTTGAAACTCATCTTTGGGATTCAAATTTACAACCACTCGAACTTGGGATTGGCATAGCTCCACCTGCTTACAATCAAGAAATTTTAATCAGTAGCTACCCAACGGTGATCAATTTTAATATAGATAGCGTTGTAATTAATCATCCGGAACTTAAGACCTACGAATTAAAAATTAACGACTTGCTGATTGAAAAAAAACTGAAGCAAGAGCAGTTAAAGCCAATTGTAAATATTAATTATAATTTCATAACAGAAGCCATTGGCAGCAATCCACTTGCTGATTATAATACAAGCAATTATAAAATAGGTGCGAACTTTTACATGCCCTTATTTTTAAGAAAAGAAAGAGGGTCTTTAAAACTGACTAGATTAAAGCTAAGAGAAGCAAACTTAAACTTGTCATTTAAAAATTTAGAAATAAAAAATAAGGTTTTGAGCAACATCAATCAATATCAATCACTAAATGATCAAATAAAATTAGCTACGCAAACAGTAGAAAATCAAACAATATTATTCAATTCAGAGAAAGAGATGTTTAATTTAGGAGAGAGTTCCCTATTTTTAGTTAATACTAGAGAATCTAATTACATTAATGCACAATTAAAAATGGTAGAGTTAATTACTAAGAGTAGAAAAAGTTATGCTGCCACACTTTATGCTTCCGCTATCAATAACTAATTTAATTACGCTATTCTACCAGCCAGTATATCTAACACTATTTGTGGATCTAGTAATGTGCTGGTATCACCAATTTGTTCTCTTTCACCTTCTGCAATTTTTCTTAAGATTCTCCTCATTATCTTACCACTTCTAGTTTTGGGTAGCCCTTTAACTAATTGAACTTTATCCGGTTTGGCGATAGCACCAATTCGTTTTTGAATTAAAGAAATAATTTCCATAGCAATCTCTGATTGGTCATTATAATTCCCATTTATTACCGCGAATGCGTAAATCCCTTGGCCTTTGATATCATGTGGAATCCCCACTACTGCACTTTCAGCTATGCGGGGGTGCATGTTGATGGCATTTTCTAATTCAGCCGTTCCTATTCTATGGCCACTTACATTTAACACATCATCAACCCTACCAGTAATTCTATAATTTCCCTCTGCATCTCGCACACATCCATCGCCCGTAAAATAATAACCATTGTAGGTGGCAAAATATGTCAATCTGCATCGCTCATGATCTCCATAAGTAGTGCGAATCATGCCTGGCCAAGGAAATTTTATGCATAAATTTCCTGAGGCTATGGTTTCCCCAATTTCATTTCCATTTTCATCCATAAGACAAGGTTGAATTCCTGGAAGAGGAAGCGTGGCATGCGCTGGAATTTGAGGAGTTACACCAGCTAGGTTAGAAATCATGATCCCACCTGTTTCAGTTTGCCACCATGTATCTACCAAGGGGCAATTCTTTTTACCTATATTTTCATTATACCAATGCCATGCCTCTTCGTTAATTGGTTCGCCTACACTACCAATCACTTTCAATGAATCTAATTTTGCTTTTTTAACAAAATCAATATTGGAGGTCATTAATGATCTTATGGCAGTAGGGGCAGTATAAAAAATATTCACTTGATGTTTATCGATGATTTCCCAAAATCGTCCAGCGTCAGGAAAATTTGGAACTCCTTCAAACATAAGTGTAGTAGCACCAGCGCTTAGTGGTCCATATACAATATATGAGTGCCCAGTAATCCAACCTATATCAGCCGTACAAAAGTGAACTTGTTTATCTTGATACTGAAATACATTGTTAAATGTATAATTAGCCCAAACCATATACCCTCCTGTGGTGTGGACTACACCTTTGGGTTTACCGGTTGATCCACTTGTATAAAGGATAAAGAGCATATCTTCAGCATCCATTTCTTCAGCTTGCATTATCAATTCTTCTTCTTTTAGTTCAGCTATTGCTTGGTGCCACCAAATATCGCGCTCGCCATGCATTTCTATTTCACATCCTGTTCTTTGATAAACTAAAATCTTTTCTACGTGATCTAATTCTGCTACTGCTTCATCTACCACACTTTTTAGTTCAATAGATTTATTACCTCTAAAAGCACCATCGCAGGTAATAATAAAATTTGCCGAAGCATCCACTACTCTATCCTTTATGGATTGTGCACTGAATCCACCAAAAATAATTGAATGAATGGCTCCTATTCTTGCACAAGCTAACATTGCAACAGCCAACTCAGGTACCATTCCCATATAGATACATACACGATCGCCCTTTTTAACTCCCATTTTACGGAGAACAGCAGTTAGCGCGAGCACATTATTATAAAGTTCGGTATAGGTAAGGGTCCTTGATTTTTCAAACGGATCATTTGGTTCCCAAACAATTGCAGGTTGATCACCTTTTTCATTCAAGTGCCTATCCAAACAGTTTTCCGTAATATTCAGCTTT